>JBBDSK010000157.1:0-6498 GCA_040904985.1 Woeseia sp. | reverse complement strand
CGAGATGGGCATCAAAACGGTCGCCGTGCATTCGACGGCCGACGACAACCTGAAACACGTGCTGCTCGCTGACGAGACCGTCTGTATCGGCCCGCCCGCCTCGACGGAAAGCTACCTCAACATGCCCGCCATCATCAGCGCCGCCGAAGTGACCGACGCCGTCGCGGTGCACCCCGGCTATGGCTTCCTCTCGGAGAACGCCGATTTCGCCGAGCGGGTCGAGTCGAGCGGCTTCGTTTTCATCGGCCCACCCGCCTCTGCCATTCGGCTCATGGGTGACAAAGTGTCCGCGATACGCGCCATGAAGGCAGCGGGTGTGCCCTGTGTGCCCGGCTCTGACGGTCCCCTGTCGGACAACGTGGAAGAGAACCTGCGCCTGGCGCGGGACATCGGATATCCAATTATTATCAAGGCTGCAGGGGGCGGAGGCGGCCGCGGCATGCGGGTCGTGCATTCGGAGGCCAGCTTGAGCGGCGCTATTGCCGTAACACAGGCTGAGGCCGGTTCTGCCTTCGGCAACGAAACCGTGTACATGGAGAAATTTCTGGATCGGCCCCGTCACATCGAGTTCCAGGTGCTGGCGGACGGACAGGGCAATGCCGTTCATCTGGGCGAGCGCGACTGCTCGATGCAGCGGCGACATCAGAAAGTTATTGAAGAAGCACCCGCGCCCGGAATCAGCGAGGAGCAGCGGAACCGGATCGGCAAGCGATGCGTCGAGGCCTGCATCGAAATGGGCTATCGCAGCGCAGGGACCTTCGAATTCCTCTACCAGGACGACGAGTTCTTTTTTATCGAGATGAATACCCGCCTGCAGGTGGAGCATCCGGTCACGGAACTCATCACCGGCGTGGATATCGTCAAGGAACAGCTGCGGATTGCCGGCGGCGAAAGGTTGTCAGTAAAACAGGAAGACATCGAAATCCGCGGGCACGCCATCGAATGCCGCATCAATGCGGAAGATTCGAAAACGTTCATGCCGTCTCCGGGACTGGTCGAATTGTGGCATGCGCCCGGCGGCCCGGGTGTGCGCATGGACAGTCATATATATAGCGGCTACCGTGTGCCGCCGTTTTATGATTCGCTGATCGGCAAGCTCATCACACATGGTAACGATCGCGCTACCGCGATCGCCCGGATGAGGAATGCGCTGACGGAAATGGTTGTCGAGGGCATCAAGACGAACATTCCGTTGCATCAGGAAATTTTCCAGCATTCCGCGTTCCAGAAAGGGGGCACCGACATTCATTACCTGGAAAAACGCCTCGGCCTGTGACCAGCGGGCATACGGCTGCAATGGAGTGGCGTCAGTTCATCCTGGACCTTGGCGCGCTGCCAGCAGATCGTGTCGAGGAGATACTTACAAGACACGGGGCGGAAGCCGTCACGTTCACTGGCGCCGGTAGCGGCTCGGTACTGGAGCCCGCGCCCGGAGAGACGCCAATGTGGGCGGAAGCGAGAATTACCGGCCTTTTTTCCGCTTCGGCCGACTTCGACGCATTACGTTTCGACCTGCTGCAGTCATTGCAGCTGGACCGCTTGCCGGAACACCGGGTGGAGGTCCTTGAAGACCGGGTGTGGGAACGTGAGTGGCTCAGGGATTTCCATCCAATGCAGTTCGGGAACAGGCTCCGCGTCTGCCCGCGCGGTGTCGAAACGAACGCCGTTGATGCGGTGGTGCTGCACCTGGACCCTGGCCTCGCGTTCGGCACCGGCACACATCCGACGACGGCACTGTGCCTGGAATGGCTCGACGGGCTGGAACTCGCAGACAAGCGGGTCCTGGATTTCGGCTGTGGCTCCGGGATTCTTTCTATTGCCGCGCTTCTTCTCGGCGCGAGGACGGCTACTGCTTTCGACATCGACCCGCAGGCCATCACGGCAAGCGTGCAGAACGCCGTATATAACAGCGTCGAGCCCAGGCTTACCGCCACCATGGATGAAGCCTTGATCGAGGCAGAGTACGATGTGGTCGTGGCCAACATACTTGCAGCCCCTCTGATCCGCAACGCGGGTACAATCAGCGGGCGCGTCGTCAGCGGCGGCAAAATCGCGCTCAGCGGACTAATGGAAGAACAGGCAGAAGCCGTCGCCGCGGCGTACAGGGACAGCATTCGCTTCGAACCGCCTGCAGTGCGGGGGGAGTGGCTGCGCCTCACCGGCACCAAAATTTGAGAAGTGGCATGTACACGCACTGCCCCGATTGCGAAACCGCGTTCCGTGTTACCGCCCCGGCCCTCCAGGAGGCTGCGGGGAGTATCCGCTGTGACTCATGCGGCAGTACGTTCAACGCCATCGAGCGCCTGACGGAGGATCCTCCCGATGCTGCACCCGAGGACGACGGCCGGCGCGGCGACGACTTCCTGGATTCACTGGACGACATCACCGGACCGCAGAAGATCCGCATTGAAGACACCGGGGTCGAGTGGCGGGTAATCGACGCGGACGACGAATCGGAGCAGGGGACGCTGCAAGGGCGCGAATTCGACGATGGCGAGGCGGACGACACGGCTTCCATGCGCTGGTTCATCGAGGAGCCGGACGACAACGTTGAGAAAGAGAACGAACAAAATGCCGGCGGTGCTGAGCAGCGCTACGACGACAACACGCTGCTCCCCGACAACTTCGGTGTCCTTGCCGAGCACGATTCGCCGCATCGCCGGCCAGGCCATGCTGTGGAACAGGGCTCGCGGGAGGCGGGTGAAGCGCAGGTCGACCTGGCAACGGGAGACTCCGCCGAGTGGAGCGAGTTGCTGGAAGACGACGAGGAGCCCGTACAGGAAGCCGCGGCGGCTGGAGCGGGTTCGAAGGGAAGCCGGGGCGCTGCAGAAATAGCAGCGGACATCGGCCAGGGAGTCACTGATGCGGAGCCTGCCGCCGCGGAGGACGATCCGGCAGCGCCGACTGGCCGCCCGCTGCCCTCCGACATCGATACCCAGTTCGAGCTTCAGGCACTGTCGCTAGGCATCGAGACGACCGGCAACCGCAGGCTCGCCGACGAAACCGGCGCTGACCCGGAACACAATGCCGAGGAGGCCACGGGCGACTACGCGGCAGAACACAGCGAACAGGATCTGGCGACCGATGGCATACCGGACGCCGCTGCAAGCGTTACGGCAGCAGAACAGCCGGAGCAAGCCGCGGAAGAACCGGAAAGCGACGATAGTCACGCCATAGCTGCGCTCACCGAGGAAGAAATGACGATCAATATGATGATCGATCAGGATCTCCTCCGCCTGGCACAGGAGCAGGACTTTACGTCGACATCCGGCAGCCGCGATGCGCTGCAAGCGGCACGTCTCATGGAAACGATCATCATGGAAGGCGATACGGTGCGCAACGCCGCAGACACGGCCGCCGCCGGAGGCGATGGAGCACCGCAATCGCCCGAGACCGGGAGCTTTGGCGGGCAAGCGCTCGAATCGCCGGAAGATGCGCGGCCATCTGCTGCGGACTCAGCCATCGAGCAGGCGACTGCGTCCGAGCGGTCGCCGGGAATGAATTACCGGGCGATGTTCGGCGCGGTTCTTCTTGCGCTCGCGCTCGGTGCGCAAATCGTGCATGCGTTCAGGGATTCTCTTGCAACCTACCCGGCCTTCGAGAGGACGGCCGGGACGTTTTATCGCTCGCTCGGCAAGCCGCTGATGCCGGAGTGGAATGTGAAAGGCTGGCAGTTCGAATCCACGCGCGGCAGCACCGCTGAGGGCGAGGACGTTCTCATCATTTCTTCACGTCTGGCCAACAATTCCGCTGGCACGCTTCCCTACCCTCTGCTGCACCTGTCTCTCACTGATCGCTGGGAGGAAACTGTCGGCGCGGCAGTCCTCCAACCCGGAGAATATCTCGACGAGTCGATCGATCCAGCGAAGGCTGTGCCCGCCGGAGCCGCGTTTACCGCGGTCGTCCGCGTCGCTGCTCTCTCTGCCGCGGCGACCGGCTTCAAGCTCAACGTCTGTTACCCGCAATCAGGGGAGCGGATACGTTGTGCAACCCAGGACTTCAGGCGTTAGGATTCCCCGCTGTGCTGCAGATCGGACCCTTCAGTCTCTCGAGCCCGTTCCTGCTCGCTCCCATGGCGGGGATCACGGATTTGCCGTTCCGCAAAATCTGCCACCGGCTTGGCGCCGGCATGACGACCTCCGAGATGACGACGGCAGACCTGAAACTGTGGCGGACGGCTAAAACGGCCCGCCGTCTCGATCTCGATTTTGAGGTGGAGCCCCGCGTCGTGCAGATCGCGGGCAGTGACCCGGCTCAACTCGCCGTGGCCGCAGGACTTTGTGTCGACCGCGGTGCCCAGATCATCGACATCAACATGGGCTGTCCGGCCAAAAAAGTCTGCAACAAGCTCGCCGGGTCGGCGCTTTTGCAAGACGAAAGCCTGGTGGAGCGGATTATCAAAGCTGTCGTATCGGCCGTCAACGTACCGGTTACGCTCAAGATTCGCACTGGCTGGGACCCCCGGCACCGCAATGCGGTTGCAATCGCCAGGCTGGCGGAAGCAAACGGTATTCAGGCGCTGGCCATTCACGGCAGGACGCGCGCCTGCCGCTTCAAGGGGCAGGCGGAGTACGAAACCATCGCAAGCGTCAAAGATGCTGTTTCCATACCGGTCATTGCAAACGGAGATATAAACAGTTTCGAGAAGTCGCTTGAAGTTCTGCGGCTAACCGGTGCTGACGGCTTGATGATTGGCCGGGGCGCGCAGGGACGTCCCTGGTTCTTTCGTGAACTGAACGATCGCTATTGTAAAAACGCGTCAGAAAATGGTTCGCCAGCAGCGCTAGAAAATAACTTTGTCCGTGATATTATGCTCGACCACCTTAGTCACCTGTACCGGTTCTACGGGGAAACGGTCGGCGTTCGGGTGGCTCGCAAGCACCTTGTCTGGTATTGCGCAGGCCTGAAAAATTTACAGTCGTTCCGGGCGCAGGTGGTACGCGTCGAAAGTGCCGCCGAGCAGATACGCCTGACGGGGGAATGTGTTGGCGGTTCAGTCCTGAACGCATCTCTGGCCGCCTGACAGAGTGTAATAACAAGCGTTTGATACGCGGATCTGTTCCGCTTGTGCGAAAGACGTGGGGGGACTCCTGAAAAAGTGGTCAAGAAAAAGACAAGGAAAGATACGGAACTGAAAACCTACGGTAAAAAGCCACTCCGCAAGCATGCCGAAGAAGCGCTGGATGGCTACTTTGCCAGCCTGAACGGCGACCGCCCCGGCGACCTGTACGACCTGGTGCTGGGAGAGGTGGAGGAACCTCTGTTCAGAGCCGTCATGGATTACACCCAGGGGAATCAAAGCCAGGCAGCAGGTATACTCGGCATCAATCGCGGCACGCTGCGGAAAAAGCTGAAGTCCTACGCACTGATCCGCTGAGACTGCATCGCCAGCACTGCCCGATCGCGGACCGCGGCACGAGCAATGCCTGCAGCAGTTCGCGCACGGGCGACTCTTCAACCGCCGGAAAGTTTGCGTGCCTGGCCGGCGGCGACGCAGCCTGCAACAGCGCGCAACTTCCGTCCGCGAGGCGGTTCTGAAACAGCATTGTGTGAAGACCACCGGTAACGGTGACGCGTGCCAGCCATGAACAATCAACATCTTCCGGCAGAAAATTATTTATGGTGAAGCAGCGGCGGGCGCTACTGAGCGTCTCTGACAAACGCGGTCTCGTTCCCTTTGCTCGTGGCCTTGCGGCACTCGGTGTGGAAATCGTTTCTACAGGCGGTACCTGGCGCGAACTGCAGTCCGCGGGTATCGATGCCATAGAAGTATCCGCGAAGACCGGCTTTCCGGAAATCATGGGCGGCCGCGTGAAAACGCTGCATCCCGTGATCCATGGCGGCCTCCTCGGCCGCCGCGGAGTGGATGACGATGTAATGGTTCGGCACGGCATCGAGCCAATCGACCTGCTGGCCGTCAATCTTTATCCGTTCGAACAGACTATCGCCAATCCCGCCGTCACGGTGGCGGACGCGATCGAAATGATCGACATCGGCGGGCCAGCCATGATCCGGGCCGCTGCCAAAAATCACAGGTCCGTCACGGTGCTTGTCGACCCGGCAGACTACGATGAAATTCTGCATGCGCTGCAATCCGGCACGCTGAACCAGCAACACCGGCAGGAACTTGCTGCGAAAGCCTTCGGTCATACCGCCGGCTACGATGCTGCCATCGCGGCGTACATCACGTCGTCCGGTTCCGGGGAAATGTTTGGCGAGCGTTTTATCTACGCTGGACAGCGAGTCGAGACGCTGCGGTACGGCGAGAACCCGCACCAGGCAGCGGCCTTTTACCGCGACAGGATGGCACCGCCCGGATCTCTAGCCAACGCCACGCAGCTTCAGGGCAAGGCGCTGTCCTACAACAATATTGCCGACAGCAATGCGGCCCTGGAATGCGTCAGGCAGTTCGCTGAACCGGCCTGCGTCATCGTGAAGCACGCCAACCCCTGCGGCGTGGCGCTCGGCGAGACCATTCTGGAAGCCTACCAGCGTGCC
>JBBDSK010000156.1:0-6501 GCA_040904985.1 Woeseia sp. | reverse complement strand
ATTGAACACCGCGACCGATTGGCCTTCGCTGGCCTCATCCGCATAGCGGATGTGCAGGCTCGAGAGCATCGTCCGGATAATTTCCTCGGCGACGGTCGCCGGATGGTCGTTGGGCGATGCGGCGCTGCCGTCCTGCGGCGCCAGGAAAACGGACTGATCGTCGCCCTCCCAGATGACCGAGTTGGAACGGGCATGCGCGGGAGGAAAGGAGTGGCCGGCTACCCCGGTCACGAACAGCAGCAAGAGCGCACTTCTCCGAATTGGCCCGAGGCGCTCGCGCGTTATTGGCCGGGCCCTCCCGCGACGCCTGTGAGAATGGCGGCGCGAGGGGCGCGCCGCCGATTCATCGCTGCAACAGCCGCAGGCGATTCGAGTACCGTCAATAGAACAGGATTGCGCCAACAGCAATGCTGCTCTCCTCAGCCTGATTGCCGCTGTGAGCCGTTGCTTCGGTGTTCGTATATTCCAGCACCAGATTTAGCGCCGGGGTCAGTGGATGGTAGACGCCGAAAACGATCGACTCGTTGGTCTTTACAAGATCCGACCCTGCGGGATCGGAAGAACCGAGGTCCAGATTGCTCTCACCCCAACTCAGGCCGAGCTTTGTACCGAGGTCCGGCAAGGCATAGGTCGCCTGCAGGTAGCCGCCGTCGGAGTCACGGGTGTTACCGCCAAAGTCCACCGCATCGAACAGGAAGTCGGTGGTACCGATACCATCGCCATCGTAGTAGTAAGCCACGACTTCGAATCCGGCAAAACCGACCTTGGCGCCGACATCAAAGCCGGTTGCGTCTTCGCTGCCAAAGACAGCGCTATCCAGTGACTGGTTGATGAAGCTCGCCCAGACTTTGCCGGCCAGGTCGCCGGCTTCCGGACCTGACCACTCGTACCCGACCTTGCCTTCGATGCCGTAGGTATCGCCCTGTTGGGCAAACGTGCCGGCATTCAGACTCTGTCCCGACAGGTTGACGAGCCCCCAGGGATCGACGAGCGCGACATTGAAGGAGAAGCCGTTCCAGCTGGGTGATGAGTACTGAATCTGTCCCTTCCAGTCCGCGTACACGTAGCCGATACCGATTCGACCAAGCGACGTATTCCCGCCGCCAGCCGTGAGATCAGATTGAGTGCCGACGCCTAGCAGCGTCATGTCGGACAGAATGGCGTCTGATCCAAAAATCCCGAGATCGCGGCCGATTTTTATCGTTCCCCAGTCAGCGCCGAAGCTCAGGAAGACCTGACGCAGGTTTTCCGAATTCAATCCCAATCCGCCGTCGAGCGGACTGCCTGTAATGCTGCCCTGGTTGCCGCCGTCGATGCCCGGTTGGAAGCCGATCATAATTTCTGTCGTCAGACCATTCGTTTCCTGCTTGGCATTGAAGCTGAACCAGGAAGGCAGGAGGCCTGTCCGTATGTTGCCGATATCGCGGTCCACGCCGTTCGATCCGCAGGCCAGGCCGCCGCCGATCGGACCCGCTGGATCTGCGTCGCATTCCGCATTTACAACGTAAGCGTCGATGTTGCCGGTAATCTGGATTTCCCAGTCGCCCATTTGCATCGACTCGAAGGCTTGGCTGTTTGCTGCTACGAGGAAGAGACTTGCAACTGCGGTAGACATCGTCCTGAACTTCGTGGTCTTCGTTTGATTCACCATGGTGGTTTCCCCTTTTTGAGGCGCACAGTTCTTGAATCAGTTCGAAAGGTCAGTCCTCTGTATATGCATCGCGACTACCGTCTGCCGTTTGCATCCTTTGCGAGAATCCTTATGTCGGGTGCGGTTCAGCATCCAGGTTTGGAGGCCGCGTGCCTATACCATAAACATCCGTAATAAAGCAATAATGCGCCTCGAACCTAGCATGTCAACAAGCTGCCGGCAACTTTATGTGGCCGTGCAACAGGAGCTGCCGTTCAAAGGCTCAGCTTAATGCCGACAAAAGCGGCGCGAGGGGCACCTGGGCCAAGAAAGCGGGTGTTGGTGAATCCCGAAAAAGCGGGCACATCGACCTCGGCGGGCTCCTCGCCGATGAGGCCGAAGGTCTCGTAGTCGGTATCGAAGAGGTTGTTGATGCTCGCGTACAAGACCAGATGATCGTTCAGGCGGTAGTGTCCCCTCAGATTGAGGACGCCGTACCCGCTGATCTTGCCAAGCTGACCGGACTCGTCTCCCCGCAGGTGCTGCCCCGAGTGGTACAGGAAGTCGGCGCCGGCTCCGAAGCGCTCGCTAATGAGGTATTCGCCGCCTAGTTTGAGATGATGAGCCGGAATGCCCGGTAGGCGGTCGCCGGAACCGACCTGGACCGTGCCCTCGTCGCTGGCAAACGGGTGATTGGGGCTCAACGCCGCGAACGGCGCTTCAAAGGTCGCCACGACGTAGCTGTAGGCCAGAAACCAGTCGAGGTTCCGCCAGTTGCCGTTGACCGCGCTTTCCAGACCCATCCGGCGAGTCTTGTCCACGTTGGCGAACAGCCCGGTCGAACGGCCGGTGGTCTGGAAGATGATGTCGTCGTGATTCGTGGTGCGAAAAAAACCCGCGTGGGCGTCCACATCGCTGAAGTTCCAGCGAGCGCCCAGTTCGATACTTTTGGCGACGACCTGTTCCAGCGGCGGATCCGCCAGAAAGGCATTGGGGAGGCGGCATTCGAAATCCACGTCCTCCGGGTCTTCCCCTGCCGCCGCGGCATTGGCCGCCGCGAGGTCGAAGATGTGGTCATTACAGGCCAGCTCGACAGGCGTCGGCGCGCGGGATGATTCGCTGTAACTACCGTAAAAGTTCAGATCGCCGTTGAGCCGGTATGTCAGGCCCACCGCCGGATTAAGGCGGATGAAGCTGTGTTTGCCATCGAGTTCCGGGCGCTCGCCCGACTGGTCCTCCAGCTCTATTGAGCTGCGGTTGAATCGGCCCGAGAGTGTAAAGCTGAGCCTTTCCCCGAGTTCAATGGTGTTCGTCAGGTAGAAGCTCCACGTCGTGGTATCGGTTCGTATGCGGGTCGCAGCCTCGTCGACGAAGGTGCCGGTACCCAGACCGGCCGTGCTGCGGGTGTCGGGGTCGAGCCCGGCCAGCTCCAGCACCGACTCGAAGCGGGAAAGTCCCCTGAACCAGGCGCTGCCTGCGATCAACTGGTTGGGGCGCTGAAAAAGATCTCCGGTAAACGCGACCTGCAGGTCCGAGCCGTAGCTTCGCTGAATGCGCGTGCTCATGTTATTGATCGCGGAATCGGACAGAACGCCTGTTCCGGAAAGGGCCGCGGTAAGATCGTCGATGTCGAATTCCGCTTGTTCTCCCAGACCGATGGCAGTGTCATTGAGAAAGCGCTCGAGGCTTGCTGCGTTTGCGAATTGCCCGTCACAGATATCGTCATCGTCGAGCCCGAGTTCTTCGAGATCGTCATCGCCGAGCCCTTCGAGCAAGGCGTCTGCGCTGCCGAGTCGGCAGATGGTGAACTCCGATCCGTCGCCGTTGAAAGAGTCGGTCTCATTGCGCCGGTAGAACACGTTGCCAGAGAAAACGATGTCGTCCGTGAAGCTATGGTGGCCGTCCATGCTCACCATAAACATATTGTTCTCGGTAGTATCGGGAGCAGTGAAAACAGCGCGCCGATCGATTTGCAATAGCTCGACCGGCACCGCGCCGTTGCCGATCAACTCACTGGCGCCGTACTGCCCATTGAGGTTCAGGGACGAAGCTTCATCGCGCCAACCGACGCTGCCGTAGAAGTTCGCGGCATCGGAGGGAGATTGATCCCGCCAGCCGTCTTCATTGAAGTAGTGGATGTTGCCGTACCAGGCGAAGCTGTTGCTGCTGCCGCCCGATTCAGCGGAGACGACGGCTCGGCCGAAAGAGCCTGCTTGCAAATCGAGGCTATGTCCGGGGGAAGAGTAACCATTCTTCATATCCACCGATAGCGCACCCCCGAGCGTGTTGAGGCCGAACAGCGGATTCGCGCCGCCAATCAGATGCAGGCTGAGAACGGCGGACTCGGGCAGGAGATCCCAGTTCACGGTATCTCCCAGTGGCTCATTGATGCGCACCCCGTTCTGATACACCGCCAGCCCTTGTGCCAGCCCCAGCAAGGGCGAAGCTGTGAAGCCGCGATAACTGACGTCGGGCTGCAGCGGGTTGTTCTGGGCATCGTTGATGGAGACGCTCTGCATGCTGCGGTTCAGGAAATCTCCCAGGTGCAGCGTTTGCATGCCCTCGATGTCGCCGCTGAGGGCGGACTGTATGTGGTAGGGGACCTGATCCCGCCTGAGCCCGGTGGTGCCCTTTAATGGTGTGACGGAGACGACGATTTCATCCAGTGCTGCAGCCTCCTCCTGCTGCGCATTGGCGAGCGGCGGCAGCATCAGTATCGTCGCTGCAATCCATGGCGTCCGGGCCGACCAAAGCATTCCAGTTACTTTGCTCATGTGATGCGGCAATGCAAGCCGAATTCTAGAGGTGGAACATTCGGCGCACGATGCCGTCATTGCGAAATGCGTGGTACAGCGCGCCGCTGACGTGTACCGCAATAATGGCCAGCAGTATCCAGCAGGTCCAGAGATGAATGTCCGAATACAGAATATTGAGTTCTTCGTTCTCGTGGCCCCAGTAGGGCAGCTCGACCATCCACCACAAAGTCGTGCCCCAGCCGCTGTAGGATGACGAGAGATAGCCGCTGAGACAGGAGGCGAAAATCATCAGGTAGAGAATGACGTGGTCTACGACGGCGAGCTTCGCCATCCGCGGCGACAGCACAGCAGAGAGCTTCGGCCGCGGCTTGTGTTTGGAACGCACGTAAACCATGACGATGATGACAGCGACCAGCGTCATGCCTAAATTTTTGTGCAACTGGAACGGGAATTCCCGGAAGCGGTATTCGGCAGAGGCCAATGGCAGTCCCAGCATCCACCAGCTCGACACGAACAAAAAGAAAATCGAGATGGCGAGAAGCCAGTGCAGTATCAAAACCGTTCTGCTGTAACCTGTCTTCTGCATTGGTGTCTCTTCGTTTCAGGGGGCGCGAGGGAGTCGCGCTGCGGCTTCTCGCTCATTCTGCCGACCCGCATACGCCGCTACCGCTATTGTAAGATGAATGAAAAACCAGAGCAGGATCGGCCAGAGATACATTTCCCGGATCAGCGGCCCCGTGTTCACCACGCCTGTGAAAGCAACAGTATCCAGTATGGCGAATCCCCCGAACAGCGGGACCGCCGCCGTGGCAGCCCAGGCGCGGTAATCGACCAGTGCGACGCCGATAAAAACCGTTGCCAGGGCAAAAAGAAGCCCTGCTGCGGAAATCCTCATGTGGAAGCCCTTGAACCAGTCGGGGCTCGATATGCTGATGCTATGAACATTTAATGCAAGCTGGCGACATTCCGCCAGAGTGAGGCCCTCTTCCTCGAGTTCGTCCGCCTCGCAGTCGGCCTCCGGCATCGTCTCGATCGTGTAGGGGGGCTCGCCGACGATAGCGAGCTTCATCCATTCGTTGCTGTGCCAGGCGGCAAGGAGGACACCCAGCAATACGGCAATAACGCCGAGCCAGCTGGCCCAGGCCGGTCCTCCGGTCTCGCGTGCGGGTGCTGGTAGCATAACTCCTCATGTCGATCCGAGAGCATCGCAGGAATCCATCAGCAGAATCGGCACGCCGATCCAGAGCGTCGCAATGAGGAAGAGTCCAGCATGCAGCAGCGCGCCGTAGGCGAGAAAAGCCGAGTGCCCCTGGACCTGTTTTTCCTCTTCCTCGAGTTCGTGTAGCAGCCGGTACCAGCTGCGAAAGGACCAGTAGCCGGATAAAGAAATCGACACAACCGCAGCAAGCGTAGCGAGGAGAAGTAGCAAACGCAAGGTGCCGACACCGGCGACACTGCTTTGGTCCAGCCCGACAGCGCAGCCTGTTCCCTGTAAGGCATAGATGACGATGAAATATGCGAACCACACAACGGGTGCCAGCAGAAAGCCGGCTGCATTCGCCGGAAAGCGGTGCTTCCTGGCAATGAAATCACGGCCCTCGTCGTCGACCGCTCTGTCGTCATCATGCTGCGCAGTGCCGTTATCCACCGCCTTGTCTCCTTATGCTGTCGACAGGTAAATGACACCGAAAACCAGGAGGCCTTGCACGGCAATATAGGCATTCATCAGCGCCGAGACCCGCAGGGCCAGGGCGCGCTCTGCGCTCATGCCCCGCCGAACCATTCGCAGCAGGGCGAACAGCGCGGCCACGAGCCCCATCGCGACATGGAACGCATGCCAGGTTCCCAGGGCCGCGACAACGGCGCCGTAGGCATCCGAACGCACCGTGAATGGCAGCGATTGGAACAGAAGATATTCTGCATAAAGCAGTAGCGCTGCCAGACCAGCGGACAGCAGAAGCCCGGCCGTGGCGAGAAAACCTCCGCCCCGCCGGGCGCCGGCGTAGGAAGCGAAGGCCGCCGGCAGTGCCAGCAGGACGAGCACCAGGCAAGAGCCTGCTTCCGTGCCGAAGGGGATTGGACCGAAGCCGGGCGGCGGCCACACGTCGGCTGCAG
>JBBDSK010000155.1:0-6503 GCA_040904985.1 Woeseia sp. | reverse complement strand
GCTCCGCGTCGAAGAGCCCTTCGGCCGCGAGCTTTTTCTTCAGCGCTTCGAAGCGCTGCTGCAGTTCTCCTTCTCCCGCGGGCTCAACCTGCTCAACGATCAGCTGATAATCGCCGCGAGGCTCGTACAGGCTGACGCGCCCCAGAACGCGCACATGGTCGCCGTCCCTGGCCTGGCGGGTCGAACCGCGCTGACGCTGGCGAAACCAGGCGCAGCGGATCTGCGCCGTCTCGTCTTTCAGACTGAAGTACAGGTGGCCGGAGCGGGGCCTTGAGAGATTCGAGATCTCCCCCTCTACCCACAGCCGGGCAATGCCGCTCTCCAGCAGGAGGCGCACCTGTCGATTCAGTTCGGATACAGTAAGGGCACTGTCCGCGAGATTTGGCCGGGAAATTTCGCCCACTGCGGCAGTATAAAGGAAGCGGCGTGCCGCGAGCCAAACGACAGCGCGGTTTACCGGCTTTTGGCCGCCGCGTACAATAGGCTGTTTAACCGTTGGCCAGCCTGCCGGTGTTGCGGCTGGCTCGTATTTTTTTTCACCCCTCAACGGGAGGCCCCGAAATCGAACAGGACTCTATGCGCATCGCCAGGGAAGCACTGACATTCGACGATGTCCTGCTGCAGCCGGACTACTCGGACGTGCTCCCACGCGAAGTCGATTTGTCCACTCAACTGACCCCTGAAATAAGGCTCAACATCCCGCTGCTGTCGGCGGCGATGGATACGGTCACCGAATCGCGGCTGGCCATCAGCCTCGCCCAGGAGGGGGGGCTCGGCATCATTCACAAGAACATGAGCGCCGAGGAACAGGCGCGCCAGGTTCTGAGGGTCAAAAAATTCGAAAGCGGCATCGTTCGCGATCCGATTACCGTGTCGCCCAGTGCGACCATCCGCGAGGTGATCCAGCTTACCCGGTCGCTGAACATCTCCGGCGTGCCCGTCGTCGACGGTAAGGAGACGCTGGGAATCGTCACTCATCGCGATCTGCGCTTCGAGACCCGGCTGGACGCGCCGGTGTCGAGTGTGATGACGCCGAAGGAACGACTGGTGACGGTTCGCGAAGGTGCCGACGATGACGAGGTCATGTCGCTTCTTCACCGCCACCGCATCGAGAAAGTACTGGTGGTGTCGGAGAACTTCGAACTGCGCGGAATGATCACCGCAAAGGACTTCCAGAAAGCTTCAGACTATCCTCGCGCCTGCAAGGACAGCAACGGCGCCCTGCGCGTCGGTGCCGCTGTGGGCACAGGACAGGATTCGGACGAACGTGTGGCCGCGCTGGTGCAGGCCGGTGTGGATCTGGTCGTCGTCGACACATCGCACGGGTTTTCGGAGGGCGTACTCGAGCGCGTGCGGCGGATCAAAAAGCAGTTTCCGGATTTGCAGACGGTCGCCGGCAACATCGTGACGGCGGACGCGGCACTTGCACTGGTGGAGGCCGGCGCGGATGCGGTGAAGGTGGGTATCGGGCCAGGGTCGATCTGCACCACACGTGTCATCGCGGGTGTAGGCGTACCGCAGATTTCGGCTGTTGCTGAAGTGGCGGGCGCGCTCAGGAAGCGGAATGTGCCGCTGATATCCGATGGCGGCATACGATATTCGGGGGACATCGCCAAAGCTCTCGTCGCCGGCGCCTACTCCGTCATGATCGGCGGCCTCTTCGCAGGTACGGAGGAGTCTCCGGGCGAAGTAGAGCTTTACCAGGGCCGCTCCTACAAAACGTATCGCGGCATGGGTTCTGTGGGTGCCATGGGCCAGATGCACGGGTCATCCGATCGCTACTTCCAGGATGCTACCGAAGAACTCGAAAAACTGGTGCCGGAGGGAATAGAAGGCCGCGTCGCCTACAAGGGAAGCGTGGTGGCGATCATCCATCAGCTGATGGGCGGTGTGCGTGCTGCGATGGGTTATACCGGCAGTCACAACGTCGAGGAAATGCGCACGCGCCCGAAGTTCGTGAGAATCACCGGCGCAGGCATGCGCGAAAGCCACGTCCATGACGTGACCATCACCAAGGAAGCGCCGAATTACCGCAGTAACAGTTAATCACGACCGTTCAGAGCCGGATTCTTCAACATTATGAGCCAGGCAGCCAGACCGGCATCGGGCGGTGCACGCGATATCCATGCGGACCGTGTGCTGATCCTGGATTTCGGGAGCCAGTACACCCAGCTGATCGCCCGCCGCATACGCGAGTGCGGCGCTTATTGCGAAATCCATCCCTGGGACATG
Source organism: Woeseia sp. (assembly GCA_040904985.1). Lineage (GTDB taxonomy): Bacteria > Pseudomonadota > Gammaproteobacteria > Steroidobacterales > Woeseiaceae > IDS-8. Next base: position 4,271 of record JBBDSK010000155.1, on the reverse strand, counting down.
AGCGAGGCCGCCCTGCGTGCGTGGGCCCCGAAAGGCGTTGTGCTGTCAGGCGGGCCGGAGTCCGTCACAGTGGAGAAGCCGCCCGCCGTGTCGCAGGCGGTTTTCGATCTGCGCGTTCCTGTGCTCGGCATCTGCTATGGCATGCAGGCGATGGCGCAGCAGCTTGGCGGGAAGGTGGAATCGCACAGGCAGCGCGAATTCGGTTATGCGGAGGTGCGCGCATCCGGCTCGGCGCTGCTGCATGGACTCGACGATTCGCCCGAGGTCGAAGCACACCCGGTGCTGAAAGTGTGGATGAGTCACGGTGATCGTGTTGCAGAGGCACCTCAAGGCTTTCGTATCACGGCGAGCAGCGCGAATTCGCCGCTGGCGGCGATCGAAGATCCCGAGCGCCGTTATTACGGGCTCCAGTTTCATCCGGAAGTGACTCATACGCCGCAGGGCGGGGAGATAGTGCGGCGTTTCGTCCGTGACATATGCGGCTGCGCGGGCGACTGGACGCCCGACAATATTGCCGAAAGCGCCATAGAGGCGGTTCGCCGGCAGGTCGGCCACGGGAAGGTCCTGCTCGGTTTGTCGGGCGGCGTCGATTCTTCCGTCGTGGCAGCTTTGCTGCACAAAGCGATCGGGGAACGGCTCGTCTGTGTGTTTGTCGACCACGGGCTCCTGCGCAAGGGCGAAGGCGACCAGGTCATGAAAACCTTCGCGCAGCATTTCGGAGTCAACGTAATCAGGGTCGATGCGGCCGAGCTTTTCTTCAGGGCGCTTGTCGGCGTTTCCGATCCGGAAGAAAAACGAAAAATCATCGGCGGGCTTTTCGTCGATGTATTCGAAGAACAGGCACTCAAGCTGCAGGACATCGACTGGCTGGCGCAAGGCACCATCTATCCGGATGTTATCGAGTCGGCCGGCGCTGCGAGCGGTAAGGCGCATGTAATCAAGTCGCATCACAACGTCGGTGGGCTGCCGCAGAAAATGCGCATGAAGCTGGTCGAGCCGCTGCGCGAACTATTCAAGGACGAGGTGCGAAAGGTCGGTCTCGAACTGGGACTGCCGGAAGAAATTGTGCAGCGCCATCCGTTCCCGGGGCCGGGCCTCGGGGTGCGAGTGCTGGGAGAGGTACGGCGGGAATTTGTGGAATTGCTGCAACTGGCGGACGATATTTTTATCGACGAGCTGCGCAAGCAGGATCTCTACCTGAAGACCAGCCAGGCCTTCGCAGTCTTCTTGCCGGTGCGCTCTGTCGGCGTAATGGGCGACGGTCGCCGCTATGACTATGTGATCGCGCTGCGGGCCGTCGAAACAATCGATTTCATGACCGCACGCTGGGCGAGGCTCCCGTATGAGTTCCTCGAGCATGTATCGCTAAGGATCATCAACGAGGTCGACGGCATCTCGCGCGTGACCTACGACATTTCCGGCAAGCCGCCGGCCACAATCGAATGGGAGTGAGCGCACGCTCCTCCCCTGAAGCGCGGCAGCCGTGACAGGGCGCTGGAGCGAAATCGACGCCGAACGGATGCGGGCAGCACTCGCAGAGGCGTCGAAGGCGCGTGCGGCGGGGGAGGTGCCGGTCGGCGCAGTCGTCGTGGTTGGCGGGAAGATCGTCGGCAGCGGGCACAATCGCAGCATCAGCGATTGCGATCCTTCCGCACACGCGGAGGTCGTCGCACTGCGGCAGGCGGCACGGGAGACCGGGAACTATCGGCTGGTCGATGCCACCGTGTACGTAACGCTCGAGCCTTGCGCCATGTGCATCGGCGCGATGTTGCAGGCGCGCATCCGGCGCCTCGTTCTCGGCGCTTACGATGCGAAAGCGGGGGCCGCGGGCAGTGTCATGGACCTTTGCAGCACACGGCCACTGAATCACCGCATCGAGGTGAACGGCGGCTTGCTCGCGGAAGAATGCGCCGAAATGCTGGCAGGATTTTTCGCCGCGAAACGGCGCGTTTGATGGCAGCGAAACCTGTCAAACGCGTGCAACTTCTGGCAGACCCGCGCTTCGCTGAGAAAGGCGACCGCCTTATCCCGCCGCTCATGGCGGCGGCACGCTGCATCCCTATTCCATCATTGCGATCTCGATCAGGTGCGGGGTCTCGATAACGTCCTTGACGCCGTCGATGGTGTTTTCACGCTCCTCGTTTTTCGTGATCCAGCGCAGAATGTTGTAGTAGTTCCGGATGTTATTGACGTAAAGCACTGGCTCCCAGCCACGCGCGTAGCCGTATTTGACCCGTGAATACCAGCGCTTCTTCGCCAGAAGGGGCAAGGTTTTACTGACATCGACCCAGGTGTCGGGGTCGCCGCCCTGCCATTCGACGATCTGCCGTGCGTCCAGAAGATGATTAAAGCCGACGTTGTAGGCGGCCAGCGCCATCCATGTGCGATCGGGCTCTTCAACAGTGTCTGGTACGCGCTGGGTCTGGCGTGCGTAGAACTCGGCGCCGCCGAAAATGCTGCTTTCCGGATCGACGCGATCCTCGATGTCCAGGTAGTCGGCGGTCGCCTGAGTCAGCATCATTATGCCGCGGACGCCAGTGGGCGAGACAGCCTGTGGCCGCCAGTGAGATTCCTGGTAGCCGATGGCCGCCAGCAGCCGCCAGTCGACGCCGTGGGCCTGTCCGGCCTCTTCGAAAGTCTTGCGAAAGAGCGGCAGCCGACTGTCGAAATGCCGTACGAACGCCCGGGTGCCGACGTAGTCGAATTTCTCCGTGTGCCCGTAGTAGCGGTCGTGCACCTGAGCCAGAACGCCTTCGCGTCTTGCCTCGATCAGGTAGTCGTCAGCCCTCCGCAGCAAACTGTCGCCATCGTCCTGGCGAAACGCCCAGGCAATGGGTCCGGCGATTTCCAGATCCAGTGCGACGCGGAGCTCCGGATAAAAGTGTCGCTGGATATTGAAGTCCGTACTGTCGGCCACCGTAAAATCGAGTTCGCCGGAGGCCACCTTGGCCAGAAGATCCGCCACCTCGACGTCGCCGTTCTCCGACCACTGCAGCCCTGGATAAATCTCGCTCAGCGACGCCAGCATGTCGGAATGGCTGCTTCCTGCGACGACTTCAATGGAGCGGCCGGCTGCCTGCTCGATCGAGCGCGGCCGCCCGGTGCCGAGCTTGTAGATGAGGTGCATGTCGACGGCGTTATAGGGATGGCTGAAGCTTAAAAAATTGCGGCGCGTATCGGTCAGGGACAAGCCTGCTGCCGCCAGATGGACCTTGCCTGACAGCAGGCGCGGCATCACCTCCGAGACGCTGTCCACCGTCTCGATGACGAGGGTCACGCCGAGTTCGTCGGCGAAGCCTTTCACCAGATCGAACTCCGGCCCGGCGGGGCCGTCTCCGCTGATAAAATACGTTGTCGGCGTATTTCGCGTCACCACGCGAAGCTGGCCCTGTTCCAGAACCTGGTCGAGCAGGGGCGGCGGTGACGAACAGGTCCCGAGAAGCGCTGCCAACAACGTGTAAATGAACAGTCGCAATTCACGTCTCCGCAGTTTGGTGCCGTCCCGCCGACTGGAAGACCGTCATTCCCTTTGTTGTTGCGGCATCGCTACCGGTTGCAGGGAATCCAGATGCGCGCGGACGGGTGGTCCGGGTACTTTGCACGTCCCTTTAATCTTCTGGTGTCTTGCTCGGTTTGCGGCTCAAAGACCCGTACACAGATCTACAGGCTACCTCAGTCGCGCGGATAACGCAGCGATTTTGCGCTTGTCGCGAGCGAATTCTGTGAACTCCATCCACTCGATTCGCGTACCGTTTTTGTTGTATTCACGCCGCAACGTTTGCGACGCCGCAGGCAACGAGCAACGTTACAAAATCTTGCCGCGGAAAAACAAGCGTTTACAGAAGAAACGGCGTAAAACAAAATCGGCAGGATGGCGCATTGGAAATCTCACACTTGTGGGACGAGTTTGACCTACACCAGGCGGCCCGACGGACAGGAAAGTATTGCAATTAGGAGAGGTGCCGGAGTGGTCAATCTATTTCGCCCGGTCGTCGGGTTTTCCGTACAATGCACGACCCGCAAGTGAAGTGAGTTTAAAGAGTCGGAGAGGTGCCGGAGTGGTCGAACGGGCTTGACTCGAAATCAAGAGTACGGGCAACCGTACCGTGGGTTCGACAAATCGGCAGGACTGCCGATTTGGACGCGCGCAGCGCGCCCCGCAGGGGTGGCGCGCAGGACGCGCGCCATCTATCCCACCCTCGTGCGACGAGCTTGATCTACAATAGGCCGCGCGACGAACAGGAAAGCATTGCAATTCGGAGAGGTGCCGG
>JBBDSK010000154.1:0-6516 GCA_040904985.1 Woeseia sp. | reverse complement strand
AGCGACTGGGTGCGGAGGCTGCGCCTGCGGGCGGTATGGGCGTAACGGACCAGCCGGTAGCCCAGCAGCACGGTAAGAACAGCGGCGTAGATGGTGGGCTCACGGGTATCCAGTTTCACTTGCCACCAGAAATGCCACACAGCAAGAATGGCGGCGAGATACACGCCGTTGTGGAGCTGCTGCCAGCGCCGACCGAGGCGGCGGCGGGCACCCGCTGTCGAGGTCGCGGCCATGGCGGCCAGCAACAGGAAGGCCGAGAAGCCGATGGTGATGAAGGGGCGCTCCACGATGTCCTCGAGAATGGCGGACATCAGGAGCCCCTGGTCAAGGACGAGCCAGGACAGGAAGTGCAATAGCACGTAAAAAAATGCGAACAGCCCCAGCATCCGCCGGAAGCGCGATAGCGACTGATGGCCGCTGATCTGGCGCAATGGCGTTACTGCCAGCGCGAGCATGATAAACCGCAGTCCCCAGATGCCGAAGCGATCCTGGATCGCCTCCACCGGGTTGACGCCGAGCCCGCCGGTAAGACCGGATGCGTCGGTAACGACGAGAATCGCCGGCACCAGGCAAAGTAAAAAAATCAGCGGCTTCCAGAGGAAGCGAATCCGGTGGAGGGGAGCCACGCTGGCCTCGGCTGCGAAGGGTTCAGAAGTTCCTGCGAAGATCGAGGTCGGCGTAAAGATGTGCGACCTGTTCGCCATAGCCGTTAAACGGCAGCGTAGGCTTCTTCGACGCAAACAGTCCAGCTCCGATGCGCCGTTCCCGCGCCTGGCTCCATCTTGGATGGTCGACCTCCGGGTTCACGTTGGCATAAAACCCGTACTCGTCAGGTGCCGCCATTTCCCAGCTGGTACGCGGTTGCTGTTCGACGAAGCGCATGCTCACGATGCCCTTGATGCTTTTAAAGCCGTATTTCCACGGGACCACGAGCCGAATCGGCGCCCCGTTCTGGTTCGGCAGGACCTTTCCATAAAGCCCTACCGCCAGGATTGTCAGCGGATTCATGGCTTCGGCAATCGTCAGGCCTTCCCGGTAGGGCCAGTCGAGAACGCGCGATCGCTGCCCCGGCATGCGATCAGGATCGTAAAGCGTTTCAAAAGCGACGTATTTTGCGCCGGAAAGCGGCCGGAGGCGGCGAATGACGTCAGCCAGAGGTATGCCGACCCAGGGGACGACCATCGACCAGGCTTCCACGCAGCGCAACCGATAAATCCGCTCTTCGAGCTGCTGCGGCCGGATCAAATCCTCGAAGTCGAAAATGCCGGTGGTCTCCGCGTTACCGGAAACCTCGATCGACCACGGCCGCGGTTGGAAGTCCTGTGCGTGGCGCGCAGGATCGCCCTTACCGGTACCGAACTCGTAGTAATTGTTGTAGGTGGTGATGTCTTCCAGGCTGTTCGGGTCCTCGCGGGTGCTGAATTTGCTGGCAACGACATTCTCGAGCGCCGCTCCCTCTACCGCGGGTACGCTGGCGCCGAAGGCAGGTGGGGCCAGCGAGGCTGCGGCGACCAGCGTACCGTCGCGCAGGAACCGCCTGCGGTCCAGGTAATTTTGCTCGCTGGTGATTTCAAGCGCGGGAATGTCGGGTGGCTTTCGTATCAGCACCATCGGTCTCCTGTTGCCGGCCCTTGGCCGGTGACTTCATAAGACCGGTTCGGCGGCCGATTATTGCACCCGCTGAGTCCGGTGTGAACCGGCCCGGAGATGGCCGTAGCGGGTAAAATGCGCCGATATCCAGCGAAAAAGCCGGATTTTCCGCTAAAGCGTCAGCTTCCTGTGGGCCGGGGAAGTGCGGAAAATCAAACTTCCGCCGCTTTTGACGATCCAAACCGGTAGCAGCGCTGCCGGTGCGCGAGAGCAATTGGATCTTGATTTAAGGGCAGTTGCCCACATTATGGCAGGCATCAATCACGGTCAGTTGGCCGACCTGGAGCTTCAAGAAGCACGCACATGATCAATCCGAACGCTGGAAAAATTTACGGCCCGGGCAACACAGGTTCCCCGGCGATCCTGCAGGTGGACATCATCGCGGACCTCGTCTGCCCGTGGTGTTATCTGGGCAAACGGCGCCTGGACGATGCGCTGCTGGCCGTGCATGGCCCCAGTGCCCTGAGTTGGTATCCTTTTCAGCTGAATCCGACGATGCCGGAGCAGGGGATGGGTTTCGAGGAGTATCTTGCAAGCCGCTTCGGGGATGCGGAGTCGCGCCAGCCCGTTCTGGCGCAGCTGACGGCCGCCGGTGCGGCGGAGGGCATTGACTTTCGTTTCGACCGCATCTCGCACATTCCGAACACGCTCAATGCGCACCGGCTTATGAAGCTGGGCGAGACGGTGGGTGTGAGCACCTCCGTAGTGGCCGAAGAGATCATGCGGGCGTTTTTCGAACGAGGTCTGGATATTTCGCGGCGCGAGGTGCTGCTCGACATCGGCGAACGTAGTGGTATTTCAGCGCAGGATATCAACAGGACGCTGGATGACGAAACCACCCGACAAACCGTTCTTTCGCAGGAGGCGCAGGTTCGTCGGAGCGGCGTCACCGGCGTACCGGATTTCCTGATCAACAAAAGGCTTTTCGTGATCGGCGCCCAGAGCACCGAGAGTCTGGTAAGCGTGTTCGATCGCGCGATGTTCGGCCAGGAAAGCGACCTGCCGGCGTCGGCGACGGTGCACTAGGCCGGCGAGTCACGGGCGGCGCCTCGCGCTGACCGGCCGGGGATCTGCGCTTGTAATTTGCGGCGGACGGGGATAGTTTTCCCGGCTGACGCTGATGGGGACGAGTAAGCGGTCTCAGGCGATTTCAGCGACCGGGGGATGGTGCAAGCCCCGGCTCGCCAGCCGCCGAATATCACCCCGGAGTCGCCGTTCGAACCGCAGGCCTCTGCGCAGTAGGTGCGGCCGGTTCGCCCCCGACAACGGGCGCCAGGAGGCAGAAGCCCACGGGCTTCTGCGAAGCCGGGTGGTACCGCGACCCATCGTTCAGTCGCCCCGGACGCAGACCCTGCGTCCGGGGCGTTTTTGGTTTGGGGCCGGAAAAATGGAAGTGAAAAGGCGTGAGCCAAGGTGAGGGAAGAGGATTGAACAAAGGGATCAACATCGGGAAAGGCCTGGAAGAGGTCTCCGGGCGCTATGACGGACCGGCACTGGAGCAGGAGGTGCTGGCGTTCTGGCGCCACAACAGCGTGTTCGAAGAAACCCTGAGGCAGTCGGCTGGACGGCCGCGATTCAGCTTTAACGAGGGACCGCCGACAGCCAATGGCAAACCCGGGATTCATCATGTGCTGGCGCGCAGCTTCAAGGACGCCTTTCCGAGATACAAAACCATGCGCGGCTATCACGTGCCGCGGAAGGCCGGCTGGGACACTCATGGCCTGCCGGTTGAACATGAGATCGAAAAAGAACTCGGCATCTTCGACAAGAAAGAAATCGAGCAGCAGATCGGGATTGCCGAATTCACGCGGCGCTGCCGCGAGTCGGTTATGCGTTATATCGGCGACTGGGAGCAGATGACGGAGCGAATGGGCTTCTGGGTCAACCTGGACGAAGCCTATTATACCCTCGACAACAGCTACATCGAAAGCGTGTGGCACCTGCTCAAGGTCATCTGGGACAAGGGCCTCATTTACCGTGGTTACAAGGTGGTGCCCTACGATCCCCGAATAGGCGCCACACTCTCCTCGCACGAGCTTGCGCTGGGCTACAAGGAGGTCGAGGATCCATCGATTTACCTGCGTTTCCCCGTGGATGGAGAAACCGGCACCTCCTTTCTTGTCTGGACCACGACTCCGTGGACGCTGCCGTCCAACCTGTCGCTCGTGGTGCATCCGGGAGTCGACTACAGCTACGTTCGCGTGGACGGCGAAACGCTTATTCTGGCAGAGGCCTTGCGCGAGTCTGTTCTTGGTGACTGCGAGCAGCAGGTGGTGAAAACCGTCAAGGGCGAACAGCTGCTCGGTCTTCGATATGTCCGGCCGTTCGACTTCCTCCGGGTCGATTCCGAAGGCGCCTTTCGTGTGCTGCCCGGGGAGTTCGTCAGTATCGAGGATGGCACGGGCATCGTGCACTCCGCACCCGCGTACGGCGTCGACGATCTGGCACTGGGCCAGTCCTACGGCCTGCCGGTTGTACATGCCGTCGGCCAGGACGGCCATTTTCTTCCCGAGATCGCTCCGGTAGCCGGGCTTTTCTTCAAGGATGCCGACGAGCCGCTGATCCGTATCCTGAAGGAGCGGGGGCTCATGTTCCGCTCGGAGACCCTCCGGCACAATTATCCGTTCGGCTGGCGTACCGGCGACCCCGTCATCTACTACGCAAAAAACGCCTGGTACATCCGTACGTCCGACTTCAAGGACCGCATGGTCGAGCTGAACAGGACGATCAACTGGGTGCCCGAAACGATCCGCGAAGGACGCTTCGGCAACTGGCTGGAGAACAACATCGACTGGGCACTGTCCCGGGAGCGGTTCTGGGGCACGCCGCTGCCCGTGTGGGAGGACGACGAGCACAACTATCTCTGCGTCGGTTCGGTCGCCGAACTGGAGCAACTGTGCGGCCGCGAACTGCGGGACCTGGACTTGCACCGGCCGGCGGTGGATGAGATTACCTTCGAAAAAGACGGCAAGACGTGGCGGCGGGCGCCGGAGGTCATCGACTGCTGGTTTGATTCAGGTGCGATGTCCTATGCGCAATGGCACTACCCGTTCGAGAACCGCGACGAGTTCGCGCAACATTTTCCCGCGGACTTTATCTGCGAAGCCATTGATCAGACTCGGGGCTGGTTTTACACCTTGCACGCCATCGCCACGCTGGTGTCGGACGACGTCGCTTACAGGAACTGTATTTGCCTTAGCCATATTGTCGACAAGGACGGAAAGAAAATGTCCAAGTCGGTCGGCAATATCGTCGATCCCTACGATGTATTCAATACGACAGGCGCCGATGCCTTGCGATGGTACTTCCTGGCTCGTCTTTCCCCGGAGGTACAAAAGAGAATTTCGGTCGACATCGTCGCTGACGTAGCGAGTTCGTTTATCAACACGTTCTGGAACACATACAGTTTCTTCGTGCTCTACGCGAGACTCGACGATATCGACTTTACATGCGACATCCCGTTGGCGAAGCTCAACGAGATCGATCGGTGGGCGCTGGCACTGCTCAACAGAACCGTAAAGACCTGCACGGTGTCGATGGATGCCTATGACGCGAAAACCGCGGGCGAGGCAATCGAAAACTTCGTCGACCAGCTCAGCAACTGGTATGTGCGGCGAAATCGCCGCCGCTTCTGGAAATCGACGGACCTGGAAGACAAGCGCCTGGCATATATGACGCTTTATGAATGCCTGAGGGTGGTGCACAAACTGATGGCGCCGTTCGTGCCGTTCCTGGCCGAACGCGTGCATCAGAACCTGGTGAGGAACCTGGACCCCGATGCCCCGCTGAGCGTGCATATGACGGAATGGCCCCGGGCAGTGCCGGAGCGCGATGATGAAAGTCTGTTGTTCGAGATCGGGATTGTGCAAAAGGTTACAGGCCTGGCGCGAGCGGCGCGCGGCCTGTCCGGCCTGCGTACACGACAGCCGCTGTCGCGCTTGCTGATCCGGGCGCCGGACGATGCCTCGGCAAGGGCGCTGGAGGAGCATAAAGAGCAGATTCTCGAGGAACTGAATGTGAAGGCGATCGAGTTCATTGCACGCGATGCCGGTCTCGTCAGCTATCGCATCAAGCCGAATCTGCCGAAGATCGGCAGGCAATACGGCAAACGAATCCCGGCCATACGCAAAGCACTGGAGGAGGCCGACGGCAACGAGATTGCCGGCGCGGTCGCGAGGCGGGAAAACATCGAGTTGAGCGTAGCGGGCAGCACGGTGACGCTCGAACCCGACGACCTGCTGATCGAAACACAGGCGGCGGAAGGGTATGTCTGTGCGGAAGACAGCGGGTTTCTTACGGCTCTCGATACAACCCTGAACGACGAGCTTGTTCGGGAGGGCATCGCGCGCGAACTGGTGCGAACGGTCCAGGAAGCGCGGAAGCAGGCCGGGCTGGAAGTCAGCGACCGCATCATTCTCGGCGTCCAGGGGACGCCGGGCGTGGAGGCCGCTCTGCAGGAGTACCGGGATTACCTCATGGCCGAGACGCTCGCACTGGACTGGCGCCTGGACCAGCAAGATCCGCTGATACGTGAACAGCGGTCGCTCGACCAGGAGAGCTGGAGGATCGAAATTACAAAGGCACGTTCGTAAGAGGACGTCCCGGGCATTGCAGCTCTGGCCGCGAAATTTGCAGGAAAACGCTTCATTTCCAGAACTCGAGTGGAGCGCTTGCACATCATTCCCTACGTTGATATAAGAAACTGACGCAGGTGCTTGGTCGACCAGGAAGTCTCAAAGGGGGGTTGACGCGGTTCCACCGCCGCGGACTACAGGAGGTAGTCGATTCTAAAAGCGTACTAGCAGCCTGTCGGACTTAGGACTGATCTACTGCGACGGCGGGAAATCGGCCCACTTTGAAGATCCT
>JBBDSK010000153.1:0-6519 GCA_040904985.1 Woeseia sp. | reverse complement strand
CCAACTGGCTGATCGGTAAAGTAACGGGCGTGCCGGTCAAGGACAACGGCTGCTCCCTCAAGGCGTTTCGCGCCGATGTCATCAAACAGGTGCCGCTTTACAGCGAAATGCATCGCTTTATCCCCGCCATGGCGTCCATGGCGGCTCCCCGGATCGCCGAAATCAAGGTGCGGCATCACGCGCGCCGCTTCGGCCAGTCGAAATACGGGTTGTCGAGAATCTACAAGGTGCTGCTCGATCTGCTGACGATCAAGACGCTGGCCGGATTCGCGTCTCGCCCGCTGGTCTGGTTCGCCAAGCTGGCGCTGCCTTTCATTCTGCTGTCGATCGTCATGTTCTTCGGCGGCATCGTGTCACATTTGCTGGGTGCCGAGTCGATTCTGCCGATCACCGGGTCGGCGCTTTTCTTCGCATCGCTCGGTCTGTTCCTGCTGTTCAGCGGGGGACTGGCCGAACTGATCAACCGTACCGGCGAGACCGAAGTCGCCAGGCTTCCGCTTCTTACTGCGGTGGAGCTCATGCCCTGCGATCTGGCTGCTGCGCCCGCCCCGGTGTCTGAAGGGGTATCCCATGATGGCTGAGAACGTGGCGGGTAAAATCTCGGCCATTGTGCCGGTGGGCCAGCGGTACGATCGAAGTGGTGCCGTGGCCGGGGAATACCTCGAGGCGTTAAGGCGGACCGGCCGGGATTTTGAGCTGGTGTTCGTTCTGGACGGCCGGCAGAGAGACCTGGCGGAGCGCTTGCTCGAGCTGGCAGCCGGCGATCGGCGGCTGCGCATTATCCAGCTCGCGCGAAGCTTCGGTGAGGCAACGGCAGTATCCGCCGGTGTGGAGAACACCAACGGCGGCACACTGCTGACGCTTCCGGCCTACCCGCAGATCGATGCCGGGGAAATCGAGAAGCTGCTGGCTGCGCTCGAATTCAGCGACATGGCGATCGCCGTGCGATGGCCGCGAGCGGCAGCGTCGAGGTTCGAGGTTTTCCGCCGCAAGACCTTTCACCGGCTCGTGCGGAGCGTGTCAGGCATTTCCTTCAGCGACCTCGGTTGCGGCGCCAGGGCGTTCAAGCGTGCGGTTGCCGACGAGGTGCCGATCTACGGTGACCAGCACCGCTTCATTCCGCTGCTGGCGATGCGCCGTGGCTTCCGCGTCCGCCAGGTGGAGGTGCGGCAGTCGGAGCGTGACCGCTATGACGATGGCTACGGTCCGAAGATCTACCTCCAGCGCTTTCTGGATCTCTTTACCGTCGTGTTCCTGGTGCGGTTCACGAAGAAGCCCCTGCGCTTTTTCGGGATGATCGGCAGCTGCACCTTCTTGCTCGGCGCCATCTTCCTGACCTACGTGGTTATCGAGCGCCTCTTCTTCGGCGTCGATCTGTCGGACCGGCCGGCCTTGCTGCTCAGTTCACTGCTGGTGGTATTGGGATTGCAGATATTCGCGCTGGGCCTTCTCGGAGAACTGATTATTTTTACGCATGCACGCGAACTGAAGGAATATACGATCGAAAAAATTGTCAACTGACAAGGTTCCTGGCGAGCACCAGCGGGGTTTGCAAAAGTTTCGCCACAACAGTTCGGTACCGGCATGCAAGGGAAGATGAATATTGGCGTTGTGCTGGACACCACGCGTGTCCCGGCGTGGCAGTATCTTCTGCTGCAGCAACTCCAGGATCATGTATCGATAAAGCTTTTGCTTCTTCACGGTGCAACAAGTGCCGACGACGCGGGCGGCAAGCCGCTTTTCTACCGGATGTTCGAGCGTTACGAGGATGCGCGAACGCAAAAGCCGCCGCCGGACGCCTGCAGAACCATGGACCTCGAGGACTTCCTGGGGCATGTGGAAAAAGTCGATCTTGAAAAAAACGAACGCGGGCAGGTTCTGCAGCTTGCCGAAGATGCCCGGCCGGCCGCTGCTTTGCCGTCTCGAGACCTCGATATGATCCTGGCGCTGGGCCGGTTGCCCGCTAGCGATCAGCTGGCGGAGCTGCCGGCACAAGGCCTCTGGTTTTTCCGCCATAGCCATTGCGCGACGAGTTGCCCGAGCGGCTGGCGGGTCGGGTTCTGGGAAGTCATCAGGCGGCGGCCGTTTTTGTACTCGTCCCTGATCCGTCGACGGCCTGGATCGCCGGATCGCGTTCTCTACCAGTCAACTTCCGCTGTCAATTACCTGTCGCACTGGAAGAGCCGCAATCAGCATCTGTGGAAACTTTCGCATTTCGTGCCGCGCGTGCTTCGACAGCTTCACCTCGACGTGGACAACACGACGGTGCGGCAGGGAACAGAGCCGGGTTGCGGTAACGGAGCGGCTGGCGGCGTCCCCATGACCAACCCGAAAATTGCGCCGTCGCTTGCGGCTTATGCGTGGTGGCGCCTGCGGCAGAAGATAATCAGGAAGCTCTACGTAAAACGGTGGGTACTGCTGGTATCGCGCGACAGGACCGAGGACTTCTCGCGCTACCGCAAGCTGGTGCCGCCGAAAGGCCGGTTCTGGGCCGACCCACACGTCATCCGCAGGAACAATGCCTGGTACATTTTTTTCGAAGACGCGTCACTGGCCGCGTGGCGCGGCCATATTTCCGTCATCGAATCGAAGGACGGAGATACCTGGTCCGAACCGCAGATGATCGTCAGCCGCCCGTATCACCTGTCGTATCCGTTTCTGCTCGAATGGCAGGACGAGCTTTACCTCATTCCGGAGTCCGGCGGGAACAGGACGGTGGAGCTGTGGCGCTGCCGGCAGTTCCCCTTCGACTGGGAGTTCTCGCATAACCTGATGCATGATGTCCCGGCCTATGACGCAACGCTGTTCGAGCACGAGGGCCTCTGGTGGATGTTCGCCAACATCAGCGCGCACAGCGGCGCGTCGTCCTGGGACGAACTGCACCTGTTTTTCGCGGAGAGCCCGCTAAGCGACAACTGGCAGCCGCACCCGTTGAACCCCGTGGTGTCGGACGTGCGCCGGGCCCGGCCTGCCGGCCGCGTATTTCAGCGTGACGGCCAAATATACCGTCCGTCGCAAGACTCCTCGCATCGCTACGGCTATGGCCTGAATTTCAACCAGATACTCGAGCTGAGCAAAGAGGGTTATCGCGAGCAGACCGTCAGGGAAATACGGCCGACCTGGGACCGCAACATCCTGGGCGTGCATTCCTACAGCGAGTCCGGCAGCCTGACGGTCGTCGACGCCATTTACCGCTCACCCAGATTCGGCCGACAAAGCGAAAAAGGTTGTCCCGCTAATAAGCTTTTTTGTCCGCAAAAACCATCACCAATGTCTTGAAGATGATTTGCAGATCAAGCTCCAGCGACCAGTTGCGCAAATACTCGAGGTCGGCCTCCACCCTCCTGCGCATGTCCTCCACCGTCGCCGTCTCTCCTCGAAATCCGCGCACCTGAGCCAGGCCGGTAACGCCCGGCGTCACCTTGTGCCGGATCATGTAGCCCTTGATGAGGCGCCTGTACTCCTCGTTGTGCGCGACAGCGTGAGGACGCGGGCCGACGACACTCATGCGCCCCTGAAGAACGTTGATGAACTGTGGTAGTTCGTCGAGAGAGTAGCGGCGGAGGAATGAGCCAACCCGGGTGACCCGGTCGTCGTCCCGTGTGCACTGTCTGACCTTGTCGCCGTCCTCGTCTACGACCATCGTGCGGAATTTATAAACGGTGATTTCGCGCCCGTCGAGGCCGTAGCGTCGTTGCCTGAAAATGACGCTGCCAGGCGTGGTGACCTTGATGGCGATGGCGATCAGCAGAAGAAGGGGGCTGATGAGCATCAGGATGAACAGGGCGATGGTGAAGTCGCTGGCGCGCTTGACGACGCCGCGGGAGCCGAAGAAGGGAGATTCGCACAGCGCGACCACCGGCACGCCGTCGACTTCGCCGGTGCGGCACTGGATCAGGTCGAACACGAGCACGTCGGGCACGTAGTAGATGGAGGCTGTGGTGTCATGCAGCTCGTCGATCAGTTCGGCGACCCGCTGGATATTGCGCATCGGCAGCGCAATGTAAATCAGGTCGATGTGGTTTCTCCGGACGTAGGCGGGCAGGTCGCCGAGCTTGCCCATCAGCTTTTCCGGATAAATCTCGCCCAGGCGCTCCGGACCGCGGTCGTCGAAGTGCCCGGCCAGCGACAGCCCGAGATCCGGGCGTAGCCGAATCTTTTTCGCGAGCAGCCGCGCGTGTTCATTGACGCCGGCAATGACCACACTCCGCTTACGGACCGACTGCGCGAGGCGCACCAGCAGCCGATCGATAATCAGGCTTACGGTGAGGATCCCGACCGGCGCCGCCACGGCCCAGGTCAGTAGCAGCTTGCGCGAATAGATCTCGGAGGTTTTGGTCGCGTACCCCAGGATCAGCAGCACGGAAAACATGAGGAACCAGGATCCGATCACCGATATGGCCCGATTCCAGAATCGGGGAGGAATGTGCAGATCGCCGGGCTCGGTGCCCCGAAACGAGATCAGCGCCAGTAATACGACGATGATGAGCAGCGCCTGGTAGGCCTCGGACGGATCCACGCCATACACGATCATGCCGAGCCGCAAGGTAAGAAAAGCGACCAGAGCAGCAGAGACCCGCTGCAACAGTGTTGCACACCAGATCGGTAGATCCTGACTTAAATAAGCGCGGTCGGTTAATTGCATGGGCTCGGATTTGCTCGCTCGTTGTTGTTCCTGTGAAAGCTCGGGTGCGCGTGCCGTGGGCGCCGCGCAGAATCTTCCAGCCACGCCCGAGGGTCCCGCGTCTGCGGGCAGCTGGACTGAAAAATTCAGGGATGTAATTGCCGAAAAGCAACCGCGTGCGCGGTATCCGGCTCGCGTCGCTTCCGGGACATAAGCGGCGCCTGTAGCGTCAGGCGGATCGCCCGGCGCACGAGACAAGTTAATAGCAGGCGCGAACGAAGGTCAAGCGGGAAATTATTTTAACCACTGCAACAAAAAAACAACGCCCGAGCATTTTTCGTGTCACGCCCCGCGCTTGTCCGCGGAAAGCGACGGTCGGCGGCCCTGCAGCGAGCGAAAGGCCTGAAGCAAAAAGCGCCAGGCAACAACCATGCCGGGCCGGGGGTCGTCCCAGGCGAACCAGGGGCCATTGGTGCGCCGGAACAGCAGTAGCCGTGCCAGGTTCAACAGAATCCGCGGCCGTGAAGCGCCGTCCTTGCGAGCGCTTCGCATATCTCCCTTGAGATCGAGGTACAAAACGCCGTCCCTTTGCCGCCTGATGGGAGAAGAAGAAGTGCCTTGCAACGAAACAAGGTAACTGTTCCAGACGGTAGCGAGCCCGCAGGCTTCGTCGAAGCCGACGTTCGCGGGCATCCGCGGGTTCAGTTCAATGTACTTGAATTCACCGTCGCGCTCGTCCCAGCGGAACTCGATGCCGGCGTGGCCCGTGTACTCCAGCCGGCGTCCCAGTTTTTCTGCAAGCGCCAGGATGAGCCCGTTGTGACAGCTTACCGCGAAAGTGCTGCCGCCGAAATGCGCCGGCAAGGCCCGCAGCTTCTGCTTGATGCCGCAATCGAGCAGCCTGTGATGCTGATCGTAGGTGCAACTGCAGATCCAGGAGGCACTGTCGGGTCCGGGGATAACCTCCTGCGCCAGCAAGACCGGCAATGCGGCTCTCCATTCGCGGTAAAAGTCTTTCAGCTCCCTGTCGTTGCGGACCACGACGTTCTTGAGCGGAAACTGAGACTGTACCGAGTAGTGATGCGGCTTGAAGATGATCGGCAGTCGCAGCTGCTGCGCGAGCGCATCCGCGTCCTCCGGTAGCTGTTGCCGGGTCTTCGGGATCGGAAAGCCGAGCGACTGGACAAGCCTCGTCTCCTTCCGCTTGTCGTTCAAAGCGTCCAGCACATGCTCCGGCGGCAGCCGGAAGCGGAACTTCTGCAGCAGCTCCTGCTGGTGTCTGGACAGGAACGCCACCAGAAGATCCGACGTCGTGAGGATCACTGCTTCGCGCTCCGGCAGGCTGCGGAGAAGCGTCAGAAGATGCTGCTCCTTTTCCGCATCGTCATCGCCTTCGAGCGCAAATGTCCGGGCGGCATGCCGCGAATGCAGCACGACGTCGTCAGCGTCCCAGGCGATCGCGGAAACCGCGACGCCGCGGCGCGCAAGCGAGCGCACCGTGCCGAGACCGCCGGGGCCGTGCGAGAGAACGATTGCGGGAGCCAGGCCGTTCATGGAAGATCTTCTTGTCCTTATCTGTTGTTTGCAGCGGCAAGGAGTACGGATATCATAACCAAAACAATGTCTGTTTTGGTTTTTTCACCTCGCGGCATTAAAAAGCAACTGCACACACGCATCGGCTGCCTGGCCGCATCCGCCGTGGCTTGTGCCGGATCTACCGGAGAAGTAATGATATCCATCATCGTCAGGACTAAAAACGAGGAGCGCTGGATCGGTTCCTGCCTGGAGGCAATATCACGCCAGACCCGCCGAGACCACGAAGTTGTGCTGGTCGACAACAACAGCACCGACCGGACCGTGCCAAAGGCGCTTCAGTTCGGCGTTACCCTCGTCAC
>JBBDSK010000152.1:0-6545 GCA_040904985.1 Woeseia sp. | reverse complement strand
CTGTTCGCGTTCCACCGGGGGCTATACTTTCCAGGGCCCGCGGCTCTTGCCGATTCGAGCATTGCCGCCAGGAGGGATGACGTGGCGCTGGAGCACTTCAAAACCCAGGTACTGTTGCTGCACAGCCAGCAAAGTACGCTGGATGCACTGAGCGCCGGGTTCGGCGATCGCTACGCCGTTCACCTGGCCACGAGCGGCACGGAAGCGCTCAACACCCTCGGCGAAACGCCTATTCACGTGATTATCTCGGCACAGGACCTGCCCGGCATGAGCGGTCTCGAGGCCTTACGTGAAGCGAAGAAACGCTCTCCCGATACCATCGGGATTCTGCTCGCAGGCAGCGACCAGAACGACGGGCTGGAAGCGCTGGTCGGGGACAAGGAGGTTTTTCAGATCGTGCGCGGCTCTGTCACGCCGGATTCGCTGCGGGAACTGATAGACGCGGCCACCAGGCGGGTGCGTATGCTGACGCTATCGGAGTCGGCAAATGATCTGGCGGCCAACGTAGACGAACCGGTTGGTGAGCACATCGTGATGGAAACCTCCGAGCAGGGTTCAACCATCATCACGGAGGGCAGCGCCAAGCTGGCGGCGTTCAAACCGCGCCACTCTCAGATTGCGACAAATGCCGCGGGACGGGACATCGATGTCCTGGTGCTGACAAAAGACGAGGACTTTCTGGAAACGATCCGCAATTCCTCGCTGGAAATGCATAAGGTGCATCATGCAAACACAGCGGCGCAGGCCGCAGCCCTGGTGCAGGATCACAAGATCGGCGTGCTGGTCACCGACGCGGCGATGATCGGCGCGCACATCGACGCTCTCACGGAGCGCCTGCGGCAACATCAGCCGAGGCTTGTCGCCGTCGTTGCCGGCCGTCGCGACGACGGCGAGCTGCTGATGGACCTGATCAATCGCGGCCACGTGTACAGGTTCCTGCTAAAGCCGGTCTCCCCCGGCCGCGCCCGCCTGGCGATCGAAGCTTCAGTGAAGTACCACCTGGAAGCCGCGGAATCGGCTTTCAAGGCAAAGCCCCGGAGCGGAGACGCCGTGGCTGCAGCAGCAGATTCGCCAAAGCTCGCCAAGGTGTCACGGATCACTCCGGCAGGTGGCCAGGCGCAGCCGGCGGAGCGGAAGCCGGTCGTTACCCCGTCCGGTGGACGGCAAAAAGTCGACGAGCGAAAACAACCGACAGGCCCCTCGAAACAGCAGCCCCGCCAGGACAGAGCCGGGCGCGGCCGTGCCCGTCCGGTCCTGCGCGCGGTGGGCGGATTCGCGGCTGCCCTCAAGCGCAGCGCGGGTAAGGCGGCAAAGCCCGAAGGGGCGGCGAAACCCGTCAGGGAGGCTGCTGCCGCAACTCTTCGCCCGTCAGCCGGGAAGGGCTTGCAGCCGAAGATGCTCGTCGGTGGCGCGATAGTGGCAATCGCCGCACTCGTCGCCGTTGCAGGCCAGTGGCTGAGTGACGTTCCTGCGCCTGCGAGCGGCACGGCAGCATCGGGAATCCCGGCCGCGGATACGGACCGACCCGCCGCCTCACCTTCCATCGTGGAAATCGACCTGCCGGCAAGCGTTGGCAGGCTGTTGAATCAGCCGCCGGCTTACCAGGAACTGCTGAACGAGGCTCGCATTGCGCGCGATGCCGGTGAGATCGTTGTTCCGCCGGGCAGCAATGCGGTCGAGCTCTACCTTGCCGCGAGAGAAATGGCGCCGCAGGAGCCGCTCCTGATCGCTGAATTGAACGAAACTCTGGATGCGGCAATAGCGCTCGCGGAAGCGGCGCTACTGGAAAACCGCACCGCGGCCGCGGCGCAGACGCTAAGCGTCGTCCGGCTTGCGGACCCGGAGAACAGCCGTTTACCGTTTCTCGATGCGCAACTGGCGCAGCTGCAACAACGAGCACAGCTCGATCGGGCGCGCCTCGCGATACGCGAGCGCCGCCTCGAAGATGCCGCGACAGCACTGCAGGATGCCCCGGGATCCGACGCAGAATCGGCGGAGTTTCAACTTCTCCGGCAGGAGCTCGCGGCAGCGCGAAGCGAGCAGGCTCTGGATGAAGTGCTAGCCCTTGCCAGTGAGCGCCTGGAGCAGAACGCCCTCACAACACCCGCCAACGACAACGCCCGCTACTACTACGAACTGGCACTGAGCAACGCGCCGGAAAATACGGTCGCGCGCCAGGGGCTGACGATTGTCGCCAGCAAACTGGTATTGCGGGCACGCGACGCGATCGACGTCGGCCAGCTCGACGAGGCGAAGCGTCTGTTGCAGAACGCCGCCGCACTGGACGCCAAAAGCGCCGATCTGAACGCTTCCCTGCAGGCGCTACAAAACGCCGAGGCGGAACGCGACGCTGCACTGCAGGCGGAAGCCGAGGCCGAGCGGCAGGCGGAACTCGAACGGGAAGCGCGGCTGCTGGCGGAAGCCGCTGCGGAACAGAATAGTGGAAGCGTCGAACAAAGCGCACTGCAGCCGGACGCCGGAGCAGAATCTGAGGCAGCAGATACCGGGACCACGGCGGCGGCAGACGAAGTGGGCGAGGAAGTGGCCGGGAGTGCGCCGTCCGCCGATCTCGCTGATTCCGGCCGTGACGCTCCCGCGGCCGGGACGGATTCGGCAGCACCCGAAGGCCTCTATAGCCTGGCGAGCGCCTTCGAGGAAACCGCATCAGCTGCCGAAGATGCGTCGTTATCGAATGCGCCCGGTGGCCCGGCGGCAGCCGCGTTCGCGGCACGAACCGATGAGCCATTCGGTCCGGAAGCACCGCGCAACGATGCCTCGCCGCCTGCATCCAGCACCCCCGAATACGTCGCCATCAGCAGCCTCACGCGCGTGAACTACGTTGCGCCCGAGTATCCGCGAGCCGCGCAGCGCCGCAATATGACGGGCTGGGTGGACGTTACCTTCCGGGTCGATCGCAGCGGCAGGGTTCTCGATGTCGGTATCCTCGATTCCAAGCCGAGCGACGTCTTTACGGACGCTGCAACAGAAGCCGTTTCACAATGGCGCTTCGAGCCTGTCACCGAAATGGGCGTCAGGGTCGAAAAGCTCGTTGCGGTGCGCCTGATGTTTAACCTCGAATAGCAGGGGACTAAAGGCGATGACGCCTGATCCGGGCATGCATCTCGGCCAGTATGGACAGCGCGATCGACGCCGGCCCGTCAGCACCGATGTCGAAACCCGCCGGGCCGTGCAGCCTGCCTTCCAGCCGCAAGCCCGGTTCGCCGAGATCCTCCATTAACCTCCGGCGCCGGTCCGCTGGCCCCAGAAGACCGATGTAGGGAATGGAGGAATCCGCGAGGAGCGTCAAGTAGGTCCGGTCCGTGGCGAGATGGTGGCTCATGACGATCGCCGCATCGTAACGCTCGAGCTCGATGCTTCCCGCGAGCTCCGCGGCCGGCCGGCACAGAACCTCCTCTGCCGTTCGGAAATCGCCGCGTTCCACGTAAGATGGCCGATGATCCTGCACCGTTGCGCGCCAGCCGAGTTCCGTCGTCAGTCGCAGCACCGGCTCGGCATCCAGCCCGGCGCCCAGGATCAAAACTCGCGGCGGCGGCATCACCCGCGCAAAAAGCACCGACACGGAATTGCCGTCGATCTCGAGCGAGCGCGTGTACGATGCCTTGCCGGCCGCCGCCGCATGGCATTCGCCCAGGATGGTTTCATGGGCCGCATCCGGAATACCGAATGTCAGCACATCGCCATTGCGCAGCACGAGACTGGCGCCGGGCGGGAGGGCGGCGGTTCCGGAATCAAGCACCGTTGCCGCAACTCCCGGCGAATCGCCCGCAAGAACTTCTGCAATCGCGGCAAAAGGCTGGTACTCGCTTTCCGGCAGGAGCGGCTGCAGGAATATCCGCATAAGCCCATCGCAGCCGACGCCCAGGCCCCACAGCTCTTCGTCGTTCTTGCCGAGATCGTAGGTCACGGACTGCGGCGCGCCGGAAGAGAGCACCGCCAGTGCCCGCTCCGCCAGGTCGCCCTCGAGACAGCCGCCGGACAGCATGCCCTGGAAGTTGCCGTCGCCGCTGATAAGCATGCGCGCCCCGGTTTTGCTGTACGTGGAGCCCCGGGTGTCCCAGACGCTCGCCAGCACCAGCGGCTTGCGCTCGTCGCGCCAGGCGGCAAAGGAACGCTGCAGGTCACGAACGGTCATGAAGGCGCAAAACCGGCTGCGCGATTCATCGCTGCGCCGCCTGCAAAACCCTGGCCCACCAGGCGACCCAGCCTGGCAAGGCTGTCGATGTTGTGCGCGGGCAGAAAAAGATCGACGTGCGGCAGCATGGCGCGGATCCCGCCCGCTTTGGGCTCGAATCCGGCGTAGCGCAATACCGGGTTCAGCCAGATGAGCTGGCGGCAGGAGCGCTGCAGTCTCTGCATCTGGAACTCGAGTCTGGACGTGGAATCGCGCTCGAGCCCGTCACTCAGCAAGATCACCACGGCGTTTTGTGCGAGGACACGACGGCTCCAGTCCTTGTTGAAGCGCTCGAGGCATTCCCCGATCCGGGTGCCACCATCCCAGTCCCTGACATCGATTGAAATCTGCGCCAGCGCCCTGTCGATATCGCGATCGCGCAGGCGGTGGCTTATGTTCGTCAATCGAGTGCCGAAGACGAAGCTGTGTGCTGTCCGGTTGCTCGAACTCAAGGCATGGGCAAAATGCAGGAACATTCGCGAGTAGCGGCTCATCGACCCGGATATGTCGCAGATCAGAACGAGTACCGGCGGCCGTTCCTGGCGTCGCTTCTTCGTGAGCTCGATCACCTGCCCGTTATTGCGGGTCATTGCCTGCAGCGAGCGGCGCAGATCGTAGCGCTGGCCGTAGGCATCGGGCCTGAACCGCCGCGTGGCAATGGGCTTTAACAGGTGAATTTCCTTCTGCAGAAGCTCCCTGGCTTCTCGCTGCTCGGACAGGGTCATTTGCTCGAAATCTTTTTTCCTGAGGATCTCACGGTGCGACCAGGTTTCCGAACGGTCCACTTCGACGGCGGAATCCTCAACTTGCTCCTGTCCCGTCCGCGACAGAGCCTCCAGCAATCTCCGAATGGCGGCGTCTCCGCCTGCTTCCCCACCGGCCGAAACGGACTCAGGCAGTACCAGCGCCATGGCTCGTTCGAGCAGTCTCGGGTTCCGGAAGTACAGGTGAAAAGCCTGCTGGAAAAGCCGAAACTGTGACGGTTCGTTCACCAGCACCGATCGCAACGCCCAGTAGAAATCCTCGCGGCTTTGCAGGCCCGCCTTTGTTGCCGCCGCCAGCGCGTCAACAACCTGCGCGGTACCAACCGGCAACCCGGCCCGTCTGAGCGTCCGGCAGAACATCAGGATATTTTCGGCTAGCTGGCCGTCGCCGCGTTGTGGCGTCGCCCGTTCGGGATTGCTCGAGATATTCGCCATTGAATCCGGAACACCTCAGCTTCAGGTGCGATTTTTCACTGAATCTCCGCCAGAAGCCGCGCCGCTTCGCTGCCCTTGAACCTGGCGATGTCGTCCTGGTACTTGAGCAACAGGCCGAGCGTATCGCTGACCACTTCCGGGTGCAGCGTCACGGCGTCCAGTTGCGCCAGCGCGTTGGCCCAGTCGATCGATTCGGCCACGCCTGGACGCTTGAACAGGTCCTGCTCGCGCAACCGGTGGATGAACGAAATCAGTTGCGCACGCAGATTTTCGCCGACGCCGGGCGCCTTGAGCGAAACGATCCGCGACTCCGTCTCCATGTCGGGATAGTCGACCCAGTGATAAAGACAGCGGCGTCTCAGGGCGTCGTGAACTTCCCGCGTTCTATTGGAGGTAATTACCACGATCGGCGGCTCTTCGGTCTTTATCGTACCCAGCTCCGGAATGCTGAGCTGAAAGTCCGACAGAAATTCCAGGAGATAAGCCTCGAACGGCTCGTCGGCGCGATCGATCTCGTCGATCAGCAACACCGGTGCGCCATGGCCGGCAGACTCGAGCGCACGCAACAGCGGCCGCGCGACAAGATACTCCCTGCTGTAGAGACTGCTACCGACATCCGCCGAGTTCCCGGCAGCTTCTGCCAGCCGGATAGCGACCATCTGGCGCGGATAATTCCATTCGTAGGCGGCACTGGCCAGATCGAGGCCTTCATAGCACTGGAGCCGGATAAGATCCCGCTTCAACACCCGGGCGAGAACGTTAGCGATTTCCGTCTTGCCAACGCCTGCCTCGCCTTCCAGCAGCAAGGGCCGCCGCATGTGCAATGCGAGGTAAACAACAGTGGCAAGATCACGGCCAGCAATGTAGTCGCCGCCGCCCAGCAATTGCGTCACCTGCCGGATGTCCTCGGGCAGGGTCGGGCCACTTGCGGCTTCAGCCACCGGCGCTTCGCACTGCGCGCTTCGCCATGACGCCAACGAGGTGTGCCCGGTACTCGGCGCTCGCATGAAGATCGCTGTTCAGGTCATCCGGCGCGATGGTCAGGCCGTCCAGCGCCTCCGCCGAAAAGCGGTCGTCCAGTGCTTTCTCGAACTCCGCCGCCCGAAATGCGCAAGGTCCTGCCCCGGTGACCGCGACCCGTACGCCATCGTCGA
>JBBDSK010000151.1:0-6562 GCA_040904985.1 Woeseia sp. | reverse complement strand
CGGGTTACGACTTCGTTTTTGTCGACAGTGACATTACTGCCGGTGAGCTGCTCGGCTACGCCTGTTTCGGCCCGATACCGCTGCGCGAAGCGGCTTACGATCTCTACTGGATTGCCGTGGCGCCCGGCCGCCAGCAACAAGGCCTCGGAAGACGGCTGTTGCTGCATGCTGAAGAACGCGCCGCCGAGCAGGGCGCCGTCGAGATGTATATCGACACCTCCGGCCGCGCCCAGTATGTCCCGACGCGCCGCTTCTATGAACGTGCCGGCTACACTACCCACGAGGTCCTTCCCGATTTCTATGCAACAGGCGACGACAAGGTCGTCTACCGCAAGCATCTGGATCGGGGCCGCGCGATATAAGCGCGCCACATGGCGATAGTCCCTTCGCCCGTCCGGTCGCTTCCCCGATAATTACCCGGAGATCGATTCGCCCGTGTGACGTTTTACAACGAGGCAAGCAGGCGGACCTCCACAGCTGCGTGCGTATGCATGTTCCCGGCCCCAAGGCGGCAGCCGGAAAGAAGTGTTCGGCCTGGTGGCCCAAGCCGGAAATTCTCGTTCGATAAAGGCAAAATAGCAGCAAAGGCAAACGGCATCGGCCGCTGCGACGCCGAGCAGGAGTGACCCGATGAGATTGAGATGGCTGGTTCCGGTCTTCGCGCTTGTTTTGTTCGCGCCCGACGCGCCGGCACAGGAAGAGACGGTAGTGGAGTCCGAGCCGCCGCAGGTGGAGTCCGCGGACGCTCTAAAAATTTACATATCCGCCGACATGGAAGGGGTCGTGGGTGTCGTGTCGGACGCCCAACTCGGGCCGGGCGGGTTCGAATACGAGCGTTTTCGTCGCTTCATGACAGCCGAGGTGAATGCCTGCATCGCGGCGGCGCGCGAAGCAGGCGCTACCGAAATCCTCGTCAGCGATTCCCACGGCAACGGGCAGAACCTTCTGCTCGAGATGCTGCCGGAAGACGTCATGGTAGTGCGGTCCTGGCCCCGTCCGCTGGGGATGATGGAAGGTATCGACGAGACCTTCGACGGCGCGATCCTGCTGGGGTACCACGCCAGCACGGCCAATGAGCGCGGCGTCAGGGCACATACGTTCTCCAGTGCAAACGTCACCGCGCTGCGGCTCAACGGCACCTCAATGTCGGAGGCCAGCGTCAGCGCGGCAATCGCCGGGTATTTCGGCGTGCCGGTCATCATGGTGTCGGGGGACAACATTGCCGTTGCCGAAACCCAGGTAATTATCGGGGATGTCGAAGGCGCCGTCGTGAAATGGGCCAAAGGCTTTCACTCCGCGCAAACGCTCACGCCGGAAGCAGCCTACCAGGTCATTCGCGACCGCACGACGGCGGCAATCGAGAGGATCGACGAGTTCCAGCCCTACACACTTCAGGCGCCACTTCAGCTGGAGCTCAGCCTCAAGCATTACCGCCCCGTTGAATTGCTGTCCTATCTGCCAGGCGTAGAGCGAGTCAACTCGCACACGATCGGCTTTACCGGCGACAACATACTGCAGATCTCCGCATTTCTCAGGGTTGCGCTCGACTACTCGGTGGATCTGCAACCCTGATTTGCCGCGCCAGGGATCGATAGCGGATCGGTAGCCGCACTCAGAACGCGGGTCGCTTCGCGCCCCCGACTTTGCGGGCGTAGTTCCAGGAGCCGATCAGGCGGGTTTCCGGCCTGTGATCGGGGAGCTGCGAGGCTTTCCAGCGCTTGAAGCTGCGCGGGTCGAGGTCTCGCGGAACAGCCCAGCCGCGCTGCCGGAAATTCAGCGCGACGTACTCAGGCAGGAATCCGGCTCGATGGATCTGTGCTACCTGGTCCAGGTACCGATCCTTTCTCCTCGGGTCTTCTGTGACTTTTTCACTCCAGGACTCGATCAGCTGTCGGCGCGCCGAAAGCTCGCAGTTGAAGGAGGTGGCCCGTGCCGGATTACGGCCGCCGAGCTGCAGCTGGCAGGCGCTTCGCGCGAGGCTGTAGCTGACCCAGCTTTGCAGCACGGGATCGCTGTCCGTCAGCGCCTGTTGCGCGAGATAAAACGTGTCACCGTCTGTCACACCGTCGCGGAGATAGATTTCGCTGCTGCAGTTCGCGGTGGCAAGAGCGACCAGCGGTAAAAGAAGCGGCGATAAAAGTGCGGGTCTCATAACAGCTCACTCCAACGGCGGCGCAGGGGCTGGCCACTTTCTTAGAATGACTACGCCCTTGCTGTATCATTCCGGCGCCGGTATCAAAAACAGCAAAGACAATTCTATAGCAAGCATGAACGCATCCCGCACCAATACGAGCGTCGTCATCCTGGCAGCCGGCCAGGGAAAGCGCATGCGGTCGGCCTTGCCGAAGGTACTGCAGCCTCTGGCCGGGAGGCCCGTCTTGCAGCATGTAATCGATTGCTCGCGGGAAACGGGAGCGGCCGATATCTGCATCGTTTACGGCCATGGCGGTACCGCCGTCAAGGAGGCGTTTGCCAATGAACCGGTGCGCTGGGTTTGGCAGGAACAGCAGCTCGGCACCGGACACGCGGCACAACGAGCAGTGACCGGAACGCCGGACGACAACATCGTCCTGATTCTGTCCGGAGACGTGCCGCTTCTGAAGCCGCAAACACTCGCCACTCTTTTGCAGAGCTGCAAGGGCCCGGAGTTGGCCGTTCTTACCGTGGATATGCAGAACCCCCATGGCTACGGCCGCATCATTCGCAAGAACGGGCACGTCGTCGGCAACGTCGAGCAAAAGGATGCATCGGCTGACGAGCAGGCGATAACAGAGATCAACAGCGGCGTCCTTTGCGCACCGGCCCGGCTGCTGAAGCGCTGGCTGGCAGAACTGGACAACGATAACGCGCAGGGGGAGTACTATCTGACGGACGTGATACGCATGGCAGCGGCGGAAGGTATTATCGTTCACGGCGTCAGGGCGGACGACTGGAAAGAGGTTATGGGCATCAACGACAGAAAGCAGCTGGCACAGGCCGAGCGGGTACTGCAGCAGCGTCTGGTCGAGGAACTGATGGCGCAGGGCGTCAGCTTCGCCGATCCACAGCGCGTGGACATCCGGGGAACGCTCCGTTGCGGTAGTGACGTATTTATCGACGTCAATTGCGTGTTCGAGGGAGACGTGGTGCTGGGCGATAATGTGAGAATCGAGTCGAGTAACGTACTGCGGAACAGTGGCCTTGGCTCAGGAACGGTTTTGCATCCCCATTGCCACCTGGACGGTGCGAACACGGGGCCCGACTGCGAGATCGGGCCGTTTTCCCGACTGCGGCCCGGCGTCGAAATGGAGAATAACGTCAAGGTCGGCAACTTCGTTGAAATCAAGAAAAGCCGGATCGCCAGCGGCAGCAAGGTCAACCACTTATCCTATATTGGCGATACCACCATCGGTCGCAATGTCAACGTGGGCGCGGGCACCATCACCTGTAACTATGATGGCGCCGCAAAGCACCACACCGTGATTGGTGATGGTGCATTCATCGGCTCGGGTGTCGAGCTGGTGGCGCCCGTGGACATCGGCGCCGGCGCAACCATTGGCGCCGGCTCAACCATCAGCAAGTCGGCCCCCGCCGACACGCTGACGCTCGCTCGTGCAAAGCAGGTCAGCGTACCCCACTGGAAAAAGCCCCGGAAGTAAGTGTTTGGAGCCCGGAAGCGGTTCAGCTTTCCTCCCAGAACAGAACTTTGCCTCTTTTCAAGGGATTGCGCCGATAAAGGCCGGGCCGATTGCCCATTTTCGTGAAGTATTGCAAGCTGCCGGCACTGCCAGTGCTGCGACAATGCGGCCAGGGTCTTGGAGAGCTGAGTTATGTGTGGGATCGTCGGTGCCGTTGCGGAAAGAAATGTCGTTCCGATCTTGATGGAGGGCCTGCGGCGGCTTGAATACCGCGGCTACGACTCCGCCGGGATTGCGGTAATGGGACGAGACAGCGTCACCCGCTTGCGCAGGCTGGGCAAAGTGCAGGAATTGCAGCTGGCGCTGGACGAGCAGCCGCTCAGCGGCGTCACCGGAATCTCGCACACACGCTGGGCAACCCACGGCGCGCCAAGTGAATTAAACGCGCACCCGCATATGTCTCGAGACGACATCGCGGTGGTGCACAACGGCATCATCGAGAACTATCAGGAACTTCGGAACGACCTGATAAAGCTCGGCTATGAGTTCGAATCCGAGACGGATTCCGAAGCCGTGGCTCACCGCATCCGCCACCACTTCGACGAACAGAAGAATCTCGTCGCCGCGGTCAGGGCGACGGTCGCAGAACTTGAAGGCGCCTATGCGCTGGTCGTGATGAGCGCCAGCGATCCGCACAAGCTGGTGCTGGCGCGCGCAGGCTGTCCCGTCGTGGTCGGCGTCGGGATCGACGAAAATTTTGTTGCCTCGGACGTCGCTGCCCTGCTGCCGGTCACACGAAGCTTCCTGTTCCTGGAGGAAGGCGACATTGCCGTCGTGGAGCGGCGCAAAATTGAAATCTTCGACCGCGATGGCAAGGAGGTGGACCGGCCGGTCAGGGAAAGCGAATTGACGGCCGACGCCGCGGAGCGCGGCGACTACCGCCATTACATGCAGAAAGAGATCCACGAGCAGGCGCAGGCCGTGGCGCGCACGCTCGAGGAAAGGATCGCCAACGGGAGGGTGCTCGACGCCGCCTTCGGGCCGAAGGCCATCTCGGTTCTGGACCGGGTGCGGGCCGTGCACATAGTCGCCTGCGGCACCAGCTACCACGCCGGGCTCGTTGCCCGCTACTGGATCGAGCAGCTTTGCCGGTTGCCCTGCAGCGTGGAGATCGCGAGCGAATACCGGTACCGGAGCCCCGTCGTTACGGAGGGGACGCTGTTCGTCACGATCAGCCAGTCCGGCGAAACCGCCGACACCCTGGCAGCACTGCGTGCGGCGAAAGAGCTGAAGTACGTCTCCAGCCTCGCCATCTGCAACGTGCCCGAAAGCTCCATGGTGCGCGAGTCCGAACTGGTCATGATGACCCGCGCCGGGCCAGAAATCGGCGTCGCCTCCACCAAGGCCTTCACCACTCAGCTCGCAGCGCTCGCGTTACTGACTATCTCGCTCGCGCGCCGCAATGGACTGGAGGAGCAGCAGGAGCGGGCACTCGTGGCGCAGCTGAAGGAACTTCCGGGCCTGATCGAACAGGTTCTGACGCTGGACAATGCGATCGAATCACTGGCGGAACATTTCGTCGACAAGCGCAACGCGCTTTTTCTCGGCCGCGGCGTGCAAAACCCGGTCGCCATGGAGGGTGCGCTGAAGCTGAAGGAAATTTCCTACATACACGCCGAGGCTTACGCGGCCGGCGAATTGAAGCACGGCCCGCTGGCGCTGGTGGATGAGGACATGCCCGTGGTCGCAATAGCGCCGGACGACGAGCTTTTGGAGAAACTGAAAAGCAATTTGCAGGAAGTGCGGGCGCGCGGCGGACAACTGTTTGTGATCGCTGACCCCCGCGTACAGTTCGGCGACAGGGTCGGCATTCACACCACGCGCATGCCGGCGATGATCCAGGATTTCCAGGCACCCATTCTCTATACCATTCCGCTGCAACTCCTCGCTTATCATGTGGCCGTACTGAAAGGCACCGACGTCGACCAGCCGAGAAATCTCGCCAAGTCGGTCACTGTCGAATAGGCAGCCTGCCCGGCAGCGGGTAGCCTCCGATTATGCGTACTTACGACAGAGAGGCCGTCGCTTGCCTGCTGCCTTACGGCAGGCTCGTTGACGCGCTTGAAGACGCGTTTCGCACGGACGTCAACGCTCCCGGACGCACGCACTACCAGCTGGCGGTGCCTGGCGATGCGGACGCCACGCTTCTTTTGATGCCCGCGTGGCGCAGCGGCGAATCTCTCGGCGTAAAAATCGCGACCATCTTCCCCGGCAACCTCCGCAAAAACCTGCCCTCGGTCAGCGCAAGCTACCTTCTGCTGGACGCCACCACCGGCATGCCGCGCGCGTTCCTCGACGGCGCGGAGCTCACCCTGCGGCGAACGGCCGCCGCCTCCGCACTGGCATCGAGGAAATTGTCAAGGCCGGATGCCAGCACTCTCCTGATGGTCGGGACGGGCAAGCTCGCGCCGCAGCTTGTTGCCGCACACGCCACAGTGCGCAACATCGAAAAGGTCCTGGTCTGGGGCCGCCGCCCCGAGGCCGTGGCCCGGCTTCTGCAGTCGTTCACGAATACGTCGTTCACCGCGACGGCGGCGGGCGATCTTGCCGATGCGGTTGCGCGGGCCGACATCATTTCCTGCGCCACCCTCGCCACCGAACCCCTGATCCGGGGCGCCTGGCTGCGAAAGGGCCAGCACGTTGACCTGGTGGGGGCTTTTCGACCCGACATGCGCGAAGCGGACGGGGAGGCGCTGGCACGCGCGGACGTTTATGTCGACACGTTTGAGGGCGCACTCGCCGAGGCCGGTGAGATCATCCAGTCGCTGCAGGAGGGCAGCCTCGAGCGAAGCGGGATCATCGGCGACCTGTTCGCGCTTGCTCGCGGAACCTGCCGGGCACGCCAATCCGCGGACGCCATCACTTTGTTCAAATCGGTCGGCACG
>JBBDSK010000150.1:0-36668 GCA_040904985.1 Woeseia sp. | reverse complement strand
CATGGAGGCGTTCGTGCGCCAGAAGCCGCACCGCCAGCGCCTTGCCGAAGCAGCCAAGTTGCATCGCAGCGGCAACTACAAGGAAGCGGAAAAAATCTACCGCGACATTCTGCAGGAAGACCGGGACAACGTTTCGGCGATTCGATTGCTGGCGCTGCTGGCGATGAAGCTGGAGCACTACCGGGATGCCGTCGTACTGTTGAAACAGGTGGTCAGGCTGGCACCGGATTTCCGCGTGGCCCTTCTGGATCTCGGCCATGCCCAGACTGAACTGTACGAGCTGGAGGATGCGGTTGCGACGATCGATCAGGCCATCGCTCTGGAGCCGGCGAGCTACGGCGGCCACATCGCCCTGGCGAACGCACTTGCTCGCTCGAGCAGGACCGGTGAAGCCGTTGCCGCCTACCGCAAGGCCGCGGGGCTGCGCCCCGAAATCGCCGGTACCTATCTCGGG
Source organism: Woeseia sp. (assembly GCA_040904985.1). Classification (GTDB taxonomy): domain Bacteria; phylum Pseudomonadota; class Gammaproteobacteria; order Steroidobacterales; family Woeseiaceae; genus IDS-8. The sequence continues at coordinate 36,214 of JBBDSK010000150.1, read as the reverse complement.
CTGGGTAATGTGCTCAAAACGCTGGGGCAGCAGCAGGAAGCGATTGCAGCGTACCGCCAGGGCATTTCACTTCATCCCGGGCTTGCCGAGCTGTACTGGAGCCTGTCGAACCTCAAGACCTTTCGCTTCGAAGCGGGCGAGATCGAAGCGATGAAAGCCGAACTCGCGAAACCGGATATCAGGGAGGATGCCGTCATTCACTTTTGCTTTGCCCTCGGCAAAGCCTCGGAAGATGCCGGCGACTATGCTGAGGCCTTCGGATATTACGAGCGTGGCAACAGGCTTCGGCGCGCGAAGGAGAACTACGACCCGGTGCAGACCGAGGTGATCGGCGAGCGCATCCGCGCCGTTTTCACGAATGAGCTCCTTGTCGAAGCCGCTGGCGGCGGGTATCCCCATCTGCGGCCGATATTCATCGTCGGCCTGCCGAGATCGGGCTCGACACTCATCGAGCAGATACTGGCGAGCCATACGAAGGTCGAGGCGACCCACGAGTTGCCCGAGGGCGGACGCCTGATCCGGTGGATGGAGCGGCAGGCGGCGGGCCGCGGCCAATATCCCGAGATTGTCAGTGGCTTCCCGGCCGCGGAATTCGAAAAGCTGGGCAGGCGCTATGACGAGGAGACGCGGCGCTACCGCTCCGGCGCGCCGTACTTCATCGACAAGATGCCCAACAACTTCGCCAATCTCGGCCTGCTGTCGCTCATTCTGCCGAGCGCACTTTTCATCAACACGATGCGCGACCCGATGGACACCTGCCTCAGCTGCTACAAGCAGCTTTTCGCCCGCGGCCAGAGCTTTACCTACGACGTGGATGACCTCGGCTACTACTATCTCGAGTATCGCCGGATGATGGACCACTGGCATGGCGTCATGCCCGGCCGCATTCTCGACGTTCATTACGAAGACGTAGTCAGCGACCTGGAGACGCAGGTGAGGAGAATGCTGGAATACTGCGGGTTGCCCTGGGACGAAAACTGCCTCCATTTTCACAATACGAAACGCGCCGTTCGCACCGCAAGCTCGGAACAGGTGCGGCAGCCGGTATATGCGAGCGCAGTAGGTCACTGGAAGAAGTTTGGTAAGTGCTTGGATTCGCTGGCAGAAATCTTGGAGCCAGTGCGTGATCAAGAGTAATTGAGCCGACGCTGTTTCTGCGCCTCCATTGGTTGTCAGCGTCCGAATTTTATTAGCGGCAGAACGAGGGCGGCGTTAAGCTAGGCAAGTCCGATGCCTCACGATCAAGGGGGACCTTGTCATGAATGACGCAGCCGACCACTGGAAGTTATCATCGAGCGGCAAGATATCGGTAGCGGTATCGCTCGCACTAGGCACCCAGGTGCCGGTTGCGCAGGCCCAGGAAGCGCTCGAGGAAATCGTTGTCACGGCTCGCAAGCGCGCAGAAAACCTGCAGGACGTTCCCGAATCCATTCTTGCGATTTCCGAAATGGCCATCGCGCGTGCCGGCCTGCAGACAATGGACGACTACGCGCGCAAAATCCCGAGCCTTTCCTACGTCGCTCGCGGCCCCGGCGCCAACAAAATCGTGTTTCGCGGCGTTACCGAAGCCGGCACTGCCTTTTTCACTGATTCCTCCGCCGCTCTTTACCTCGACGAACAGCCACTGACCCAACCGGTACTCACGCCCGAGCCGCGGCTCATCGACATCGAACGTATCGAAGCATTGAGCGGGCCGCAGGGCACACTTTACGGCGGCAGCGCGCAGTCCGGCACGCTGCGCATCGTTACCAACAAGGCCGACCCCAGCGCATTCGCGGCGAATTTCTCGGCTTCCGCCAGCAACGGCAGCGAAAGCGATGCCAGTTACGACGTGAGCGCTGTACTCAACATGCCGCTGGTGCAGGACAAGCTGGCCTTGCGGCTGGTGGGCTTTTCTGCACGGGACGGCGGCTTTATCGACAACGTGCTGGGCTCCTCACCGGCGGGCACGTTCGACAACGCTTCGGTCATCGAGGAAAACGCGGCCGGGGAAGCGGAATACATGGGCGGCCGCGCCTCGTTGCGCTGGGATGCGAACGAGCGCTGGTCGGTAACGGGTAACGTCGTGTTCCAGGATCTGGAATCCTCCGGCAACACCGAGCACATGCCCGAACGCGTCGGCGACCTGGAGCAGGTGCGGTTCATCGACGAGTTCCGCGAGGACCAGTGGACCCAGCTCGGCCTCACGGTCGAAGGCGACCTTGGCTTTGCAAAGATCGTCTCCGCGACGTCGTACTTCACGCGGGAGATCCTGTATCAGATCGACAACACCGAATACGTCGCATACCTGCGCGGCTTTTATGCCAACTATGCGGCCTACTATCCGGCTTACGTCCGATACGTGGTCAGTTATGCCTTCGGGCCCGATCCGGTCGGGCAGGGCTGGATCAACCCTCAGGATACGCGCCGCTTTTCGCAGGAAATACGCCTCTCCCGCGACGGCGAGAAATGGGCCTGGATCGGTGGGCTCTACTACGAGCGCTTTGACGATCACTGGGACTTCCAGTCGCGCATCAGGAATTACGAAAGCACGCCTTCATTCCAGTTCTGGTATGCCTATTATGGCGCGCAGCCCGGCACCACGAACAATGCGTTCTGGAACTCCAATAACCAGACGCAGACGGAGCAGTACGCTGCTTTCGGCGAACTCACTTACCAGGGTATTGAAGACTGGGATTTTACCGTCGGCGCCCGCTGGTTCGAACATGAACGCGACCGCCGATACATCGTTGCAAGACCGCACGGACGCGTAGAGCAAAACCTGAACCCGATTCAGTCGGAGAACGACGTCACCCTTAAGTTCAGCGCGAGCTGGCATATCGACGACGACAGGATGTTGTACGGACTGTATTCGGAAGGCTTCCGCAACGGCGGCCGTAACACTACACGGCCCGGTGCTGTGCTGCCGGCGGAGTACGATCCGGACTTCCTGCAGAATTACGAGCTGGGGCTAAAATCGCAGTGGGCCGGCGGCCGGCTGCGCGCGAACGTCACCGCCTTCCATATGGTGTGGGAAGACTACCAGCTGGGCGTGGTGGATCCGGGACCGCTTTTCGCGACGATGATCATTAACGTCGGCGATGCCGAAATCGACGGCGTCGAGATCGACCTGAACGCAATGCCGATCGACGGCCTGGAGTTCGGCCTCAACGCGTTGGTGCTCAATGCCGAAACCACATCCGACAACGAGTTCATAGGTGTCAATGCGGGTGCGCGCCTGCCGATTTCCCCGGAGTTCAAGGCTGCCTCCTACCTGCAATATACCTTCGAGCAGCCGCTGTTCGGAGGCAGTCCCTACGCCCGGGTGGATTACAGCTACTACGGTGACTCGCTAAACGGCGTGGAATGCAACACGGCCGAATGCTTCGAACCGGATCTGCATCCGTCATATAGCATCAGTGACCTGAAGGTCGGCATCGATGCGCAGGCGTGGGAGGTAAACATCTTCCTGAACAACGTAACCGACGAAAGGGCGACGCTCTACCGCGTGCCGTTCGCGCCGCCCGGCGTCGTCCGCGTAAACCGGCCGCGGGAATTCGGCGTGGGCTTCACGCGGCGCTGGGGCGGCTGATACGCAGTAATCGAGGTTCGGCCCGTTGCAGGCGTAAAACGACATGCACGGCTGACAACCGCCAGGCCGAGTAAAAGAAGCCCGCCCAGGCCGAAACGGCCGCCACCCTGGCCGACGCTCACTTCGCCTTTCGGTGTTGCGACGCCACCGGGATCCTTGATGATGCCGTTCGGCCCTTCCCCGGCATCGCCGTCGTTCGGGCCGCCGTCTTCTATGGTGAGTTGCACGCAATTGTGGCCGGGTGAAAGCCCGGGCTCCCACGCGTCGGCATTGGGCGCCGGGCATTCCCCGTTGCTGCCGGATGCGGACGCGATTGCGTTGTCAGAGTCCTCGACGAATGCTCCCCAGCCCCGGTCCGGAAGGTATTTGCGGTATTCGGGAAATTCGCCAATGGCGCCGGCCTGCGGTATGACGACCTGCACCGAGTTGCCGGCTTCGGGCAAGTTCGTTACCTCGAAGTCGAAGAGACCGCTGCGGTAGTCGAAATTGTCTTCGCTGTTGCCGACGCTGCCGCCGCTTCCGTCTCCCGCAGCGGCGATATCCGCCATTGTCACCAGCGCCGTCGGTGCACGGGTAGTGCGGGCGGTGGACCCGAGCTGCAGCCTGACGTTCGCATTGGTCATTATTTTCGCACTCGAATGTGCCTGCAGTTCGTTGGCGAATCCCTGTCGCGAATCGTTGCTGTCCGAGGCATCCGGGATGCCGTCATGGTCGACGTCGGCAAGCTCTGTTGCGTCGGCATCCCGGAGGACGTTAACGGTGTACTTCACGGTAGAGACTGGTGAACTGTAGCTGCCCACCGTACGCTCAACGCGCAGGACAAGGTTGTAAGGCCCCGGCGGCAGCGTTTGCGGCGCGAACGTCAGCGTTTTTTCCCTTTGACCACCCGCCACCACCGCGAGAACCGCGTTATCGGAGCCGCTCCAGTCATAGGCAAGCGTCCCGGTCTGATGGCCGCCCACCATCGCAATCGCTGTCGCGTTGCCGGCCGAAGTACTGAGTGCGCTGACGGGACCGATCTCGATCTGCTTCAGCTCGATCCAGGCCACCGGCTGGTCATCGCGAAACGGGTTGGTGCCGAAGCGAATTTCGTCGGCGTCGCTGATGCCATCTCCGTCGGCGTCGCTACTCCCGTCCGTATCGCTGGAGCCGCCCAGCATTTCCAGCACCTGCTCGATAGCGTTGCTGACACCATCGCCGTCGTCGTCCTGGGCGCCGTTTACTGCTGGCGCATTGGCGTCCAGCGGGTCGGAACCTGATGCAATCTCCCGCGCATCGGGAACGCCGTCTGCGTCCCGGTCGGTCGCTGGGTCGATGTCCAGACCACCCAGCAGCTCGACGATGTTCGGCACCCCATCGCCGTCGCTGTCTCTCTCCGCGGCTCGCAGGGGGTTCATGCCAAGCGACACTTCCACGGCATCCGGATAAAGGTCGCGATCGAAATCGCTGAAAGTCTCGACCGGCTCGATTCCCAGGGACTCGAGATATGCCTCGACCGCGTTGAGAATACCGTTACCACTGTCATCTCCTCCGCCATTACCGGTTGGCGAGTCCCCCGAATCGGGAGCCCATCCGCGGGCCACTTCCAGCCGGTCCGGCAAGCCATCGCCGTCGCTGTCGCGGCTGTCGTCGGTACCGTTCCCGACATCGGTGGGTGATAGTTCATGGTTTGCAAAAATGACGGTTTCGATGTGGTCCGCCGTGCCGCCGCCGTCGCCGTCGGGAAAACTGTCGGCATCGTTGGGGTCGCTGCCGTCTGACGCCTCGATCGCGTCCGGCACCAGGTCGTTGTCGGCATCCGCGAAGGATGCGTGATCGAGCGGATCGCTTCCGTCATCGACTTCTTCGCCGTCCGTTATTCCGTCGGCGTCCGTGTCCGCGAGTTGAGGGTCGGTGCCCAGTTCCTCTTCGCGTTCGTTGGACAAACCGTCACTGTCCAGGTCCCCTTCCGGGCCGGCCTGATCGTCCGCATCGAGATAGTCGGGAACGCCGTTGCCGTCGCTGTCGGTCGGGTTTGTGGCCGGGTTGCCGTCACCGTCTTCGTTCGCGTCCTCGTCGGCTGTCGGCCGTCCGTCCCCGTCGTCGTCATCATCCAGATAGTCGGGTACGCCGTCGCCATTCGTATCCTGATCCGGGGCGTTCTCGTCTGTGGTCGGAATGCCGTCGCCGTCGTCGTCGGAATCCTGGTAGTCCGGTATGCCGTTCTCGTCCGTGTCGGGGCAGTCTTCGAAATCGGGACATTCGCGGCTGTTGCTGATGCCGTCGCCATCATCGTCGCCGTCGGCTTCATCATCCACGATGGTCAAGGTGGCCGTCGCCGTCTGGGCGACCGGCGCCCGCGCATCGCTTGTAGCCGTGAGCGTGACGACGACCGTTTCAGCCCCCTCGAGCGAATCATCGTCCAGCGGCGCTACATCGATCGTTGCTGTACTCGAGCCGATGGCAATGACTGCGCTGCCGCTCAGGGCTTCGTAATCGGCATCGGCCGTGGCTGTGCCGTTGACCGAATAATCGACCGTGAGCGGGTCGCCGGACTCATTCCTCGCATCCAGCGAGACGACGATCTCACCGGTCTGGGCGGGATTTTCGACAGCGTTCGATCCTGATGACACTGTTACGGCATGCTCGCTGTCCTCGATGGTGACGGTAGCGCTGCCGCCGGATACGAGGAGCCCGGCCCCGGTATCCTCCCGCAGGGTGATCGTAACGGTCTCCTCGCCCTCGAACAGGTCATCACCCCGCACGTCAATCGTGATGTTTGCCTCGGACTCCGATTCCGGGAGCGTCACCGAGCCCGGCAGCGACGCGAAATCCGCGCCGGGCGTAGCAGTACCGGAGATCTCATAGGTGACCGTAACGGGCCGGTTCATATCGCCATCGGCGCGTCGAACGCTAAATTGCCCGTCGTTCGAGGACTCGCTCGCGTCTGCATCCGACGCCGACACCGACAGTGTCACCTCCGACGGCTGGTCGCTGTTGTCGCCGTCGCTTATCGACAGGCTGGCCGTGGCAGGCTCGCCGACCGCCGCGCGCGGGTCGCTCGTTGCCGTCAGCGTGATTTCGACCGTTTCGTTATCCTCGGGGCTGTCGTCGTCGATCGGCGTGACTTCGACGGATGCAGATGTCGAGCCCTCAGCGATGACGGCCGAGCCGCTCAACGATTCGTAGTCGCTACCGGCGGTAGCGGTGCCGGCAACCGAATACTCGACGTTCAGCGGCTCGCCCGACTCGTTACGGGCACCCAGCGAAACGTCGAACCGGCCGGCCTGGAGCGGGCTTTCAGCCGCGTTCGAGCCGCGCGACACGGTTACGCTATGCGGACTGTCCGCAATCGTGACGGTAGCGCTGCCGTCGCCGACGCGGATGCCGGAGGACTCATCCGAGCGCAGCGTAATCGTGACCGTTTCGTCGCCTTCGAACAGGTCGTCATCTCCCTGCACGTCCACCGGGATCGTCGCTTCAGACTGGGAGGCCGCCAGCGTCACCGTCTCCGGGAGAGACGAGTAATCCGTCCCGGGGGTCGCGGTCCCGGAAACGTCGTAGGACACGGTGATGGCCCGATCCATGTCGCCATCATCCCGCCGGACGCGAAACTCTCCGTTGCCGGGCGGGGATTCGCTCGCGTCGGCATCGGACGCTACAACGGATACCGTGGTGTCGTTCACCACCTCTTCATCCGATTCGCCGTCGGAAATCGTTAGACTGGCGCTTTTCGGCTCGCCGAGTGTCACGCGCGCGTCGCTTGTTGCTGCAAGCGTGATCTCGACCGTTTCCTCGCCCTCCGGCTGGTCATCGTCCAGCGGAACGACATCGACAGACGCCGCACTCGCTCCGGTCGGGATTTCGGCAACGCCGCTTAAGGGTTCATAATCGGAACCGGCACTCGCCGTACCGGAGACGGTGTATTGCACGGTGAGCGGATTGCCCGATTCGTTACGGCCATCCAGTGAGACGCGAAACTCGCCGGCTTCAGGAGGGTTTTCAATGGCATTCGAGGTACGAGATGCGCTCAGGGAATGCGGGCTGTCGAGGATCGTGACCGTGGCGCTGCCGTTTTCAACGACGACGTCATCTCCGTCGTCCTCTTCGAGCAGCGTGAGCGTAACGGTTTCATCGCCTTCGAACAGGCCGTCGTCACCCGGCACGTCGACCGTGACCGCAGCCTCGGACTGACCTGCGCCGAGTGTTACGCGGCCCGTCGGCGTGACATAGTCCGCGCCGGGCGACGCAGTGCCGCCCAGCGAATAGTTGACGGTGACGCTGCCGTTCTCGCCCTCCCGACGGATCAGGAACTCGCCGTTCTCAGCGGGAGTTTCGCTTGCCGTGTCGTCTGACGCGATCACCGAGACGGTGACCTGCGCCCCGGCCGAGGCGGAGGCGCCCAGAAGAATCAGTGTAAGGCCCATCGATCGAGCGAGCCGCGCAATCGTGGCCGGGACGTGGGCGCAGCGAGCAGCGCCCCGTCCGGAGGTGAGCTTGTGCTTCATGTTCTTTACGCTCCGAACGTTTGCACATTGGCTCTGTCGTCCCCCAGGCCGCTTTGTTTCTATTATCCGGTCTCTAAACCAAGCCGCTGTAGTGGAATGATCTTTCATTATATAGGCGATTGCGCGCTACGCGAACCGCCATGCTGCGGCTGGAACTACCGGCTTCTACGGCATGACGCCTTGCTCAGCGGCACCCGGCGGAATCGGCTCGGGTACGGCATTTCGGATGGCGGGGATCGACGGGCAGCGGAACCTGCAGCCCCTCGGCCGGCGCGACCAGCGCCCTGTACCGGACTCGTTCCAGGCATAGCTGCGTCAGGAGCCGTCACAGCCGCTCGAGTCGGGATGGTAAAGGTCCGGCGCCTCCGCCATGCCGGTGAAGCACAGGGCGGCAAGAACAAAAAACGTGGACTATCTCATGGGATGCGGTAGTGCAGACAGAGCTTGCACTGTAGTCGCGGCGATCCAGAGGATAAACTCGGGCTGGAGGTAATCTCACGGCGAGGATCCGGGGCCTTTGCCGATTCCGTCGCCCGGATCTACCCCGCCGCCGGCGCCTGGCCGGAGATAATCGCAATAGCGGAGGAACACAGCCATGCCTGCGCCAGCTAAGCCGCCGAAGAACATCGTGATCGTGGGCGGCGGCAGCGCCGGCTGGATGACGGCAACCGCTTTTCTCCGCACCCTGGGGCAAGCCGGCAGCAAGATTACCCTTATCGAGTCCGGCAACATCCCGACGATCGGCGTGGGCGAGGGAACAACTCCTTTGTTCAAAAGATTTCTCAATCTGTCGCACATCGGCGAAGCAGAATTCATGTCAGCCTGCAAGGCAACGTACAAGCTCGGGATCAATTTTCCGGGATGGACCGGTAACAAGGAATTCGACAGCTACTTCCATCCTTTCGCGGCTCCGGGATACCGGGAGTACGAACAGCAGTTTTTTGCGAACTGCGATCTTCGACGCGCGGGCAGCGCGGCCAATACGGACCCGTCGGATTTTTTTTTCAATGCAAAGCTGGCACAGGAACGCAAAGCGCCTGTCGGCCCGGGAGATCCGGGAAAAATAGACTACGCCTATCATTTCGATACCTCGTATGTGGCGGAGTTTTTCAAGAAGCGCTGCCTCGACCAGGGGGTCAATTATGTGGTCGACGACGTCAAGGAGGTGGTACAAAAGAACGATGGCGACATCGATTGCCTGGTTACTGCCGGCAGCGGAACGCTGGCGGGAGATTTTTACGTGGACTGCACGGGCTTCCGGCGAATGGTGATCGGAAAACTAACCGCTAAGCAAGAGTTCCTGTCCTACCAGCTGCGGTTGTTCAACGATAGCGCTGTGGTTATCAGGACAGCTGTGCCCGAAGAGGGCGACTTCCCGCCGTTTACCGAATCGACGGCTCTTAAAAACGGCTGGGCATGGCGCATACCCCTGGTCAACAAGACAAGCTGGGGCTATGTCTACAGTGCAGACTACACAACCCGTGAGGACGCCGAGGCCGAGTTAAGAAGCCACATCGGTGATGCCGCACAGGATCGCTCGCCGCTGCACATCAGACTGCAGGTCGGCCGCATGTCCGGGCACTGGAAGAAAAATTGCGTGGCAATAGGACTTTCGCAGGGCTTCATCGAACCGCTTGAAGCAACGGCGCTCGGCCTCACGCAATTCAGCATCAACCGGTTTATTACCCACTTTATGAGAGGCGGATTCGAACCGGTTTATCGCGAACATTTCAACAGCATCATTAATGAAGCGTTCGACTGCACGATCGACTACATCCAGATGCATTACAAACTGAATACGAGGGACGATACGCAGTACTGGCGTGACTGCCGGGCGAACGAAAACATCACCCGGACGATGCGCGCCGTTCTTGCGGGCTGGGACAGCTCGGCTGCCGATTTCCTGGCGGTCTTGAAGGAGAATGTTCACCGCTCTTCCTACGCCCCCTACTCGTGGTATTGCATCCTGTCGGGCATGGGACGATACGCAGAAGAAACGTCCGGGCGCCATCCGCGTTCGAACCCCTATGATGTGAGCCGCTACCCCGGCCATCGGCCGTATCTCGATAGCCTGAAAAAAATATGATCGCCCGTTCGGCCAAATGTCGCAATTGATAACAGCCGGGGCTCGAGCAGGCGGCCGCCGCCATAGCCCCGCCGGCATCACCCCGGTTGCCGTGCTTCCTTGATCAGGTCGTAGGCCGTATTGATCTCGCGCGTCCGCTCTTCCGCGATATCGCGCATGCTTTCCGGAAGACCTCTTGCGGCCAGCTTGTCCGGATGGTTCTGGCTCATCAGCCGGCGGTATTTCTGCTTGATTTCGGCGTCACTCGCACCGGGCTCCACTCCAAGCGCGGCGTAGGCATCCTCCAGTCTCTGCCCGGAGGGCGGCGCGCCGGCCGCCGATGCGCCGGCGGAGGCGGTGCGTAAAAGGGCTTCGAGCTGAGCCACGTCGTGCTCGGCAAAGCCCAGCCGGCGCGCTACGCGCACCAGCATTTCATGCTCGGCCGGATGCACGTTTCCATCGGCCGCTACGGCCATGCACTGCAGTTGGAGAAAAAGTTGCAGGAGCGGCCCGCGGCCGCGCGCTATCCGCGCGAATTTGTCGACCGCCACATCGAGGTCGAAGTCCGGCGACTTACCGCGATTAAACGCTTCCTTCGCTGCCTCTCGCTGCTCGCCGGCGAGGTGAAGGCGATCGAATATGGTTTCGGCTACCCTGATTTCGTCCCGGGTGACCACCCGGTCCGCTTTGCAAAGCGCGCCCATGATGGAAAAAATCGAGTCTAGAAACTGCGACTGCACGATTTGCAGCCCACCGAGAACGGTGCGCCGCAAAGCCCCGCTGAGGAAATAGCCGAGCAGCGCGCCGATGACGAGCCCTGGAAAGCGGCCGAACATGAAACCGAGCACGGCGCCGATGACGATTAGAAACATCTGCCAAGTCTAGCAGTGGGCGGGAATCGACACGATCAGCGCTGCGGCGAGAGCGTTTTGTCCCAGTTCAAAACTTCGTGCGCTTCCAGAATGCGTTTGACGTCGTCGAGCGGAATAGCTTCCAGCCGGCCCCGCGCGCTTTCAACAGTAGTGGCCTTCAGGATCGCGTTGTAGATCGCTTCCTCCGTTGCCTCGGCCGTTGCGGCAAAAAGCGGTGACATCGCCTCGTTGGTCAGCGACGGCGCCACGATCGGCGCCGGACTGCTGCGCGGCCGTCGCACGTCCGGATGCGTCGAAAACGAAATGACGTAGTCGCCCGATCCGTTGCTCGCAAAAGAGCCGGTGCGCGCCAGCCCCATGATCGCGCGCATCGCAAGCCGATCGAGACTGCGGGTATTGAGCGGTGCGTCCGTTGCCACCACCATCATGATCGAGCCGTCGTCCGGGTGTTTCTCTGCGCCGCCAGCCTCGAGTTCGCGGCGATAGGAGTAGTTTTCGAGTTCCCGTCCGATTGGCGCGCCGTTCATCGTCAGCACCCCGCCGTAGTTCGTCTGCACGAGCACACCGACCGTGTAGCCGCCAAGCGTTTCCGGCAGCACGCGGGAGCTTGTTCCGATACCGCCTTTCCAGCCGAAAGCCTGGGTGCCGGTACCTGCGCCGACACTGCCTTCTTCGACGGGACCGCCGCTCGCATCGCGCAGCGCGGCGAACACTTCGTCCCGCTGGACCGGGTCTGCCCACATGTTATTGACCGTGGCGTCGTTGGTTTCGCCCACCACCGGGTTTACCGTGTGCTCGCCCATTCCTGGCTGCGTATAAACCCACTCTTTCAGCGCATTGGCAGCGCTCCAGACGCACAGCGTGCAGGTGAGGAGGATGGGCGTTTCGATCTCGCCGAACTCCCGCACCTGCGTCTCCCCGATCACTTTCCCATAGCCATTCCCGACGTGAATCCAGGCCGGCACCGGACTGGTATAGAGATTGCCGGGTGCCGGTATGATCGCAGTGACGCCGGTGCGTATATCGTCGCCTTCGATGCGAGTTGCGTGCCCCACTCGCACGCCTTCGACATCCGTAATCGCGTTTAGCGGCCCGGTCGGGAAGATTCCGACCACAAGGCCGATGTCGCGGGCGCGCGGCCGATCGTTTGCACCCGCTGAGGTGCACAGCAAGGCAGTTGCCGCAATAGCGGCCCACATAAAAACGCTTCTCATCGCATTCCCCCAATCATCTCTTTGTTGTCCCCTGATTCCTTTCAGCCCGCCGTTAGCGCGGCTCGCACCTCATCCGCGCTTGCCGGCCGCCGCGCGGACTTCCGGGCGGCGGCGGTAAACTGACTTATCAGGGCCGCATTGTCGCTTGCCCGGCTGCCGTCGGCCAGCAGCAGGTTGTTTTCGAACCCGATGCGGACGTGGCCGCCTTTCTCCAGCGCCACGAGCATCGCCTCCTGCTCGTGACGGCCAAAACAACAGGCGGACCACGGAAAGAGGTCGCAATCTGCTGCCGACAACATCGCCTGAAGTTCCTCGGGATCGCCCTGTTGCCGATCGGCATACCGCCCCAGAACCAGCAGGCAGGATGGATGTTCCTCTGCAAAAACGCCGCGACGCCGCAGGCCTTCGAAGCGCCGCATCTCTTCGGCCGAATAAAGGATGTATTGCGGCCAGATGCGCTCGCTTACGAGCCAGGCAAAAAAATCGGCCGCCTGCGTTTCGCCGTGCGAGTCCGGGTACAGTTCACGCAGCGCGAGCGATACGGCTTCCGGACGCAGCTCCTTCACCAATGCCATCTGCTCGTCCGCTGCATACTCCCCGACGGATTCTGTCGTTATCTGTAGAATCAGCCCATCGCCTGTTTCTCTGCGTATGTGCCGGATTGCATCACGGTATGCATCGGGAGCAAGGGTGTGCCGCCCCTCGCCGTCGCGCACGTGCAGATGCAGCACCGACGCTCCGGCATCCAGAAGAGCGGCGGCGCACAGGGCCAGTTCGTCGGCGGTCATCGGCAGCGCCGGATGATCGGCGCGGCTCCGCCGCGCGCCGTTCGGCGCTGCCATTATCATGATGCGTTCGGACGCGAACTGCTGGTGTTTGCGCATTTTGACCCCTCTGCCACGGCGGTATTGTAAAGGAAGCTATGCGGCGATTCGGCATTGTTCCGCATAGCCGGATCCGCAGCACGAGAAGCGGGATCAGGCGCCATATGCATAATTCTTGCTATGCTCGCGCGGCAGCACACGATCGAGTCATCGTGCGAGAAGCGCCGCCCGATATGAAATGAAATGAATCGAAGCCAGGCCGGGGGTGTAAATGTCCGAACGCAATGAACTGACGCGCCGGGATTTCGGCAAAGCGACGCTGGCCACCATGGCCCTGGCCGCTGCCGATAACCGGCTTGCCCTGGGGGCCGAAATGGAGCGCCCCAACATTCTCGTTTTCGTCGCGGACGACGCCGGAGCGAGGCACTTCGGTTGTTATGGCAACCGCTCGATTCGCACTCCCAACATCGACCGCCTTTCGGCGGAGGGGGTGACCGCAGACAAGGCGATGCTCACCATTTCGCAATGCAGCCCCTCGCGCATCAGCATTCTCACCGGCCTTTACCCGCACGCGACGGGCGCCGAGGATTTGCATATGCCGATGCCCGCTCACCACAGGACCATTGCGGGGCATTTGGGCAAGGCGGGCTATTTCACCGGCCACATGCAGAAAGTGCACGAGGGACCGCATTCGGATCGCCAGTTTGACTGGTATGACCCCGGCCTCGAACGGTTCACGACATTCCTCGACGCCGCGGGGCAAAAGCCGTTTTTTCTCTGGATGGCCTTCGACGATCCGCACCGTCCCTACCAGGACGATACCATTGCCGATCCGCACGAGCCCGGGCAAGTGGAAGTGCCGCCTTACATGGCGGATACGCCGGAAACGCGCAGCGATATCGCTCGATACTACGATGAAATAGGCCGCATGGACGAAGTGATCGGCCGGGTCATGGGCGATCTGCAGGCCCGAAATCTCGACAAGGACACGCTGGTCATTTTTCTCAGTGACAATGGCGCTCCCTTTCCACGCGAAAAAGGCACTGTCTACGACAGCGGTGTGCGAACGCCGCTGATATTCCGCTGGCCCGGCGTCGTCCCGCAAGGTGTTCGTCATGACCGGCTAATGAGCGTTATCGACGTGGCGCCGACTTTGCTCAGACTTGCCGATGTCGACGTCCCGGACGCGATGCAGGGAGAGGACATCGCCGCCGGCCTTCGTGACCCCGCGCTGTGGCGGCGAAGCGCTACGTTCAGCGAACGTAACTGGCATGACTGCGACGAACATATCCGCAGTGTCCGCACGGCACGCTACCGGCTCATCCACAATGCCTATATCGAGCTGCCGTTCGGTTCGCCCGCTGACGTTTCCACCAGCCCGTCATGGCTTTCGCTTTACGAGCGGAAGCGTAGCGGGCGCCTGACCGAGGCGCAAAGCCCGTTATTCAAAACGCCCCGTCCCGAAATCGAGTTTTACGACACCGACGAGGACCCGTGGGAGCTGAACAATCTCGCCTCGCAACCCGCTTATCACGAGGCCATTGCCGCGCACTTCTCAATGCTCCAGGAATGGAGAGCCGCGACCGGGGACTTTCCGCCACACAAGCGCCGGCGAGCAGGCTATGTCGATCGCATTACAGGCGTACTTTACTCGCTCGACGTCCCGCCGATGTTCAACGAATGATCTTGTGATGAAGATCTGGGTTGACGCGGACGCCTGTCCCGTTGTGATCAAGGACGTTCTGTTTCGTGCGGCCAACCGGACCGCTACGCTGGTGACACTCGTGGCGAACCAGCCGATACAGGTACCGCCGTCGAAATTCATTCGCACGGTTCAGGTGGCATCCGGTTTCGATGTTGCAGACAACGAAATCGTCAAGCGGCTGGAGGCGGGCGATCTCGTCGTAACCGCGGACATCCCGCTGGCGGCCGAGGTCATTGCCAAAGGCGGTCACGCGCTCAATCCACGCGGTGAGCTGTACACGGAAGAGAACATCCGGGCAAGGCTCAACATGCGCGACTTCCTGGATACCCTGCGAGCCAGCGGTGTCAATACGGGCGGCCCGCCGACCATAAGCCAGCGAGATCGCCAGCAATTCGGAAACAGCCTCGACCGCTTCCTTGCCCGCAACAAGCCTGCGGACTGAGCTGCAACTCCGGGCGGATAATGCCGTTGCTTTTGGAGGTGCCGCGGCTAGACTGATACCGTTGCTATCTCGATGGAGTTATCGATGTCGGAAGCCAGTGAGACCTTCCTGCATTCGATCGGGGATGCGGAGAACCTGCTTCGGCACTTCGATTCCCTGAACACACAGCCGCCACCGCCCGAGCTGGAAGTTCTCAAGCGGGCCGGTCTGGTTATGGCGATGACCGCCTGGGAAACCTATGTGGAGGACCGGCTGCAGGAAGCGACAGCCTGGCGGCTGAGCGCCCTTTCTGACCGGTCCATTGCGGCCTTCGTGCAACAGAGCCTGGCGAGGGAGATCAAAAGGTTGCACAACCCGGCGGCGAGAAAAACGATTCAGCTTTTCCGCAATTACGCAGGCGTCGATCTGTGGAACGACTGGTGCTGGGAGGGTTCTGAGGGGCAGAGTGTGCGAGACAAGCTGAACGAGCTGATGCAATTGCGGGGTGAGGTGGTGCATCGCTCGCGCCCGATCGAACGAGGCGATCCCGCGCCCCATCCGGTCAGAAGAGACGATCTGGAGAGCGCGATTGCTTTCCTGAAGTCTCTGGTCCAGGCCACGGAAAAGGCCTGCGAGAAACCCTGATCAGCCGCACTCTTCGCCGATGTCCTCGCTCCACAGGGCCGGCTTTTCGCGAATGAAGTCCTGCATGAGCCGATAACAGTCCTCGCTTCGGGCAACCTCGAGCACAACGCCGCGTGAACGCAAATATTCCTCGGGGCCGCGGAAGGTCCGGTTTTCGCCGATGACAACGCGCGGGATGCCGTAGAGGAGGATCGCTCCGCTGCACATATCGCAGGGGGATAGCGTCGAGTAGAGCACGGAACGCCGATAATCCCGCGCCGTCAGGCGCCCCGCATTTTCGAGGCAGTCCATTTCCGCGTGCAATATGGCACTGCCTCGCTGCACTCTCCTGTTATATCCGGCGCCGACAATCGCACCGTCGACCACCAGTACCGAGCCGATGGGGATTCCTCCATCCCGGAGCCCCTGCCTTGCCTGCTCGATCGCTGCCTGCAGAAACCGGTCCACCTCACTCGAAGCCCGAGCGCCGTGTCGAGTACGGGGAAGCCACGCCCGGACGATCCACCCGAACGACGGAGCGTCTGCCTTCTTCCTTGCCGGCGCAGCCTTTTTTGCGCCAGGTGAAGATGCGGACTGGCGGCACATTGCGCAGTTCGTGTTCGATTTCCGGCCGGCCCATGACGGGCCGGGCATAGTCCGCGACGCGGTCAGTAAACTGGTAGGCCACGAATCTGCCCCCGGGGACCAGTGCCTGGTGCACGGCGGTAATGATCTCGGCGGCGAGCGCTCCGGGCAATGTGGAAAAAGGGATCCCGGATATCACGGCATCGGCTGATCGGTAGCCGCGTAGTTTCAATTCGGCGCCGATGGAGCTGGCGCATCCGTGTACCAGCTCCAGCCGGGCGTCATCGATCTGCCTCAGGTTTCGGACGAATTGCGCCGTGCGCTCGATCGCCAGCAGCCGGGCATCCGGCTGCATCGCCTTCAGCAGGGATCGCGTGGTCCCGCCCGTGCCTGCCCCGAGCTCCACCACTATGCTGGCGCTGCCCGGTGCCGCAGCTTCTACTATCCGCCGTTTCAGCCAGGACGAACTGGGTATCACGGAGGCCACCACACGTGGCGATTTCAGGAATGCCTGGAAGAAGGTCCAGTTATCGTTATCCATCCACGTTTCCCGGCCGGGCGGCGCTTGTCGCGGCCGCAGAAGGCTCGCGTTGCCGGGGTGCTGGAAAAAAAACCATATGTGCCATGCCGATGAGTGAGATGAAGGGATATATGCGGCCGCGTCCGGCGGGCGGGAGAATCTGTGGCAGGTCGCCGACGGAGAACGACTTAACCGTAGTTTAGCGAAACCTAAGCTGCGTTGCGTCATGTTGCTCGTCGAGTTCGAGTACCGCATCTGCCTGCCGAGGCAGAACGTGGAAATCGGCGCGGGTGATGCGCTCGAAGTACTGCAGGAATACGCCCACGTCGGCAGGGCACATGACCGCCCCGGGACTTGCTGACGATCGCGCGGCCAGTTTCTGCTCCTGCTCCATACGCCAGCGGTGCGCCGCGGCGAAGCTCGGTGCCCGGAGCCAGACAAGCCGATCCAGTTGCTCGAACAGCTGCGCATAAGGTCCGGCGAGCTGAGCGTTGACGAAGCGCCTCCATTCGCCCGTCGGGTCCCTTTCGCGCTCCAGTGCATTCACCGGCTGCGCCAGCGCCTCCTCCGCCTGTGCCCGGCTGCCGATACACCAGCCTTCGAGCAGAATTGCTTGCAGTGGCCCTGAGACCTCGGCCCAGTCTTCAGGGGCCCTGCGGTCGTCGCTGGCCTTGTCGAATGTCGGTATGCGAAGCACCTGGTCTTTTCGAAGCGCTTGCAGACCGGCAAGGGATGCGTGGAGCATCGGCAAATCGTGGGTGCCGGGTACCCCGCGCATCGCCAGCAGCGGGTGCAGTTCCACCGCAAGGCGCTGGCGCTCTGCATGCGTCAGATAGAAATCGTCCAGCGACAGCGCAGCGACGCGCCACCCGTGCGCGGATTCGAGGATCAGCTTGAGAACGCCCGCGAGCGTCGATTTTCCGGTGCCCTGGGCTCCGCTGATTCCGATGAGCAACGGTCTCTCGCACGGACGCGGCTGACGGGCGATCCAGTCCGCGAGAGGGAAATGAAACTGCTCGACGAGCCGCCGAAATCGCGGCGGAAGGCGATGTTCAGCGAGAAATTCGTCGAGTCTTTTCTCAGGATCCGTGGTTGACATTTCCAGGCCGCAAAAGCAGGAATGGAAGAGGCCCTACGCCTGCGTATCAATGACGGTGAATCAGTTCAGCAGGTCAAAGATACGACTGTATTTCAGAATCAGTTCACGTCCTGCGGGCAGCGCGCCCAGTCCCCGGTCCTCGACTTCGTTGTACACGAGATAGAGTCCGGCGTTCGCCGACTGCAGCCAGGAAAAGCGCAGGTTCGTTGCCATGACCCGGTCAATGTCATTGTATTGCAGTAGCGCCTGCAGCAGCACCTTGGGCGTAAAGGAGTACGACAGTCGCAGCCGCGTCAGTGTCAGGGAGAACTCGCCGTCCGGTGTCCGCAAATCGACGTCGTTGTAGTCTACCGACAACTCTGTGCTGAAGGTCTCGCCGATGCGGTAGCGGAGGGTGGGTGTCAGCCGCATGCGCTCGCCACTGAAGAACCCGCCGAAACGCGTCGTCATACTGAGGCTCAGCGGGGCGCCCTGGTTGGTGATAAACACCAGCTGCGCTTCGGAATTGTCGTAATTGCCGGGCTGTACTGCTACGCCGGCGACGAGGTCGAAAGGCTGCAACACCCCTTCATGAATGAGGTTTATGCCGCTGTGAAACTCGATCCCGTTGCGCCACTCGAAGTGGCTGTCGAGATGCAGAAACCCGCTTTCCTGGAAGCCGTCGAAGTTCCAGTAGCCGGTGTAAGAGGCATGCGGGCGCATTTCATGCAAGCCCCACAAATCGTCGGGCCGGATCCGACGCAACACGAACGCCTCGCCGCGCCTGTAGTTGCGCCGCCGCAGAAAACCCACTTCGGGGTTGAAGTCAGCTCCGACTTCCGTGTAGTTCAGGCGCGATGTCCAGGTTGCGGAACTGTAATTCCCTTTAATCGCAAATGCCGTGTCCCTGCCGCTTAGCCGCGGCGTCTCAGTCCTGGCGGCCCAGGTTTCGAGAGAAAGTTTGTCGCCAATGCCCCAGCGGCCGTCTACGGCATAGGTCTGGTTCTCATCATCGGCTTCACTGAGAAGAAAGCTGCCGTCGCCGGACCGGTTGACGAGCAGCGCGCCGATCGAGGACCTGTTCGGCAGTTCCTGGCTTACGCGGGCGACCGTATAGCCATTGCCGGGAGCCGTGCCCGCTACGGCGTCCGACTGCATGTGCAGCAGCCCGACCCTGGTGGCGGAACCGATACGGCCGGACAGGCGCAGTCCGGCGTCTATCGGAATGGGCGAACCGTCACCGGCAATGCCGATGCGCCGGCTGAAGAACAGTTCGACCTCCTCGGCATTGCCCACCGTAAACTGGCCGGCATTTTCCAGGAAGAACGGGCGCTTTTCCGGCAGGAACACGCTGAAGCGGTCCAGGTTGACTTGCTGTTCGTCGACTTCAACTTGTGCGAAGTCGGTGTTGTAAGTGCCATCGAGCGTGAGGCTCGGTGTCAAGGAATACTTGATGTCGAACCCGAACTCCTCATCGCGCCGGACCCCGGGCGGCAGGTCGCCGCCGCGGGACTGCCGGGACAGCAGGTAAGGCGTCACTTTGAGATTTCGCTGCGGCGGTGCGCGGAGTGCTTCTACGCTGCCAGCTTCGGAAACTCGATAAAGACCGTGCTGGCGCGGCAACGGGGACCAGTATGCAACTTCGTTGTTACGCCGGATGTTGCGCTGAAAGTTAATGCCCCATGCCTGCATATCGGCCGGTCCGTAGCGCAACGATCGAAAGGGGATCTCGAATTCTGCACTCCAGCCGACGTCCGAAATCCTCGTCTGCACGGTCCAGGACGTATCCCAGTCCAGATTGAAGCCGTCTTCGGAGCCTTCCCGGCTGATCTGGCCGTCATACTCGATTCCGGCGGGATTGGTGCCGAACACGAAGCCGTTCTGCCGGTCGCGAAACGTATCGATAACCATCTGGAAGCTGTCGCCGTCGGCGAGCGGCGAGTCGCGGCGGCTGTCGGCGACGATGATACCGGCGGTATTATCGTCGTAGGCGACCACGCCAACATAAAGTGAGTGTGCCGTATAGCCGATATAGACCTCGGTACGTTGCGTAGCCGGATGCCCTGCGAACGGTCGGGTCTGGTAAAAGCCGCTCGCCGGGGTCGCAGCATTCCAGGCTGAATCGCCCAGGACGTCCCCGTCAATTCGGGGCGCTGCATCGAGCGCCACCGCCTGCATAACAGGCCGCGGCCCATTGCTTTCCTTGGCCATGCAGAGATCGCTGGCCAGCGACAATGTCAGGCTTGCGTAAATCGCGAACAATGAAACGCGAATGAGCACTGCTTCCCCCGGTTTGAAAAACGTGCAAGTCTAGCCCGGATCGGAACGGAATCAACCGACGCGATGCTCACTTAGCACTATTCAGCCGGGCTGCCCGATGGCATTTGCAGTCGGCAATGTGAGTATCCCCATCGCCGACAGAGCGCCAACCTCTCGTTCCATGGCCCGCGCTTGGTTTATACTGGCTTTAGTGGTTGTCGCGGGATTCGCCGGCTGCCTCGGCCGCGGGTCCGGTGGGAATTCTGGCGGAGGGGCGGACAATGTATCGCAAAAAGGCATTGAGTCAGGCTGTTCTGGTCGCCTTGTCTACCGGCAGCATGCCGCTGGTTGCTGTGGCCCAGCTCGAAGAGATCGTGGTAACAGCCACGAAGCGGGAAGAAAATCTCCAGGATGTGGCCCTGTCGGTCCAGGCGCTGGGCGAGCAAAGGCTAGAGGCGCTCAACATCTCGAACTTCGACGACTACATCCGTTTCCTGCCCAATGTCAACGCTGCCGGCCGCGGACCGGGTCAGTCGTCGATCTTCGTGCGTGGCATGGCGACGGATTCGTCAGACCAGACGTCCATAGAAATCGGCGCGCCGGTACCTAATGTCGCGCTTTACCTGGATGAGCAGCCGGTCAGTTCCGGCGGGCGCAATCTCGATGTCTACGCCGCGGACATGGCCCGCGTGGAGGTGCTGCCGGGACCGCAGGGCACGCTGTTCGGCGCGAGTTCGCAAGCCGGCACGGTCAGGCTTATTACCAACAAGCCGGTTTACGATGAGTTCCAGGCCGGCTTCGACGCCAGCGTGGCGGCGACTCACAAGGGTGAGCCGAGCAACAGCGTCGAGGGCTACGTCAACGTTCCTCTCATCGACAACAAGCTGGCGGCACGCGCCGTGCTGTACAACGCGGTGGAGGGCGGCTATATCGACAATGTGTTCGGCGAGAACGCCTACACGGCAGACGATGTCGGTTTCCCCGCAGGCGCCGAATCGACAGTGGTCAACAACCTGCCGCTGGTCGAGAAGGACTTCAACGACGCCACCTACACCGGGGCCCGCCTCAGTGCCAGATATGCCGTGAACGATGACTGGGAAGTCACCGGTCAATACATGCGGCAGAAGCTGGACGTCGACGGAGTATTCGATCATTCGCCGCCCCGGGTTGCCGAGCTGTCGACGACCCAGGCGGGAAGCCGCGTCGTTGGTGATCTGGAGGTGCAACGCTTCTTCCCGGACCGGCTGGAGGATGAATTCCAGCAGTTCGCGCTTACCGTCAACGGGCGCCTCCGGGCTTTGGACGTCATCTATGTGGGCTCCTACCTCGACCGTGAAGTGAATAACAGCTTCGACTACAGCGGCTACACGCAGATTGGCGATTTCGGCTACTACTACCTGTGTCAGCCGACCTACACGGTTTGCGGTGACCCGACGCAGGGCGTGATCGCCTTCATCGAAAACGACAGGACGACGCACGAATTGCGCGTTTCTTCGCCGCAGGACGATCCGCTGCGTTTTGTGGCTGGCCTCTACTTCGACGATATTGAAACCGGTGTCGACACCAACTTCTATGTGGCGGGGTCCACCGGCTTCTTTGCGCGGAACCGGCCGCATTCGCAATCGACGCAGTTCAACCCCAACCCGCGGCCGCCGGGCATCACTTTTGTCAACGATGCCATCCGCACCGAGGAGCAGTTTGCGGTGTTCGGCGAGCTGACCTACGACTTCACGGACGCATGGTCCGTCACGGTGGGCGCGCGCTGGTACGACATCGAGTCAGAACTCGTCGGCTCCTCCAATTTCGCCACGCTGGGAGACACCGATGAGGATGGCGGCATCAGCTTCGACCGGATATTCGCCGATGCCTTGCCGCTCGAGCAGGACGACGTCATCCTGAAGGGCAGCCTCTCGTTTCGCCCCACCGACGACTCGCTGTTCTACCTGACCTATGCGGAAGGGTTTCGCCCTGGCGGCTTCAACCGTATCGATAGCGCGGGCGTGCCCAAGACCTACGTGAGCGATGAGGTGACCAATTACGAGCTAGGCTGGAAGACGACGTTGCTCGACGGCGCCATGCGTTTCAACGGCTCGATCTATCGCATCGACTGGGACGGCGTGCAGGTTGGCATTACCGACTTCAACATTTCGGTGATCACCTTTACCACCAATGCCGCGGATGCGGAGATTTTGGGCTTCGAGGGCGACCTCAGCTGGGCGCCGACGGATTTCCTGACCGTGAACGCCGCCTGGTCCTTCAACGATACCGAAATGGTGCGTGTGCCGGAGGGCGTGACGGATATCGCCGGACCGGGATCGCAGCTCGCGCTGGCGCCAGAGCTGCAGTACAACATCAGCGCCCGTTATCAGTGGACGATGGGCAATCGCGATCCCTACGCACAGCTTGTCTACACCTACACGGACGACCAGTTCAGTTCCATTGTCGTCGCCAACCGCTTTCAGCAGGAATCGTATAACACGGTGGATGCGGCCTTCGGCGTCGAATTGGATAACAACATGACCGTGGAACTGTTCGGTGAGAACCTGACGGATGAACGGGCAGAACTGTTCGTCAACTCGCTGGACACCGACCTGCGAATTACCACCAACCGGCCACGCACGGTCGGCGTGCGCGTGTCCTGGGACTTCTAGACCGGTGCGTTCGCGCAGATCAAAGAATAACAACCGGCGTCGCGAAGCGCAGGCGCTGCACTGACCGGTGGCTGGGCCAGCGCAGGCTGCCGTGCTGCAGGACGACGGCCTCGGCCAGGCGCGGCAGCTTCTACAGGACGGGCACCTCGAACAGGCGCGGGCCGCGGCGCAAGCAGTCTCCTCGGCCGATCCCGACAATCCTGAGCCTCTTTATCTTCAGGCCGTCGCCGAGCGTTACCTCCGAAAGCCCGACGAAGCGCTGGAGACGCTCGCACGGCTGAAGGCGCTCGAACCGCGCTTCGCCCGGGCCTGGCAGGAGGAAGGGCACCTACACCGATCGCGCGGCGATACGGCCGCCGCTGTTGCCGCCTATCGCCGCGCCGTAGAGCTCTACAGGGGCCTTATCGCCTCCTGGCGCCAGCTGGCGGAGTTGCTGGAACAGCACGGAGATCGGGCCGGACAGGCCGTGGCTCAGGCCGAGTACCGCCGCCTCGAGCAGCTGCCGCGGGAGCTTGTAACGGTCACCAGCCTGATGCAGGAGGGAAAACTTTTTCAGGCCGAGCAACTGTGCCGCGAGTTCCTGCAAACGCATCCACATCACATCGAGGCGATGCGGCTGCTGGCGCGGCTTGGCATGAAGCTGTTCATTTATGACGACGCCGAGTTCCTGCTGGAGAGCTGCGTCGAGTTCGCGCCGGACTACTGGCTCGCCCGCAGCGACTATGTTGAGGTCCTGCATCGGCGGCAGAAATTCGAGCAGGCTCTGGAGCAGGCGAGGATTTTGCGAAGCCGCTTTACCGGCAATCCGGCCTTCGAGCTGAGCTTCGCCAACGAATGCGTTGCCGTTGGCAGGTTCGGCGAAGCCCTGGACAGCTTCGAACAGATAATCCGACTGCATCCTGACCTCGACCAGCCGTATCTTGCCCGTGGCCATGTGCTGAAAACCGTCGGCCGCGTCGAGGAAGCGATCGAATCCTATCGCAAGGCCTACAGCACGCGCCCCGATTTCGGGGATGCTTACTGGAGCCTGGCGAACCTCAAGACCTATCGCTTTACCGATGCAGAGGTCGCGGCGATGGGGACTCACGCGGAAGACCCGAAGACGGCACCACATGACCGCTTTCATCTGTTTTTTGCGCTGGGCAAGGCCTGGGAGGATCGAGAGGATGTCCCGCTCGCCTTCAACTGTTACGAAAAAGGCAATACCTTGCGGCGGCAGAATCTGCGCTATGACGCCGATCGTGCCGAAGCCGCCATGAGCAGGCATGCGTTTATCTGTACTTCCACGCTGTTCGAGAGCCGTGCCGGTGCTGGATCGCCGCGAGACGATCCGATTTTCATCGTGGGGCTGCCGCGCTCGGGCTCCACGCTGCTGGAACAGATTCTCGCCTCCCACTCGCAAATCGACGGCACGATGGAACTGCCCAATATCATCGCGCTGGCACATCGCCTGAACGGGCGGCGGCTTCTTTCGGAAGAGGCCCGTTACCCGGGCATCCTCGAACAGCTGCCCCCACTGCAATTGCGAAAATACGGTGACGCGTACATCGAGGACACGCGCCTGCACCGCGGCTCCGCCCCGCGCTTCATCGACAAGATGCCCAACAACTTCATGCACATCGGGCTGATCCACCTGATCCTGCCGAAGGCGAAGATCATAGACGCGCGCCGGCATCCCATGGCCTGCTGCTTCAGCAATTTCAAGCAACTTTTCGCCGATGGCCAGGAATTTACCTACGATCTGGATGAAATGGCACGCTACTATCGGGCCTACGCCGATTTGATGGATCACTGGGACCGTGCGCTGCCCGGGCGCATCCTTCGCCTGCATTACGAGCATGTCGTAACCGATCTGGAAGGCCAGGTGAGGAAACTTCTCGATTTTCTGGGCCTGCCTTTTGAACGCAGCTGCCTGGAGTTTCACCGCACTACACGCTCCGTGCGCACGCCGAGCTCCGAGCAGGTCCGGCAGCCGATCTATCGCAGCGGCGTGGAGCAGTGGCGCCTTTTCCAGCCGCAGCTCGGGCAGCTCGAGGCGCGGCTGGCGGACCTGGTTGAGCGCTACCCTGCCAGACCGGTATAACGCCGGAGAAGTAAACATTACTCCCCGGAGACCGCGAGATCGCCGAAACCGGAGCTCGAGCCTGGCTCACGGCCGCAGCTTAGCTGCCGTACAGTCCCCACCATAGAACTGCAGGGTCGCAGATCGCGACTTTGCAGCCCCGGGGCCGGATGCGCACAATAGGAAAAACCAAGGACAATCCGACGCTCGCTACGCCGATGGGTTTTCCGTATCCACATCAGACCCGGTCGGGAACAGAGCAAGACAGCAACTCCAGTGCCAGGCCGAGCGGTTGCAAATGTCATTCGAGGACGCTGGCCCCCGACGCTGGAACAAAGAGGAGGCAAACAATGGCCCGATACGCAAATATTCTGGACACGATCGGCAACACGCCGCTCGTCAGGCTGGAAAAGCTGGCACCCGGGGAGGTAAACCTCTATGTGAAAATGGAGTCGTTTAACCCGATGGGCTCCGTCAAGGACCGCATGGCGCGGGCGATCATCGAGGATGCTGAACGACGCGGCAAACTGAAGCCGGGCCAGACGGTTATCGAGGCAACGAGCGGCAATACGGGTATAGGCCTCGCCATGGTCTGTGCGCAAAAAGGCTACCCGCTGGTCGTGACCATGGCGGAGAGTTTCAGTATTGAGCGCCGCAAAATGCTTCGTTTTCTTGGCGCGAAGGTCGTTCTGACCCCGGCATCGGAAAAGGGTAGCGGGATGCTGAACAAGGCGGTCGAGCTGGCCGAGGCGCATGGCTGGTTTTTGTGCCGCCAGTTCGAAAACGAGGCCAACGCCGAAGTCCATATGCGCACGACGGCGCGCGAGATCCTGGCCGACTTCCCTGACGAGCCCCTGCATTATTTCGTGACCGGTTTCGGCACCGGCGGCACGCTTCTGGGTGTATCCCGCGTGCTCAGGAAGGAGAGTCCCGATACCCTTATCATCGCGGCTGAGCCGGACAACGCCCAGATTCTGGGGAGCGGTATTCCGCAACCGCGCGGGCAGGATGGGGCGCCGTCCGGAAGCCATCCGAACTTCAGGCCGCACCTGATGCAGGGCTGGAGCCCGGATTTCATTTCCGCATTGACGGAGGAGGCTGCTGCAGAAAAGCTGATCGACGAGATCGTACCGGTAGCCGGCGACGACGCAATGCGGCTGTCGCGCGAACTGGCGCGGCAAGAGGGTATTTTCGTCGGGACCTCCAGTGGCGCCACGCTCGCCGCTGCGCTGCAAGTGTCGGCACGAGCGCGCGCCGGCAGCAACATTGTCTGTATGCTGCCGGACACCGGCGAACGCTATATGTCCACACCACTGTTCGAGGGCATCGGCGAAGAAATGACGGATGAGGAACTGGAGCTTTCCTGTTCCACGCCGAATTATCGTTTCGACCTGCCGTCCGCGCCGGTTCCGGCCCCCGGTGAAAAGAAAGTGGCTACCCTCGATCCCGATGCGGAGCGCTTCGTGAGCCAGGTCGTAGAAGATGAGCCGGTGGTGCTGTTCGCGCTGGAATGGTGCGAGTTCTGCTGGTCTGTCCGCAAGCTGTTCGGCAAGCTGGGAATCAGCTATCGCAGCATCGACCTCGACTCAGTGGAGTACCAGGAAAACGATCGCGGCGGCAAGATCCGTGCGGTGCTCGCCGACCGCACCGGTGCCAGCACCATTCCGCAGATTTATGTCGGCGGCGAGCACATCGGCGGTTGCACGGAGGTGTTCGATGAAATGCGCGACGGCAGGCTGCAAAAGCGCCTCGAGAAGGCCGGCATTTCCTGGGACCCGACCGTCGAACTCGATCCTTACACGCTTCTTCCGAACTGGCTGCAGCCGCGAAAGACTGCCTGATCGCCCGGAGATCGACGCCATGAACGAACTGCATAGGCGCGTGCCGTCGAACGGTGTGCCGGTTATTGATATTGCCGAGTTGGAGGCGCCAGCGAGCTTGAAAGCCATCGACGCAGCCTGCCGGGACTGGGGCTTCTTCCAGGTGACGCGGCGCGGCATCGACGATTCGGTGTTAGCCGACCTCGTCACGGCGATGCGAAGCTTTTGCGCAGCCGGCCGGGAACAAGAGAGTCATCTCGCGCACGGCCGAAAACCCCTGGGGATACTTCGACCAGGAGTTGACGAAGAACACGCGCGACTGGAAAGAGGTCTACGATTTCGGTCCCGCCGACGGCATGGCACTGCAGCCGCAATGGCCGCCGTCACTGCCGGAGTTCGAAACCGCAATACGAAATTATTACGCCCAGTGTGAGCGGCTGGCATTTCGGCTTCTCTCGGCGTTGTCGATCAACCTCGGAATGCACGCCGACGACCTGGTGCGGCATTTCGGCGCCGCGCATACCAGCTTTTTACGGCTCAATCATTACCCGCCGTGCCCGACTCCCGCGAGACCGGAGGGCTGGCCACATCGACAGACGGCTATCTCGGAGTCAATCATCACAGCGACGCCGGTGTTCTGACTATTCTTCTGCAGGACGAGCAGCCGGGGCTTGAAATCTTCCGCCGCGGTCGCTGGCATCTCGTGGAGCCATGCCGGGATGCGCTGGTGATCAACATCGGCGACATCGTCCAGGTCTGGTCGAACGACCGCTACCGTGCGGCGCTGCACAGGGTTGTTACCAGCCCCGATGCGGAGCGATTCAGTGTTCCGTTCTTTCTGAACCCTTCCTGGGAAACGGAATACGCGCCATTGCCGACCATGGTAGACGACAGCCATCCGGCGCGTTACCGGCCAATCAACTGGTGCGAATTCCGCTCGCGGCGAGCGGCCGGCGACTACGCCGACTACGGCGAGGAAGTGCAGATTTCGCAGTACTACGTTTAAGGAGAATCGAGAGTTTTATCAAGACGACCGCCCCGGCAGACCCGACGGGCGAGGTACGGGAGATGTACGAGCGTCAGCGGCCGCCGGCCGCGCCTTTTTTTACGAAGGTCGTGGACGCGCCTGGCGTCGAGGCAGATGGAAGTTTCCGCGCCATGAGTCCGGAGTTGAGAGAGTCGCTGACGATCGGGCGTCCAATCGATTTCCGCGACCCTGAAGTGATGATGTCGGAGCCCGCGGCCGTCGGTGCAAGCGGTGCCTGAGACGCAGGGGATCAGGGCGCCGTGCGGTCTCCGGTCCCCAATTCGCGCTGCATTTGCACGACGTCGAGCCAGCGGCCGAATTTGAAGCCGACGGAGCGGAGCGTGCCGACCCTGCGAAAGCCCATGGACTCGTGCAGGCGGATCGAGGCCGCATTGTCGCTGTCGCCGATCAAAGCGACCATTTGCCGGAAACCCAGATTTTTGCAGTCGCTGATGAGCGTCGAGAGCAGCATGCGCCCGATGCCCATGCCCATCGAGTCGGCACGGACGTAAAGGGAATCTTCAACCGTACTGCGGTACGCCGGTCGTTCGTGGTATGGCGCTGCGTAGGCAAACCCCACCACCTGGCCGTCCCGTTCCGCGACGATGTAGGGCATGCCGCGTCCGAGCAACGCCGCGCGCCGCCGGGCCATCTCCTTTCGGCCGGGTGGATTGGTTTCGAAAGAGGCCGAACCCTGCAGCACGTGATGGGAATAGATGCCGGCGATCGCCGCGGCATCCTGGTCCTCGCTGGGCCTGACGAGGGTGCTTATTTCGGTCATCGCCTGGCAGATCCTCCTTCTGAAAAGTAATCCATTGTCCCCCGTTCTCACCACGGGCGAGGCTTCCGCAGCCCGGACAAAACCTGGCTAACTACCGAAAAAGGTTCCCCACCGCCAGATTCCAGTCCATCTTTTCCCCGGCATACCACTGCGGCACGCAGCTATGCTCGTCAATCTCGAGATCGGTCAGCCGCGCTGCGATCCAGGCGCTCGCATGTCTGTCTTCGATGCCATCATCGATAGCGGGAAGCACGGCGATATCCGACAAGACCTGCCGACACCGATCCTTGAAGGCGATGCGGCCATCTGCCAGTCGCTCACAACTCACACCGCCTTCGTGCACCATCCGGTGATGGCGCCGGCAAAGCTGCACAAGGTTGTCCAGACGGGTTTCGCCGCCGTCCGCCCAGTGCCTGATGTGGTGTCCGTCGACGAAATACCTGTGCGTGCAGCCGGGAAAGCGGCAGCCGTCATCGCGCAGGCTCAGCGCCCGGCGAATAGCCGGCGGGATGGAGCGCGATTTGCGGCCTATCGACAGCGGTTCCCCGTCGTCGTCTTCCAGGAGAAGCACCCGGGAGCAGTCGCAGGCGATGCGGCGCGCCGTTTCCGCGGCAATCGTTGGCCCGCCCTCCACGTGCGAGATCCCCGAATTGACGTGCTCCGATGTTTCCGCGGAAACATCTGGATCGTCGTTCAATGTTTCCGCGGAAACATCGGAATTCCCCTTCAGTGTTTCCGCGGAAACGTGCATCACCACCTGGTACCGGTCAGCCGTACTGGCGGGGCTCGCTCCGTGGTTCAGATAACTCTCGGCGATCTCGGTCAGCGCATCGGCGTGGCTCGCAGCGAGCGGTTCCAGCCCTGCCGCTGCGGGACTGCCGGCCTTTTCGGCCGCCCGGAGAGCGGCCCGCTCGTCCGTCTGCCGCCGCTCCATCGCAAGCTCCAGCGCCTTCATGACCAGTTCTCCCTGCTCGGCCGGCAGTCTTGCCCGGACGACCACCGTGCCGTCCGTGTCGTAGCGGCAGCTTACTTCCCGCGCCCTGTGCCTGGCATTTGCTGTCGCCGTTTCCTGCAGCCGCTTGCAACGGCGATATTTCGACACCAGTTTCTCGACGTGATAAGCCGTGCCGTGACGCGCGATCATCAGGAGGTAGTCTTCGTTCGCCGGATCGGCGATGCGGGTCATCGCCCGCACCTTGGAATAGGACAGCTCGCCCTTGCGGAAGGCCTCGCTGATCTTCGGCAGGCCGGCCAGCGCGTGGGCCACGCGCACCTTTTCACGGGCAGCGTTCATGCCGATGCCGCACTTGAAGTTGAGCCAGTGGGCGCAGGAGCAGAGCCCGGGCCAGTGCCAGTATCTCTTCTCGTCGAACTCGCGGATCATTACCAGCAGTTGATACGTAGCCGCGTAGATGTAGCTGCAGAGTTCTGTTATCTCGGCGCCCAGCTTGACGCCTTCGGTATAGATGGGTCGGGGGGATGGCACCAGGGCGGCCACTTCGGTGCGGGAGGCAGACATTTACGTGCTCCGGGTTGAGCTGTTTATTTGTACAGTATTCTATCCCGAACTTCTTGATAAAACAAACAATTTGGGCTTTCAGGCGGGCTGGATGGGGGTATATATCCCGCCGAAAAAATTGGGGGGTGGTATGCGGAATCAGGGGGCCTAGGCTGTCGCCAGCTTGGCGAAATTCATCAGTTCAGCGGGGTTAAACCCATTGACCTCCCAGCGGGGCAACTGAACTTGTCCTTGGCGAATCAGATCGAAGTAGTCAGCTATTCGCTTTTTGGCATCGTCAATTGAGAGCCCGGCAAGCCCCAACAGCGGCTGGAGCTTTCGAAACGCTTCAGCTCTCTCAGCTCTTGCGAATAGTTCGAACGGTCCACGCTGCCGAAATGTATAAAGCAGCGTTTCCGGCCACCAATGCCGGTAGTGATCGTCGCCCGCATCCAATGCGGCCCTAATAAACACGACGAAATCGGATTGCAGCAGCTGGGCCTGATTGATGCCTACGCCTTGGCAGCGGTCGATCAACGTATCTGCTCTTAGCGAAAGTCGATTCAGCTTAAGGCGGTTCTTTCTATGCTCAAATGCCTCGATGTACTGTCGAATCTCACGGTACGACACCATCTGATCATTTCGGTCTCGATTCGCAACGTAATAGCGGTGATCGAACAGGTGGGCGGCAGCATCGAAGTGTCCGTACTTCAGTAGAGCCGCGATGAAATACAAGAATAGTTCGTGAATTATGAACTCGTAATTTGATGCGTGAAACTCCTGCCAACCAACATCATTTGTCGGTCGGTAAAAATAGGGAAGCAAACGCTCGACGAAGCTATGCAGCGTAGGCCCTAAATTCTTTTTTCCTGCGTATCGAGAAAGCGTAAGTACGATTTCAATGGCCTCATTTCGATAGGGCAGAAACTGATCTATGTTCTCTACTATCTCATCGTCGTAACCCGTCTGACTGTCGGGCGCAATCCGAAACTCCTCCAAGTTTTCGGTGAATCTATCGAAATACTCAATAACTGCACCATCAGCGTAGTCTTTCTGATTCCGAATGGCGCTGACCGCTCGTTGTGCGACCACGGAAGTATGGAGTGAAGGACCCGGTGCTTCCTCAAGAAACGCCGGAGCTTTCCCCAAGTCTGGCTTAACATGCAAAGGCTTGTCGTAGGCCCACCGCAACAGTTGTTCGAAGTTTCTTCCGTAGGTATCCGCATCGCTGAGGTCTATATGAATGCGCGATTTGTAGAACGTAGGTTGGTATGGATTGCCGGCCTCGTCCTTTTCGGCAATCACCGCGACAAACTTATTTTGATCCGTCGATGCGTATATTTCCGGACTAATTATTTGTGCTTCGGCGCCTACGCCTTTTAGACGACCGTCAGCCTTCTCAGCGTAAAAGCGATCACATATGAGCGACCTTCCTAACCTCCGGATCGGTAACCATTCGCTCCATGAACGCGTGAGCATCGTGCCCTTCCTTCAAATCCCATTTATCAAGAATTACATCGACACCCGATTCGCGTAGCTGAGTGGCCAGTTCGAGCACCCACGTCTCATGCTCTTCCGAACTCCAACTGTAGGATATGAAGAGTTTCGCATTCATAGAAATGGCTCTATCTCAAACAGCTTAGCTCCGATGTGGAGCCTTCTCGTATCGGATGGACATGGCCGGTTCGTACGATCGGCTTTATTCTCCGCCACGCATCACTATTCATCGTTTTGCTTTCTTGGGGGGGTCGCTTCAGCAATAGTTGATTCTTCTCCGATAGGAGCTGTGGGAAACTTGACCACTTCTCCGTCAGCGGCAAAGATCGCCTGTCGGCATGCTTTCGCATATTCGCTGTCGAGTTCGTTCTCCTTAAGATATCGTGCGGGACCGAACAAATCTGGAGTCCTCACGAGAGCGGCCCTCGCGCGCTTCGCGCCTGAAATACATTTGGTCGTGAAAAACTCTCCGCGCTCATCAATTGGCTTCAATCTATAGGCGTTGCCGAACAACACGCCCTTAGCATAGTCCTCAACATCGTCGCGGGCAAAGTCTTCCTGTAGGTTTCGCTCCAACTGGCTGAGCTTATCGATATTAATCGCACGGTTGTTCCTCCCCTCAGCCTCGCCAAGGCAACGACCTTCAGTGCTTACAAACACAGCGTCGAACTCCGATTCTCCATCGTCAAACGGTTCGGCGTCGAAACCAAACAGCTCCAGCGCTTCGAGGATCGATAACTCAAGCGGAGTACCCTGTTCGAACAACAAGCCTCGAAGGCTACCCTCGTCCTTCAAAGCCGTTTCCAATGATGCTTTGTCGGCTTGAAGCTCGGAAAGTCGACTGGCAACATCGGAGATCCGAACTTCGAGTTCGCCTTCGGCAGCCAACCTAAAGTCCGAGTCCATTGCCCAAGATGGCTCGGGGGTCTTGTCTCGTGTCGTCGTTATGCTGTCAGCCAGGGCGACTAGTGTAGCCAGCAAACGTTTGCCAAACTTTAAGGCTTCCGGTGTCCAACCGTGACTCTTGCTATCTTCGTCGTACGCGACAAAATCATCTTCGGAATATCTGATAGGCGGAAGAAAAAGCAGTATGCCGTTCTTTGACGAACCCTCAGCCCCAACGATGCGGTCCCCACCTTTCGCATTTAGCAGGACACGCTTGAAGCTACCTTCAATCTCAGCTTCATAAGGGCAATAGCTTGCGAGTTCTGACCAATATGGCCCCAGATATCGCCCGCCGTCAGTCAATTGAATGGCGGTACCGCTCTTTGCGACAACGCGATCGAGGTTTGGTACGCTTTCATATGACGAGGTTTCGGCAACGATATTGGTCGTAACGCGGCTCCTTCCCGTACCTGAAAAATTTCGATCGCCCGTATATCGGAAACAGATTTCTGGCTTAGGCAGAAAGACAATAACTAGCCTTCCAGCATTTACAGCGGAAACGATCTCAGATCGCCAATGATTTAGCCGCTCTTTTATAGCGAACGAAGAATGCTCGGTAAGGAGCGATCTACCTTGATAGGATTCAACTGAGTTGTAGCGCCCTAGTGTTGGTTCAAATAGAATGATATCAGCATCGAGCAACGTCTGATCAGAGTCAAATGGGATGTATTCGAAATCGCCTCCCGGAAGATCAAAACCAACAGTGAGAATTCGATATTTGGCCATGCTTAAAAGGGTCACCAAGGGAACCTTGCGTTTTGTAATCAGTTTCAGGCTCTATTGAAGCCGCGGAACTTGCTCATCGGTACATCTTGCAGACAATTGAAGGAATGACTCAACAACAGAAGTGTCGGATCAGATTCACCGCTTTCGTCAATCCGATTCGCCTCCTTCCCAATCATAACGATTCCAGTCGCTACAACATGCCGCCTCTCTGTTCGCCCACGATCCAGAATTGGCCGTTGCCGAACTTATCCTCACTGCTCAAATGATATGGCAAAGAGCCTCGGCATACGACTTAAGCCTTTCCGTCGCGATGGGCTCACCTGTAGCCCGATCTAAGACGCTCTGAGTGGCAATACCGTCGCCACTGTACGGAGCAATAGGCTTGACTTCATCGCGTTTCATTGGCCTCCTACGCCGGCGCATCCACAACACAATCCTCCACATCTGGCGGATCGTCAAATATTCCTGCTCTTGGCATATAGGAGAGCAGAAATCCAAACAGTTTAACTCGGTCTTCGTAAGTCTTTTCCGTATTCCATCGATCGAGCCACGCCAGCAAATGTGGACTGGAGGCCGAATACTGCCGCGCAGCAGGTCGAGATAGGCTTTTGGCTTGGATCCAAAAGTCTCATAACTCGATACCCAATCGAGCAACGCCCCATGATTCGGTCGTTTGATCCGGCTGCCAATCCCTCCACTCTTACCATCATCAATCGTCCAGAGTGGCTGGCAGAACGGTCTGTGGCTTGCAGCACATTCTTAGCCAATCTCGGTCATCTTGGAGACCACGTCAGCGTCCGAAGAATTGGTAAGGAGGCAGATCGAATGTGATGGCGCAAAGACGATTGGCGGCTCGTCAAAGGGAAATCTTCCAAAATCCTCCACTGCCACTAATCGAGCGAAGTAGTAGTCGTCCTGGTACTTCGACATCCAAATCGATTCGGCGATCTTTTCGCACTGATCTTCGTCGGTGCAACGCCGAATCTTGGCGGCTGCCATGCGATTCGCTTCGTCCTCATTAACGCCAATTTCGGCAAGATGGTCAGATCGTGCAATTTATACAGATTCCTCCCTGTCGGAAACGATCTCGACTGGTAGCTTGCCTCGTCGAAACGAAATGGAGGGTGGCACGTCGTGCCCCGTTAGCTTGACCCGTTCTGACTCGCAGCGCGAGTGACGCCATTAATTCGTGTTAAACATGTCCGAATGAGATTGCTATGACTCGGTTGGTCCGCGACCGCGTTAGGCGCAACCGCGAGAGTAAAGACGGCAATGGAACGGACTTTGCGAGTTTCCGAAATTGAACCACCACCGACCATAGACCGGCTGCTCCCCGGCTAAGTGACCGGGCTTATAATGCAATGGAGGGCATTGCTGGAGGATTCCGCCATGAAGCTTCTTGTGGACGAGAGCATCGATCAATACGCGTCCCTGCACACTAGCGCAGAACCTGAGCTGCTGCGGTCACTTGAGGAGCGGACCTACCGAGAGATGGACGACCCGCAGATGCTGACGGGGCGGGTCGAGGGGCGCCTCCTGAAGCTGCTCGTGCAACTGTCCCAGCCGCGCTTCATTCTCGAAGTCGGCACGTTTACCGGATACTCCGCATTGTCGATGGCCGAGGGATTAGCGGAAGGCGGCCGGATCGTCACCTGCGAGATCGATCCGGGGGCGCAGAAGGTGGCCCAGGAGGCCTTCGACTCCAGTCCGCTGGGCCGTAACATCGAGATCCGGATGGGCCCCGCCCTCGATACCATTCGCAGCCTGGAAGACCCGATCGACCTGTCGTTCATCGATGCGGACAAAGAGAACTATCCGGCTTACTACGAGGAGATCCTGAGCCGGACGCGACCGGGCGGTGTCCTGCTGTTCGACAACATGCTCTGGTCGGGGCGAGTGGTCGATCCCCCGGATCGCACGTCGCGGGCGATCGCAGCTCTGAACGAAACCATCGCCCGGGATCAGCGGGTCGAAAACGTTCTTCTCACCGTGCGTGACGGAATCCAGCTCGTGAGGAAGCTGTAAGCCTCGCGCTATTTGGAAAAGACAGTAGCCGGGCGTTGCGATCAGCGCTCCGCATTCAGTTGCTCCCGGAGTTCAGCAACTTCCCGCTCGAGAGCGGCGACCCGATCGGCAAGGTCGGACACACTCGCTCGCTCCCGCGGGCGGGATTCGATCGATGACTGGCGGGCCGCGTAATGCT
The DNA here is from genome assembly GCA_040904985.1 of Woeseia sp. Classification (GTDB taxonomy): domain Bacteria; phylum Pseudomonadota; class Gammaproteobacteria; order Steroidobacterales; family Woeseiaceae; genus IDS-8. Next base: position 779 of record JBBDSK010000150.1, on the reverse strand, counting down.
CCAGGTCCACGGGGCCGGAAAAAAGATGCATGTACTCAGAATCTTTTCGGCCCGGCGCGCGCGGGAGCTGCACGACCAGAGGATCTCCCTCGCGTTCGATCAGGCTCTGAAGCGACTCTGCGACGGTGGCGTTGTCGGCAAAGCTGTATAACCGTCCGCTGTGCGCTTTCAGTTCTCCCGGTGTCTGTGCACCCCGCAGTAACAGAAGACAAACGATCGCAAACTGCGGCGGATCGAACTGATAATCGCTAAAACGCGTGTTGCAGAAGCGCTGCGTGTACTTTTCGCTGCGGCTTTTGAAGTTCTCCTCCACGCGCACGAGGTGCTTGGCCTCCAGATCACGAATTGTGCGCTGTACCGCGCCCTGTTCCAGCGACATGACGGGGTGGCGTCCGGATTTCTGGTTGCAGGCGTTGGTGAGGGCGTTAAGCGTTAACGGGTACTGATCGGGCGTAACGACGGATTTTTCCATCAGGCAGCCGATCACGCGCACCTCGTTGTCGGTCAGATTCAGAGGCATCGATAATATATCCCGTTGCAGGTTCGCGAATACGGAGGTCGCTGGGCGGCTCGCAATACTACCAGCACAGAACAAAGCGTTGAGGCGATTTTTGTACCCGCCACTCTCCTGCGGGACCCGGATGCCTGCAAACTGTCAAGGGGCGGCCCAGGGAAGGCCCAGGGAATCTCTGCACAAGTCAATCCCGGACTTCTGCAGAGTCGAAAAGGGCAAAGCAAAGCTTCGCCCTTTCTCCCGCGTTATCAATCGCTAACGCGAT
>JBBDSK010000149.1:0-6696 GCA_040904985.1 Woeseia sp. | reverse complement strand
GGCGATGCCGACGCCGCGGAAAAGCCGCCGTCCTGGGGCAACGCCGGTCACCTGGCTGTGGAGCAGGTGGAGCCGCTCGCTTCGGCCGCCTCCTTCAGGAAAGCGCTGCTGTTGCTGCTGAAAGGCGGGGGCCCCGTCCGCGCGCCGGCGGAGGATGTTCGAACCTGGCTCCCGTTTTTCCTGCGCATGGTCCGCGCATCCGCGCCGTCGCAATTTCGCCGCAACACCGCCGCGCTTGCTGCATGCATGGATCGGGCCATTCCCGCCTGGCGCAGGCTGCTGGAGGAGGCGGGGCAGCCGGATCTGCTGATGCAGAAGGGTCATTATGTCGTCTGGGAATCGAAACGCAGCGCGAAAGCGTCCGCGACCCGCTGGAAGCGGACCAATACCGGCTCGGCGAGCTGGGTCGGGGCATCACGGGAGGAACTGGGCCGGCTCGAGGCAATGATCACGGCAAAACTGCACGGGGGCATTCGCTTCCAGACCACCGGCCGGATACGCGATCCGGACATGTTGCTTGACGCGCTCAAGCACTCGGTCGCTTCGGCTAATGGCAAATTCGTTGCCGCGCGGGTCTCGAAGGCGGCGATCGATCGCAATGCGTCGCGTTTGGTCACGGAGGACGGCAAGTCATTCCACGCCGACGTCGTCGTCATCGCGGCCGGCCTCGATTCGGGGCGCCTGTTGCGCGATGCCGGCTGCCCCGTGCCGATCATTGCCGAGCGCGGGTACCACATCCAGTCGCCGGCGGGCGCCTGGCCGCCAGACATGCCCTCGATTGTCTTCGAAGACCGCGCCATCGTAGTCACCGGCTTCGCGTCGGCGCTGCGCGCCACCAGCTTCGTCGAGTTCGCGCGCCACGACCGGCCCGCAACGCCAGCACGATGGGAGATGCTTGAACGGCACGTGGACGAACTGGGATTGCCGTTCAGCCGTCCGCGCAGCCGCTGGATGGGCGCACGCCCCACCTTACCGGACTACCTGCCGGCGATCGGCAAGAGCGCGCTTTCGGACAATCTCTTCTATGCCTTCGGCCATCAGCACCTGGGGCTGACAATGGCCGCGGTAACCGGCGAGATAATTACCGACCTCGTGTGTGGCCGTCAGCCGCCGATCGACCCGCGGCCGTTCGACGTCAGGCGATTTTCACGGTAGCAACGGTAGCGGGCAGCAATCAATCGCTGTTGGCTATGGGCATGATACCTGGCGCGATACCGCGCCTGTCTTTCTCCGCCTGCACTGTCTCCGCCACGTCCTGCAATAGCGCTGCTGCGTCGTAAACGATGCCGTCCTTCACCGTGTAGGCAATGCCGCCGATTCTTTCCACCTCGCGCGTCTCATCGTTGAGGCGAATGGTGCCGGTGCCCAGAAGAACGTGCAGGTTCGCCAGCGGATTCTCGTGGATGATAACGAGGTCGGCTTTCTTGCCGACGCTTACCGAACCGGCCTCCTCCGCAATGCCCAGCTCGCGCGCCCCCTGCAAGGTTGCCGAATGAATCGCTTCGAGCGGCGAAAAACCCGCCTCCCTCAGGAGTTCGAGTTCCAGGATGTAGCCGAAACCGTACAGGTTGTAGATGTACCCGGCATCCGACCCGGCGGTAACGCGGCCGCCACGATTCTTGTATTCGTTGACGAAGGTCATCCAGAGCCGGAAATTCTCTTTCCACGCCAGTTCGTCTTCCAGCGTCCAGTCGAACCAGTAGGAGCCGTGAGCATCGCGGTTCGGGCGGTACCAGTCCCACAGCGCCGGCAAAGTATAGATCTCGTGCCAGGGCGCGCGGCTCAGGCGCATGAAATCGCGGCTGGCCAGGTAGGACGTAAAGGTCGGTGACAGTGAAAAGTCGCGTTCCAGGAGCGCCTCCATGACCTCGTTCCATTTTTCCGAACCCGGTTTCGCCGCCTGCTGCCAAAGGCGCCCGGCTTCAGCGAAGCGATGCTGCTCATTGTTGTAATTGTAGTCGGCGGGATAATCCTGGATACGGCGGTCGGTGAACATGGCTTCGGGCAGGCCGTACCAGTGCTCCATGCCTTTCAGCCCGTGCGCGGAGGTTGCCAGCACATTCGCATGCAGCACGTTCAATTGCGCGTGATGCATAGTCGAACCGAGTTCCTGCTTGCCGGCTTCATCCAGTGCGGCCCACAGTATTTCCTCCGGCGCGCCGAAAAACTTGACGCCCGCGGCACCGGCTCTCTTGATACGCCGGATGCGCTCCCGCGCATTTTCGGCTGTCAGCATCGGACCGGCTTCGCTGGAGCCGAAGGACGGGTACATGTGAATGCGCGGGCCGGTAATTTCATTGCGGTCCAGAAGGCGCTTGATGGCGGCCTCTTCCGCCAGTGTGCCGTCATAGCCGACGGTGCGTCCGGATGTAATTCCGTGCGCGAGCCACAGCTTGAGTACGTAGTCCGACGGCACCTTCTGTCCCGAATCCATGTGATGCAGATGCAGGTGCGTGTCGATGAATCCCGGCAAAACAAAAGCGCCGTGCAGATCCATCTCGTGTCCGCCATCCAGCGGCGGACGACCTTCAGGGTCGATCGGCAGCATCGGTGCGCCCACGCTGACGATGTCGGCGATGCGATCGTTTTCGATCACAATGTCCATCGGCCCGCGCGCCGGCGCGCCTGTGCCGTCGATGAGCGTGACACCTCGTAAGATAAGGCGATCGTAGGGCCCTTCGCCTTCCGCGCGCGGCGGGATGTGGTCCGGGCCGGCCTGTGCGAACACAAGTGCCGGCACTGCGAGTAGCAAAGCCGCCGCCCAAAGCGCAGTAACGAACGTTTCGAGTGCCGTTGATCTTTTACTGCTCATCCAGCCCGCTCCTTTTTTTGGTGATCAGCACTAGAGAATCTCTGCACAAGCTTCCCTAGCGAACGTAGCTGGCCCCGTTGATGTCGAACGTCGCGCCGGTGCTGTGGTCGACTTTGCCGGATAGCAGGAACACGATCATGTTGCCGACTTCCTCCGGCGGCGCGGCGTCGCCCATCGGTATCTCGGCAAGTGCCGCTTCATTCCCTGGCTCGTAGATGAGCGAGGCCATGTCGGTTTTCACCCAACCGGGCGCAACCACGAAAGCACGAATCCCGTCCGCGGCGTACCCGCGCGCGATCGAGCGCATCAGTGCGACCACTGCGCCCTTGCTGGCCGCGTAATGCAGGTAGTCGACGTTGTCGCCGCGGAATGCGGCACGGCTGGCAACCGTGATGATTCGACCGCCGCCGCGTCGTTTGAAGTAAAGGATAGCCTCGCGGCACAGGTCCGCCACAGCACGGGTGTTCACAGCCAGCACTTGCGACCAGTCGTGCTGCCACTGCTCGGCATCCCCGGCGAGTTCCGTCGCCGGCGAAATGCCGGCATTGTTGACCAGGCCGTCAATCTTCCCGGCCTGGCGCAGTGCCTCGTCCCAGAGTTTTGCACCGGCGCCTGGCTCGGCAAGATCTGCCTGGATAGCAATGACGCGGTCCGTGCCGAATTCATCGGACAAGTTCTTCAAAGCGCCCAACGCGATGTTGTAGCTGCCGACCACCGAAGCGCCGGCCTGCAGCGCAATTCTTGCCGTTGCAGCGCCGATGCCGCGTGACGCGCCCGTTATCAGAATGACTTGCTCCATCCCGATTCAAGTTGCCGTGGTCAACAGGGGGTAGCGCCTGTACACCCATGAGATACAAGCGGCGGCAATGCCAAGAGGAATAACTACGGAAGCCTCGAGCGACAACCCGAAGTTAAGCCCGATTCGCACGACAGCCATCACGGCAATAGTGAATGCCAAGATCATTCGCACGAGATGGCGGCGGATCCAGAAATTCGGGTGCGGCGGGTCAGCATGCAGCATGTGCCAGTCCTGCGCGAACAGGAACCCGAACATCGCCGCCGTAACCAGTGGACCAATGAGGAACTGCCCCAGCGCGAAGTTGACTGTGACCGGGCGAACCTTTTACGGCCGCCAGCGCCACTATGGCACCAGCGAGGCCATGTGAACCGACGACGACGTGGACCATCATGTTAACTGATTGAAAAGCGTCCAATTGGGCCTCCCGGTCTTCTTGTTACGGAGTCCGCGGCCATCCGGCGGATTCTTTCCGGGCTGCAGGCGGCGAGCATCACACCCCGCGCGCTCCCTTGCAACAGCCCATTCCCCGAATGGTTCATGATAAGAGGCTTTTCCTGCAGCTGCAAAACCTGTTGCTACAGGACGGTGTCGTCGCAGCCGACTTCAAACGACGTTCACCGGTTCGCTGGTCGGTTTTCTAGACGAGAGTAAATCATTGCTGCGTCGCGCATGTCTTCCGATTTTCGCTTCAATCGATCCAAGCAGCTGTGCTCAGATTGCTTAGAACCGTTTCGCCGGTACTGAGGTCTGTTAACTCAAATCGCCCACGGAAAAACTCGTAGACCAGTATGTGGCGTCCTACAATGGATGTAAGACACTGGTTTTTCGACAGGTTCTTTGGTTCAGCGGAATCAACCAACAGGTCAACGCTGAACGTATGTAGCGTATCGGAGTGCTCGCTCGGGCTCGTATACGCCGTAAGGATCGATGAGCTCCCATCGACCGTTACGCCCACTTCGATCTTTGTCCCCGAGTAATTGCCAGTTGATGTCTTAGCTTTCTCTTCTTTGCGATATGTAACATACTCGTTCTGCATCAGCGCCGAATGCCAGACCATCCTTGATTCTGGCCAGGTTCGATTGTCCTGTGTCGATGAGTAATTTTCGGAGTGCAGCGGATCCAACCTGTCCACTGGCTCCTCACAACCCCATCGGCCACACCATCGTGACGCCACGATGGACCAATCTTTGTCGGTATACTTAAACAAGTAATGATACTCGTCGTCTGCAGGCATCCGGAGACTCATCGCGACACCGAGAGACCCATCGTCAAGGAATCGCACTCCGATTGGCTTCAGGGTCTCGAATTCGGGTTTGTAGTTGGCGTTCTCATCCGGTCGTAGCGTCATTTGATCCAGCCAGACCTTATAATTGCGTTCGGGTAGTGGTGTGCGGCTGATTTCGGCGGCTGGATAAATTCTTATCGAGCGAATGTAGCTGGCATCTATTACAAAGACGATTTGCCTGGATTGGTCGATGAATAGACTTTCCGGACACTCATCAGCGCGAGCTAATATGACGGCTTCTGCAGCATCTTGATACCAGTAACGAATATTGCATGTATCGCCCGCCTTTTCGGCGAACAATAATCTCGGCGGCGTTTTCTGAGCGGCTCCATCGCCAGGAATCATTAGCGAAGTGGCAATTGCAAACGCAAACACGACCATCGAAGCCGTCGGCAATTTGATCACACCACAACTGTTCTCATCAATTGTTCCTTGAAGGACTGCTTTCAAAAAAGCTGTATCGTTCAGGCAGCCAACCCTCGGAACAGTGGACGGAACTTCCGATAAGGTCTAAAAGCCGACATGATCTTCGACTACCTTAGCGATGCCGTCTAACGCGGAGTTCAGCGGCATTTGACGGCGGTGCTCTTGAGCGGCAGCGAAAGAACGCCGCGGTCGGGCGTCGGCTGCAACGACGTGTTATGCATCATTGCGCTGCAACTTGCCGTGATTCGAATACGCGCGACAGCCGCCCCGCTGCGGCGATATCGCCGCGACGCAGAGCGCCCCGGATATCATCAAGCTTGTAGGCGTCTTGTGGCGAAAGATAAGGGGACCAACCCGTCTCGTCCTCGATGAGTTCGACCTCGACTTCCGCAACGTATTGCCTTTCGCGAATGAGCTTCACCTGATTACGTCTGTCCATCTCGTCTCTCCAGGAAATCCTCTGACCAGCGCTGAGGGGCCGGTCGATACGCAGTCACTAGCACCGCCGGGGTCGAGCGGCCCTTTGGAACGCCCCAGACCGCATGAATCGGGCTCTTCTCCCGGTCGTATTGTAGCACCGGTACCGCCGGTCCCTTCCCAAAGGTCGGATAGTCCTCGACGACAACAGCATCTTCAAGGCCACTAATTATGTCTTGAACGAAGATGTGATCGTCGGCGATCTCGTCATAACCATGCTCGGAGATCCGTACCTCCCCCACCGCAACAAGCTTCTTCACGTCGTCGAGGGTCCTGCTCATCTCAGATCATCCACAGTCGGTTAATCAATGACGTATAACGTCCGAGCTGAGCGGCCGCACGCCCACGGTCTAGTCCTGGCACTTTATCCATCACGGTCCGCTCCAGCGACTTGTTAGGCGGCATTTGCGCCAATGTTAAACTGATCCCGCCCTTTTCACACGGATGCTCCCGGCCCTATCGTCGAGAGTTTGCCGCTTGAGGCTTGTACTTCGCGATGAAGAAAAAGATAAGCCCTGCCATCCCACTTAGCAACGTCAATCTCGTATAGAAACCCTGCATTTGGCCGTTGACGCTCATTGCCCCTATTACTCCAATAAGCAATCCGGCGCCAAAGCACGTCCACCATCGCACTAAGTTTAATCGGTTCAAAAGAAGGTACAAAGGTACGGCAAAAATCACCGTAAAGAAAAGTGGATAGATGTACCAAATCAAGAAACCGAATGCGACTTCTCCGAACCTGTATGCTATAGGCTCGCTATGTAGCCATTCTGTCAAAAGCAGACCAATTGGCACGACTGTGGGTGCGACCAAGAATCCGATTGCGGTACGGGACGACATGCCGCCTAACGACCAAGCTCAGCGGCAAAGGCAAGCTGGCGTGGCTTTTGCGAATGC
>JBBDSK010000148.1:0-6714 GCA_040904985.1 Woeseia sp. | reverse complement strand
CGACGAGCGGCCGTTCCGGCAAGGCGCCTTCTGGCGCCGGCTCCTCGTGCTGGCCGCTTGCGCCGCCTGGCTGGCGCCGGCTCCGGCAATGGCGGCCGAGGAGTTCGTGGTTCGCGACATGCGGGTCGAGGGGCTGCAAAGAATCTCTGAAGGCACCGTGTTCAATTACCTGCCGATCAACGTGGGCGATACGGTGGATCAGCAGCGGATCCAGGAAGCGATACGGGCGTTGTACGCACAGGGCCTGTTCGACGACATCGAGATGCGCCATGACGGCGGCACCCTGGTCGTGGCGGTCAGGGAGCGCCCGTCGATCGAGGATTTCACGATGGAGGGTAACAAGGACATAAAGACCGAAGACCTCATGGAATCGCTGCGCAACGTCGGCCTGGCCCGCGGCCGAACGTTCGATCGCTCCGTGCTCGACAACGTGCAACAGTTTCTGCGGGAGCAGTATTACGATCGCGGCAAATACGCAGTGGAGATCGACGCGAACGTTGAGGAACGGCCGAACAATACGGTTCGCATCAGCATCAACGTCAAGGAAGGTGAGCGGGCAAAGATCCGGCAGGTGAATATCGTCGGCAATCAAAGCTTCGAAGAGGCGGATATCCGCAGCGGCTTCACGCTTGACACGGCGAACTGGCTATCCTGGATTCGCCAGGACGATCGCTACGCCAAAGAGGCTCTGAGTGGCGATCTCGAGACCCTGCGCTCGTTCTACATGGACCGTGGTTTTGCCGATTTCCGCATCGAGTCGACGCAGGTGGCCATCTCGCCAAACCGGAAGGATATATACGTCACCATCAATATTCATGAAGGTGAGCGCTACACGATCTCCGAGGTCAAGCTGGTGGGTAAATTGGTGGTGCCGGCAGAACAGCTCCGGGGACTGGTTCTCGCGGAGCCCGGCTCGTCCTTCAATTTGCGTCTTCTCACCCAGTCAAGCGAACTCATGTCCTTCCGCCTGGGCGAGGAAGGTTATGCGAATGCAGACATCGAACCGGTGCCGGAACTGGATCGGGAGAACAAGGAAGTTGCTGTTTCATTCTTTGTCGACGCCGGCAGCCGGGTCTATGTTCGCCGCATCAACTTTACGGGCGTCGATGAGGTCGACGACGAAGTACTGCGGCGCGAATTGCGGCAAGCGGAAGGCGCCTACCTGTCAAACCGCCTGGTAGACCGTTCGAAGATTCGCCTGCAGAGGCTGCCGTTCGTCGAGAAGGTCGAGGTGGAAAACGTTCCCGTCGCGGGCAGCCCGGACCTGGTGGACGTGAACTTCAAGATCGAATACCGCATGCCAGGACAGTTCAGCGGCGGTGTCGGGTATTCCGAGTCGCAAAAGGTAATCCTGAACGGCAGTATCGTGCACACGAACTTTCTGGGCTCCGGAAACCGAGTTGCGCTCAACCTGAACTCCGGGCGCTTCTCCAAGCTTTACAGCCTGTCACACACCGATCCGTACGTAACGCCGAACGGAGTCAGGCGCACGGTTTCGATCAATCACCGCGACATCACGCAATTCACTTCCGCGGCGTCGGATTTCTCGACGACGAGCTCCGGTGCATCGATCGAGTATGGATATCCGATTACCGAATACCAGAGCCTCAGCTTCGGCTTGTCCTACCAGCATGCAGAGCTGCTGTCCTCGACATCCAGCACGCGGCAGGCACAGGATTGGGTAAGGAACAACGGCAATCCCTATAGCGAGGAGCTCGACAACGGCTTGACGTTTTTCGGCACCGAGTTCGACACCTTCGAACTTCTTACCGGCTGGACCTACGACAGCCGCAATCGCAGCATATTTGCAGATCGCGGCACCCGGCAGCAGCTGTTCCTGAGCATGGCCGTGCCGGGCAGTGACGTCGAGTACTTTACGGCCCGATACAATTTCACCAAGTATCTTCCCATTTACGGTCAATGGACTGTCAGGTTCAACAGCGAGCTGGCCTACGGTGAGGCGCTCAACGATACAACGGCGATCCCGCCTTACAAGCAGTTCTACGGCGGCGGCCCGGAATCCATAAGAGGCTACAAGGAGTCGTATCTGGGTCCGAAAGACAGCTTCGGAAATCCTTACGGCGGCAATGTGTTGGTCGCGAATCAACTAGAGCTTATAATCCCCATCCCGGAGAAATTCAGAAGCCAGGCGCGGGCGAGCGTTTTTTACGACATAGGCAACATATTCAACACCGGCGAGGTTGAATTCACCGACAAGCTGGGCAGCCCGGTCACCTACAAGCCGGAGTTCGATGAGCTTCGGACTTCTGTGGGTGTCGCTGTCCAATGGCTGGCACCGCTCGGCTTTTTCCGCTTCAGTTACGCGTACCCGCTCAATGAATTCAAGGGTAACGACAGGTTTTACGGGGACCAGATCGAGAGGTTCCAGTTCTCGATTGGCCAGGCATTTTAACGATTGGACGAACATATGATTTTTGCAAAAACAAAGCACCATCCCGGAGCCCTTGTAGCGGCAGCAATAGCGCTCGTTGCGCTGTTCAGCAATCCCGCTGCAGCTCAGGACATCAAGATAGGCGTCGTCAATGTAACGGCTCTCATGGAGCAGGCACCGCAGGCCAAGCAGGCCATGGATGCACTACAGGAAGAGTTTGCGCCGCGTCAGCGTACGATTCTTGCAAAGCAAAAGGAACTGGAAGAGTTCAACGAAAAGGTCAACCGGGATCTCGCCGTGATGGGAGAAACGGAGCGCCGCAACGCCGAGAAAGAGCTTCGCGATCTGCAACGCGAGGTGACCCGCATGCAGAACGAATTCCGTGAAGACCTCAATCTGCGGCGCAACGAGGAACTGGGCAACCTGCAGCGCTCGTTGCTGAAGGAAGTGCAGGACTACGCTGAAGCGTCTGACTTCGATCTGATCGTGGGTGACGGCGTTCTTTACGCGAGCTCGGCCGTCAACATCACCGAAATGGTACTGCGCGCCATGGAGGCCAACTTCCAGGCGGCCGGTAACTGAAGCTGACCGGCAGGCATGAGCCGCGAACGCCGCAGTGCCTGCAAGGAGTCGGGCGGGGGGAGGCTTTCCGGACCGCGCGGACCAAAGATGTCGAGCCCGGAGCTCTCATGTATGGGTGCACGGCGTTCCTGAAAGTCTCTCCCTCGTCGTGACTCCTGCCCACCCGGCGCCGAGCCGCCGGTGGCTGATGCCGGATTGCCTGACCGCCGGAACCGGACCGAAACAACAAGACACTTATTGAACGGGGCAAGGGCATGCAGGCGACTCTCGGCGAACTGGCAATCCGATTCGGCTGTGAACTGGCCGGCGACCCCGACACGACCGTCACGCAGGTAGCCACCCTCGCCAACGCCGACGAAAAGTCCCTGACTTTTCTCGCGAATCCGGCCTACCGAAAAGATCTCCCGGCAACTCACGCCGCCGCCGTGGTGCTACGCCCCGAAGACCTCGAGGCCTGTCCGGTTGCCGCATTGATCAGTCAGGATCCGTACACCAGTTATGCGCACATGGCGGGCGTGCTGCACCCGTCGCCGCCGCTAATCGCGGGTACGCATGAATCGGCGATCATCGCACCGTCCGCAAATGTCTCCGGCGGCGCGCAGGTCGCGGCGCGGGCGGTGATAGGCGAGGATAGCGTGGTAGAGGACGGTGTGTACGTGGGAATTGGCGCAGTCGTCGGGCCGCGCTGCCGCATCGGGCAGGGAACGCGGCTTCATGCGAACGTGACGATCGTCGAGGACGTGCGCATAGGGCGGCGTTGCATCGTCCATTCCGGTGCGGTGATTGGCTGCGACGGCTTTGGCAATGCGCGCAGCGATACCGGCTGGGTGAAGGTACCGCAGATCGGCGGAGTCGAGATTGGTGATGACGTGGAGATCGGTGCCAATACGACCATAGATCGCGGTGCGATCGAGGATACGGTGCTGGAGAACGGCGTCAGGCTGGATAACCTGATTCAGATTGCGCATAACGTGCGCATCGGCGAGCATACGGCGATGGCGGCGTTCAGCGGAGTATCGGGCAGTACGATCATCGGCAAGCGCTGCATGTTCGGCGGCCAGGCGGGAATCGTCGGCCACATCCGGATTTGCGACGACGTTATCGTCGGGGGGGCAACGATGGTGTCGCGGGATATCCGCGAACCGGGGTTCTATACGGCAAGTTTTCCGGCGGAAAAAAACAGGGACTGGAAGCGCATCGTGGCGCGGTTCCGGCGCATTGAGGAACTCGCCCGGCGTGTGGCGAGACTGGAGCGGGGCGAGGACAAGGAATGAGCGACAGCAGCGGCAAAATGACCTCGACGGAAATCATGGAATGGCTGCCGCATCGTTATCCTTTCCTGCTGATCGACGGGGTCAGCCGTTGTAGTCCCGGCGATTCGATCTCAGCCTGGAAGAACGTCACGATCAATGAGCCCTGCTTCCAGGGGCATTTTCCGGGCCGCCCGGTAATGCCGGGTGTGCTGATCGTGGAAGCCATGGCGCAAGCCGGCGGAATACTCTCTTATATGACCACCCGGGAGCAGAATCCGGGGGTGATCTATTACCTGGCGGCGGTGGATGAAGCGCGGTTTCGACGTCCGGTTTTTCCGGGCGACCGGCTCGTGATCGATGTGTCGGTGGAGGCGATCAGGCGCGGCATATGGTTTTACCGCTGCAAGGCAAGCGTGGACGGTGAACTGTCGGTTACGGCCAGGATTACCTGCGCGCCCGGCAGCGCGCAGTGACGGTTCACAAGACTGCGGTCGTTGCGTCTTCCGCGGTAATCGCGGACGACGTCGAGATCGGTCCGTACACGGTGATCGGGGATGACGTGGAAATCGGCAGCGGAAGCCGTATTGCGTCGCATGTGGTCATCAACGGGCCCACGCGAATCGGCCGGCAAAATCGCATTTACCAGTTCGCCTCGATCGGCGACGATCCTCAGGATAAAAAATACGCCGGCGAGAAAACGCGTCTCGAAATTGGCGACCGGAATACGATCCGCGAGTGCTGCACGATCAGCCGCGGGACCGTCGATGACCAGGGCGTAACGAGCCTCGGCGATGACAACTGGATCATGGCCTACGTGCATATTGCTCACGACTGCCGCGTCGGCAGCAAAACGATTTTTGCCAACAATGCGACCCTGGCCGGGCATGTGCACGTCGGTGACTGGGCTATCTTCGCCGGGTTTTCCGGGGCTCACCAGTTTTGCCGCATCGGCGCCCACAGCTTTCTCGGAATGTACTGCGGCACGAATCGCGACGTGCCGGCCTACACGATGATGGCGGGCCAGCCCGCAGCTCCGCACGGTATCAACAGTGAAGGCTTGAAGCGCCGCGGCTTCACCCGGGATCAGATTCGCAATATCAAGAACGCTTACCGCGTTGTTTACCGTCAGGGACGCAAGCTCGCTGACGCCATCGCCGAGATCGAGCTGCTGGCCAGGGAACAACCTGAACTGGGGCCTTTCCTCGAGTCGCTGCACACGTCCGAGCGCGGCCTGGTCCGCTAAGAGAGCAGGATATGCGCATTGCTCTGGTCGCTGGTGAGGCATCAGGTGATCAGCTCGGCGCCGGCCTGATCCGGGCGCTGCGGGCCGCGAACCCGGCGCTCGAATTCGAAGGCGTTGCAGGGGCTGCCATGCAGCGGCAGGGCTGCCTCGCGCTGGAGAACTCCGAGGCGCTGGCCGTGATGGGTCTCATCGAGCCACTCAAGGAAATTCCGCGGCTACTCCGTTTGCGGCGCCGGCTTATCAAGCGCTGGAAGGCCGATCCACCCGCCGTTTTTATCGGCATCGATGCGCCGGATTTCAACCTGGGCCTCGAGGCGGCACTCAAAAAGGCCGGCATTTCGACCGTACAGTACGTGAGTCCTACCGTCTGGGCCTGGCGCCAGGGGCGGATACATAAAATAGCGAAAGCGGTGGACAGGGTTCTGTGCCTGTTCCCCTTCGAAAAGGCGTTCTACGATCGCTATGGTGTTGCCGCGGAGTTTGTGGGGCATCCGCTCGCGGACAGTATCCTCCCCGGGCAAGCGCGGGCGCCGGCGCGCGAGCGGCTCGGCATTGAAGCCGGGGCGGTCGTCGCCGTTCTCCCCGGCAGCCGTCAGAACGAAGTGAGCCGGCTGGGGCCGGTCTTTGCGGCTGCCTGCGGGCGGCTGCTGGAGCGTAAACCGGATCTGTCGTTCATCGCTCCCATGGCCAATAACGGCCTTGCCCGGACGTTCGGGCGGCAACTCGAAGAGGCCGGCGTGGCCGGTCACTTCCGGCTTCTCGAGGGGAACGCGCAGTCCGCCATGGCAGCGGCCGACGTCGTGCTGCTGGCGTCGGGTACCGCGGCGCTGGAGGCCGCATTGCTGGGCCGGCCGATCGTTGCCGCCTATCGCCTCGCGCCGTTGTCCTGGTTCCTGGCGCGAACGCTCAAATTGCTGAAAGTCCAGCACTTTACCCTGCCCAATCTTCTTACCCCCGAGCCGCTGGTGCCCGAGTTTTTGCAGCACTCGGCAACCGCAGAGGCGTTGGACGCCGCGGTGTCCGACCTGCTGAATGATCCCGGGCGGCGCCGGGATATTGAATGCGAATTTGCTAAACTCCGGGAGCATCTGGCGCGGGGTGCAGACCAGCGCGCAGCGAAGGCTGTGCTGGAGCTGGCATGTTGCTAAGGAAGTTCTGCGAGGGAAGGTCTGCGAGGGAGCTGCCAGGGAGAATGGCACTTAGTTAAGCATCAAGTCTCGGACAACCGCGAGGCAGGCATCCCC
>JBBDSK010000147.1:0-6727 GCA_040904985.1 Woeseia sp. | reverse complement strand
AGGGAACGGCGGGCCGGAAGCCCGCCGTTCCCGTTTTCTACCGCAGCCTGTCTTCAGAACGTCTGCGTGAGCCCGATGAAGTAATAGCGGCCCAAGGCGTCCCAGGTGGCCGGGATCGTATTGCCGTTACCGAACACCGACACCGTGCCGAACAGGCCGTTAACGGGCGGATCTTTGTCCAGCACGTTGCTGACACCCGCATTAATGACCGTCTCCTCCCCGAACCATTCCGCGAAGTATGTGGCCGCCACGTCGATGTAGCTGCGGGAGCTTGCCGTGAAGCGGTCGAGATTGAACTCGTCCACCTCACCCACATAGCGCCACCCAAGAACCGCCTGGAGATTCCATGGCGTCTCCCATACCGTATTGAAGACGTGCTTCCATTCCGGCCGCGGGCGACCGCAGGATCCGCCCCAGGTTCCGGCGCATTCCTCGACGGTGGACCCGGGTACCGGTTGCTGGTCGAACTTGTCGAGCCAGGTGCCTCGGAAACTGAAGTCGACGCCACCCCAGTCGCCGATCTCCATATTGTAGCCCGCCACCAGATCGACCCCCGCTACTTCGAAGAAGCCGATATTGACGTTCGTCGACACCACGTTAGCGTTATCCGCGATCCACAGGTTGCCGTTGGGCCCGCGGTTGATCAACGAGCAGAGCGCCGCATCACCTGTCAGGCCGCACTGCCGCACGATGAATTCGGGATCGACTGTATCGATGGCGTCCTCGATCTCGATGCTCCAGTAGTCGATGCTGAGCGTCAGCCCGGGGATCATCTCATCCGGCGTAAACACGGCACCTACCGTGAAGGAGTCGGATTTCTCCGGTTGCAGATCGGGATTGCCGCCGAACACGGCATTGTACTGCCCGGCGGGGCTGAGCGGGATTGAGCCGAACTGGCCTGCCGCGACCCCGGTGTTGGCGCATTGTGCTTCCGTCAGTTCCGGCGCAGCCCCGGCACAGGGGTCGATGCCGCTCCAGAGGCCCAGGTTCTGCGGCTCGAATTGCTCGCGGATATTGGCCGCGCGCACTGCCCGCGAATAACCGCCGCGCAACTTGATCATTTCCACCGGTGTCCACTGACCGCCGACATTGTAGGTGTCCGCGGTTACGCCGGTGCTGTAGTCGGAGTAACGGTAGCGCAGGTCCAGCGTGAGGGACACGATGCCGGGCCGGTCCTGGGCGATGGGAACTCTCGCTTCCGTAAAGAACTCCGTGACGTTCTGTGAACCCGAGACTGCCGCCGTGGGACCGCCCTGGCCCGCACCGTCGCCGCTCGTGAAGCCTTGGTCCGGGTTGTAGTCGAAGCTCTCGTCGCGGTACTCGGCACCCAGAACGACTTCCACACCTTCCGTCGCGGCCGGACTGACCAGTCCCATATCCGAAAGATCGCCATTGACGAACGCGAGGAACTGATCCTGCGTCAGGTTACCGTCCGAGAACAGCGGCAATATCAGGTAGTCGATTGCCTCCTGGGTGACGCCGCCTTCCTGGAAGATGTTCCACGGCACGCAGTTCGGGTCAATGCCGCTCAGCGCCGCACGGCAGGCAGGATTACCGGCATCGTCCGTGACGACATCGAGAGCACGGCCGATGCGGGTGATCGACAGGTCGTTGTTGTAGACCTCGTTGTAGATCAACCGGGCGAAATTGGCCGAGGCGTCGTAGCTCCAGTTGTCCGTGATATCGCCGCGTACTCCGCCCAGCATGCGGAACGATGTGTGGCGTATGTCGTCGAAGCGCGGGCCGCCCTCGACATTGCGGCGGCCGATGTACCAGGGCACGGATTCCACGCCGGCCGTACAGCCGATGACTGACTGCTGTTGTGCCGACAAAAGGGGATTATCGCAATTGATGGAACTGGTCCTGAAGAAATTTCCTGACGGTGCAATCTGGGCCTGGCTGCGGTCGTCCATGAACTGGAATTCAGCGTAGCCCTCCAGGCGCTCATCCACCTGGTAGAAGCCGAACAGGCCACCCGTGTAGCGCTCGTCCGGGCGCTGAAAGTGGTTGAGCGGACCGTAGTTATAGAAGGTGAAATCCCAGGGCACGAACTGGTCGCCCTCGACCGTGTAGTAGTTCACCCCGTCGAACGGAGAAAAAAGCCCCGACGGTATGGTTGCCGAGCCGGAACAGGTGTTGCCCTCGCCGCTGGTTGCCAGCGCACAGGCGCTGAAGTCGCGAGCATCCTGGGTGATGGCGTTGATGTTCCTGTAGCCGAGATAGGCGGTGACATTGCCCCTGTCGTCAGCGCTGTTCGCGCCCAGCGTCAGGTTGACGCTGACCGTGGCGCCGTCCCGCGGGCTGCTTGGCGCCTGCTCGAATCCGCTTTCCCGAATCTGCTGCTGCACCGCATCGTTATCGTTGCTGTGCTGATAGCCGGAGAACTGGTAGTCGAGCTGAAAGCCCTCGAAGTCCCTCTTCATGATGAAGTTGACGACGCCGGCCATGGCGTCGGAGCCGTAGGTCGATGACGCGCCGCCGGTGAGCAGTTCGATTCGCTCAACCAGCGCGCCCGGTATCTGGTTGACATCCGGTGCCAGGGCGAAGGGATTGCCGAAGCCCATGCGGTGACCGTTGGTCAGAACGAGCGTGCGGTCCGAACCGAGGCCGCGCAGGTCCAGGGTTGCCGTGCCGGTCGCACCGTTCGACTCGTTCGCGCTCAGTTCGGGCGTAATCTGCGGCAGGTCATTGACCAGGTCCTCGACCCTCGTAATACCGCGATGGCTGATTTCCGCTGACTGCACCGTCGTCACAGGGCTGGAAGTTACGAGGTTGGGATCCGTGGCAATACGGGTGCCTGTAACAGTGATTTCTTCCAGCGGCTCTTGCGGTTCCTGCGCCTGGCTGAAGGAGGGTACGGCGACAGCCGTGCTTGCAATGGCGACGCCGGACAGGGCCCGGTGTACGGCAACAGACAAGGGCTTTTTGCTAAACATCTCGGGACTCCAAGTGTATTGGCTCCCCCCGAAATCGCGGCCTTCCAGGCCGCCATCGCACGTTGTACTTTCGCAACGTTTCTTTTAAGAAGTGGCGTTTAGTCTAGGTCAGCCAAATGCCGAAATGCAACGGCCACTGGAGAAATCTGTTGCGTAAATGCCAAAATTTCATAAGGGTTCAGGTACCCGAAGACCAGTGCTCGAGCAGCGGCCCGAGGCCGGCCTCGAGTGGACCCAGCCACGGTTGGTAGTGCCGCCAGTGCTCCAGGCCGTTGCGAAAGATGGGTGTCCTGACCTGTTCGGAACTCGGCGTGCTCACCGCGCGCCTGTTCTCATGAAAACGCAGGCAGGACTGCTCAAACGGCAGGCCACAATAGTCGAGAAGACGATGCACTTCCGACTCGAAGTTTTCGACCAGAGACTCGTAAATGACACGATGCACGCGCCCCGGAAGTACCGCATCGAAGTGCGTCATCAGTTTCACGTACTCGCCGTAATAGAACGCTATTTCCTCGAGGCTGTAACTGAAAGTCTGCCCGCTGGCGAAAAGATGCTTGAAGACGGATAAACCGCAGGCCATCGGGTGACGCCGCACGTCGATGATGCGCGCGTTGGGCAAGGCCAGTTGGATCAACGCGATGTGGGCAAAGTTATTGGGCATCTTGTCGATAAAGAACGGTGCCAGCCGCTTGCTCTGTGCAGCTGTTCTTTGCAGGTAGAGTTCCCCGGTCTGTCTCGACTCGTGCTCGTTGATCCGCGCCAGCAGGTCGACAAACCTTGTCTCGCTCGTGACCCCCTTCTGTTCCACCAGCGTTTTGGCAATTCCCGCAAGGTGAGGAAGTTCCATCGTGCCCTCGACAAGAGAATGGCTGGCCAGTATCTGCTCCACGAGCGTGGAGCCCGCCCTGGGCAAACCGACAATGAAGACCGGCTCACCTGACTCTGCGCCGAACTCATTCCGCTCTTCGTAAAACGCCCTTGTCAGCAGGACTTTCGAGCGCTCGACATGTGCGGACAGCGCTCGAGCATCGAACTGAACGCTCGCGCGGCGCAAGCGGTTGCCCTCGGCATAATGCTCGAAAGATTCCGCGAAACGTTCTCGCTCCTCTGTTGCCTTGCCGAGGGCGAAGTGAAAATGAATCCGGTCCTCGGCGCCAAGCTCGTTTCTCCCCAGTTGCTCACGGATGGCCTGCAATTCCTCATCCGCGATTCGCACAGTCTTGAGATTCGCAAGATTCCAGTAGGCCTCGCCGAACTGCGGCGCGAGAGCAATCGCTTTACGGTACGCGTCCACGCACTCATCTATCCGGCCTACCGTTCGCAGCGCATGTCCGAGGCTTGCCCAGATTCCCGGCTCCGCCTGTTCGTTCAGCAGGTCCCGGTAAACCTCGATAGCATCTTCATAGCGCAATAACCTGACGAGTAGCGCCGCCTGAAGGATGCCAAGTGAACGGCTGCGCGCGTCCGTCAACAGAAACTCCACCTCCTGCAGAGCTTCCTCGGGCCTGTCCTGCCGCATCAGGACCACTGCGTAGTTGTGCCGTGCCGTACGATAGCCAGGCGCAATCTCGAGGCATCTTTCCAGCGCCGTCTCCGCGACGTCGAACCGCCGCTGTCGGGCGGAAACGTCGGCAAGAAGGCACAGAAGTACGATATCGTCCGGCGCGCTTTTCAGTTCCTTGCGAAGAAAAGAGTCCGCCTCTACCAGGCGGTTCTCGCGTAACGCGGCGGCAGCTTCGGTGACACGGGGATCGCGCGCCGACTGCCTCACGTATTCGCCGAACGCCTCCTCTGCGGCAATCGGTTCTCCCGCTGCGGTAAGAACATCGCCTAAAGCCCGCCATGCGTCGCTGAAATCGGGACGCGTCTCCGTAGCGCGACGGATCGATGCCGCCGCCGCCTGGTCCTGCCCCAGTTGCCGCAACGCCAGCCCCAGCTGAAGATGCGGCAGCGGCGCCTCGGGGCAGCTCTCGCAAAGGGGCCGCAGCACGTCCACCGCCCCCGACGCGTTGCCCGACATGCGGCGCGCGATGCCCTGAAACAGCAAAGCCATCGGCTGTGCCGGCGCCAGGCGCAGCAACTCCGCCGCTTGCCGCTCAGCTGCCGCGGGATCGGTGCTCAACAACCGCTCGATTTGCGAAAGGCTCGCCTCCAGTTGCTCGGCTGTCAGCGCCGCTGCCGATGAGGAACTCACTCGCTCAACACTCCGGGTGCCGGGTTAATCCGATTCTGGTTGTGTGAGGCGCAATCTTCAACCGGCGGACGCGCACGCCGCCTGTCCCTCTCTTCGCAAAACGCTGCCGGCAATTCGGTTAAGCTCTGTTGCATGACGGAGAAAGATTCTGCTGTAGTTGAGCCGTGGACCGCCTACTGGCGTACCGGTACTCCCGCCAGTTGCTTCAATCATGAGAACACCGAGGTAAGACTCGCGCAGGTCTGGCAAGAATTCGTGGACGGGCTTCGGGACGATGCCCGGCTGCTCGATCTTGCGACCGGGAATGGAACAGTAGCACGCAGCTGTGCCGCAAGCGCTCGTGCGCTGAAGCGGAAGCTCAACATCGAGGCAGTCGATGCCGCCGCAATCGACCCGCCCGCCTGCGTTGCCGATCCACAGCGCCTTTTTCAGCAGATTCGCTTCCGCGGTGCTGTGCGGCTGGAGGCTTTGCCCTTCCCGGATGGCGCTTTCGACGGCGTTGTTTCGCAATTCGGTTTCGAATACGCGGAGGAGGCCGGGGCGGCATCGGAAGCAGCGAGGGTCCTGGCGACCGGGGGCAAGCTTCGGCTGGTCATGCATGCGCGGGACGGGGCCGTGTCGCGGGACATCGGCCTCAGGCTCGAGCGCCTCAACGCTGCCCTGGCCCCGGACGGGCCAATCACACTCGTGCGCGATCTCTCACGGGCGGCAGTCGCCGGGGATAGGAAAACCATTGCCGTAAAGTCCTCGCGGTTACCGGCAGCGGCCGCGCTCGTGCGCCGCCTGGCGGAAAATCCGCTGCCCGACGATGCGGCACTGTTCTACTCCTCCGAATTCCTGAAGCTCTGGGCGCAGCGCGCTCGCTACTGGCCGGCCGATCTTTCCCGCTCCACAGACGACGGCTGGAACAACGCCAGCGGCGTGGCCAGCCGCCAGGAGCAGATGCTGCGGGCCGGACGTGAGGAGGAAGATGTAGGGAGAATCGGCGCGCGCTTCGTCTCCGCCGGCCTTCTGCTCGATCCTGTTAATGATATAAAGGACGAGCAGCGCGGCGTCCGTATTGCGTGGATGCTTTCAGCCCGCAAACCCGCGAATGCGTTGACTTGAGCCGGCAGAACAGCCAAAGCCTTGGAAAGCGGCCGCGTTGAAAACCCGTATTCGCGGGAACCCGCGCCGCGAATACGAATCGCTATAGGTGTGGACACCCGATTTCCACCGGATCCCGAAGCTGTCCGGCAACTGTCGTTATTTCGGCCCCTTCAGGACAGTGATGCGCCCTTGCGGCGCGCTTAAACCCCCTTCTCTGTACAGGCTGCATATGCCGGCGAGCGAGCGCCCGAGCAGAGAAGCGATACGACCACTCGAGGGAACGCAGGATGGCCAGTACGTCAGCAGTTGAGAAATTTGCCACGCCGGAGCCGGATAGCAAGGCGCCAGGCCCCTCCGGGGACGAGCGATCGGCGTTGCTGAAACGGATGGACGCGTACTGGCGGGCCGCAAACTACCTTTCCGTCGGGCAGATTTACCTGATGGCGAATCCGCTGCTGCGCGAGCCGTTGCGGCTGGAGCACATCAAGCCGCGCCTCCTCGGGCACTG
>JBBDSK010000146.1:0-6734 GCA_040904985.1 Woeseia sp. | reverse complement strand
TAACCTGTTCGACGAGGACATCCTGGTGGCGAAGCAGGGCAACCCCGGCTACGGAGTCATGTTCATCGACCAGCAGATGGTTATGGGCGGGCTGCGGTATACCTTCGATTGATCGCGCGTATACGGCTTATGAAGCGAGTGAAGCAAGCGACAGGCTGTTGCGTCGCGCTTGTGCTGCTGCCCGTTTTCTCGGCGCCGGCAGCAGCGAGCTACGCGTATTACGTCGGCAGCAACCTCACCGAAGACGGCAGCGTGCTGCTGGGCGGCACCGGTGAGGAACCTTCCAGTCACTGGCTCGAGATCGTTCCGCGCCGCAGCCACCGGGCCGGTGCCGTCGTCGTAGTGGGTGCTACCGCCCGGGCAGAGATGCCCGGGCGGCTTTCGGAAATCCCCCAGGTCGCCGAGACGTTTCGCTACATCACGATGAATTATTCGAGTTATGCAGGCTTTCCGGCACCGATAACCAACGGCGGGCTCAACGAGCACCAGGTCGCCGTCCGTGATGTCTGGTCGCCGTCCCGTCCGGAACTGCGCGATATGACCCCGAACCCCCAGCAAGGTCCCAACTACAGCGATCTTGCTCGCATTGCGCTCGAGCGCGCCCGCACGGCGCGAGAGGCAGTGGAGATCATCGGCGAGCTGATCGACACTTACGGCTACACAACTTACGGCGGCAACTCGCATTTGATCGCGGACCCGGAGGAGGGCTGGGTCGTGCTCGAGTTCGCCGGCGGCCAGGGCCTCTGGGTCGCCGAGCGCCTGGGGCCGGACGACGTGCGCGTAAACTATCCCGGCTATATCGGGGACGTGCCGGCCGACTACTCCTCGCATCCGGATTTCATGGGCTCGGAAAACCTCGTCTCCTTCGCCGTGGAGCAGGGCTGGTACGATGCGGAGTCCGGGTCCCCCTTCAATGTCGACGAAGTGTATGGTCTCGGCGGCATCATGCGCTCTCCGGGCACCAAGTTCGTTTCGCCGGCAAAAGTCGAGGCGGAATTACGGGCGATGGCGCCGGTCAGTGTCGAGGAATTGATGGCGCTGGTGCGGGACCCCCGCATTGCCGACGACCACGCCGGCTACGGACAAGTGGCGGAGCTGAGGCGCGACTTGCCACGCCCGGAGCTCGCGCTTCTCTGGCTTGCGCCCACCGGCTCCGTCACCGCTCCCTTCCTGCCATGGTGGATCGGCGTGGAGAACGTTCCGCCGGAATTCGGCCAGCACCGCTACCTCACAGAAGACTCGGCTTCCACCTTTATCAATCCGGAGTTTCAGCTCACTGAAGCCACCGAGTTTGCCGGACGCCTGTTCAAGCGACTGATGTACTACACCTGCGCTTTTCCGACGGAGCACCTGGAACGCGTGCAGACGACTCTTACATCCTTCGAGGCAGGCATGCTCGAACAGCAGGCACGGATCGAGAGGATGGCCGAGCTCAGCTATGCAGAGGATCCGGCACTCGGGTCTGAATTGCTCACCGTCTACAGTCACGCCCGCGCACAGGATGCGCTGCAACTCGGCCGCGGCCTGGTCGACGGCATCGAAATGGAGGTCAAAATGCGTCACGGTATTGCAAAACCCCCGGCCGGCTCCGACATCAATTCCGGCGGAGTGTCCGTAAACTGTCTGGTTGGTGCCGATCCGGACCGGGTGCCGCAGTGAAGCGGTCCACGGCATGTGTTCTGCTGTTACTGCTGCCGCTCATGGAGGCGGTGGCCAGCTACGGCATCTACGTCGGCAGGGATCTTACAGTCGACGGCAGCGTGCTGCTGGGCGGCACCGGCGATGAGGTTTCCAGCCACTGGCTCGAGATCGTCCCATCCCGGACTCATCCCGCGGGTGCGACGATCCGTGTCGGCGTCGACGACAAAGCCACGTACCCCGGCGAATTCATCGATATTCCGCAGGCGCGCAAAACGGCTAAATACATCACCATGAATTATTCCGATTACGAGGGTTTTCCGCCGCCGCTTACAAACGGGGGGCTGAACGAACACGGCCTGGCTGTGCGCGACATCTGGTCCCCGTCCCGCCCGGAGCTTGCGGCAATGACGCCGAACCCGCAGACAGGGCCCAACTACAGCGACCTTTCCCGAATTGCCGTGGAGCGCGCGCGCACTGCCCGCGAGGCGGTGGAGATAATCGGCGAACTGATGGATGAATACGGGTACTCGACGTACGGCGGCAACTCTCATCTTTTTGCAGATGCAAACGAGGGCTGGGTCGTCATCAATTTTGCCGGCGGCCAGGGGCTTTGGATCGCCGAACGCCTCGGGCCGGACGATGTACGCATGTCCTACCCGGGCTACATTCTCGAAGTACCGCTGGACTTTCAGGATCGTGCGGACTACATGGGCTCGGCCAACTTCATATCCTTTGCGGTAGAGCAGGGATGGTATGACATGGAGTCCGGCGATGCCTTCAACGCCAACGAGATATATGGTAACGGCGCCGGTCGCTCGAACGAGGTGCAAATCATCGAGGCACGGCTTGCAGAGAAAGCCCGACGCGGCGGCGTGAGTCTGCGCGACATGATGGATTCCGTTCGCGATCCGATCGTCTCCAGCGACACCAACGGCTATGGCCAGGTTGCGCACATTCGCCAGGAATTGCGGCACCCGGAGCTGAAAATGCTGTGGGTGGCGCCGACCGGTTCCGTCACGGCGCCTTTCGTGCCGTACTGGATCGGCGGTACGGAGGTGCTGCCCGAGTTTGGCAAGCATCGCTATCTCACCAAGGGCGAGGCGACCCGTTTCGTCACGCCGGACTTTTCGGTCCAGGAAGCGTCGCAGTTTGCCGGACGGTTGTTCAAGCGGTTGATGTATTACACCTGCGACGCACCGGAGCGGTTCCTGCCGGAGGTCACGGAAACCCTTACGGCCTTCGAAGAAAATAGCATCGCCGACCGCGATGATATCGAAGCGCGCGCACACGCCCTGTTCGGTGCAGGGCATGCGGACATGGCACGTGCGGTGCTGGACGACTACAGCAGCGCACGCGCTCGAGCGGCGCTCGACCTCGGCGAAGCCCTTCTCGGCAGTATCGAAGCGCGACATCGCCTGCTGGTCGGGTACCGGGCCCCGGAGAACCTGAACGAAATCAGCACACGCCATGGCCCGAACGTCAACTGCCTGACGACGACACCTCGATGACCGCCCGGAATCAGATAGCGCGTGAAGAAACGCGCTGCCCGCCGGCGCTGCGCCCGGGGTTCGCTCTTTTGCTTGCGCTGATGTTTGCCGCAAACTCGCAAGCACTCGCGAGCGTTTCAATCTATGTCGGAAAGAATCTCACTGCCGATGGCAGCGTACTGCTGGCCGGTTACGGCGACGAGCCCTCCAGCCACTGGCTCTCGATCGTTCCCGGGCAACGCCATCCTGCAGGGGCGACCATACAGGTTGGCGCGACGGAAACGGGCGGGTACGGCGGGAATGACCTGCCGGGCGAATTGATTGACATTCCCCAGGCGCCCGAAACTTTTCGCTATATATCGATGGATTACTCCTGGTTCGCGGGCTTCCCGCCGCCGCTGACCAATGGCGGTATGAATGAGCACGGCCTGGGCGTGCGGGACGTGGCGCTGTTCTCCCGGCGGGAACTGGTAGACATGACGCCGAATCCCCAGCGCGGGCCGCACTATAGCGATCTGGCGCGCATCGCCCTGGAGCGAGCGCGGACCGCCCGCGAGGCGGTCGATATTGTTGTCGACCTGATCGAGCGGCATGGCTTCACCACTTATGGCGGCAACTCGCATGTTTTTGCCGATCCCGACGAAGGCTGGGTATTGCTGGAATTGGCCGGCGGCAAAGGCCTCTGGGTCGCCCGCAGGCTCGGTCCGGACGATGTGTGGCTCAACTGGCGTGGCTACCACGAGTTTGGCTATGTGCAAACGCTGCCGGCAAACTGGCGCGAGAACCCGGACTACCTTGCGTCGGACAATTTCGTGTCCTTCGCCGTCGAGCAGGGATGGCACGAGCCCGAAGCGGGCGCAGCGTTTGACGTGATCGGCACCTATGCGCGGCCGGATCAGTACAGCGAGCATACCGCGCAAGAGGCGCGGAGGATCGAGGCCGCAGTTCGCGCGGCGGCGCCAGACGTGGTCGTGCAGGATCTGATGGACGCTCTGCACAGCGCCGGCACGGACTCTTCCGGTTACGGCCAGGTTGCGCATCTTCGTGCCGATGTGCATCCGGATCTGCGCACGCTGTGGATTGCGCCGGGACCGCCGCTGACAGCACCTTTTATCCCATGGCGAATCGGCGTCGAGTCGGTCCCGCCGGAGTACCGGCGGCATCGCTATCTCACCGCTGGAGAAGCGTCCCGTGGTGTGGAAGTGGAGCAAAGGGGACTGGAATCGACACACTACGCGAACCGCGCGGTCAAACGGCTTTTTTACCTCGTGGAAGAGCACCGGGACGAATTTCTGCCGGAGGTCAGCACGGCTTTGTCAGCGCATGACCGTCGGTTACTCCTGGCACAGCCGGCTGTCGAGCGTATTGCCGAAGTTCTTCTGCAGGCGGGTGAAGAAACGCTTGCGCGGCGCTATCTCACCGAATACGTTCACGGAACGGCGGAAGACGGGCTGCATTTGATGCGCTGGCTGGCCGACGGCATAGAGCAGCGCACGAAGCTGTACCACGGTATCCGGTCTCCGGAACAAGCGACGCCCTAGGCCGTCGATTCGGTCTCCGCAGCAGGCGCAGCTCGGACAGGATCGGGACTAGGCAGAAATGGCTTCACGACGCCGGGCTTTTGCCGGCCTTCACGTGGCCGCCGCCTGCTCCGGTCGCCTCTCCAGCGTCCCATTCACACAGGAATCTACGTCTTGCAAAATGACGTGACCATTCAAAGAGGAATTGCCCTGCAGCGCGAGGGCAAGCTGGACGCCGCCGCAGCGATTTATGAGCAGATGTTGCTGCAGGCGCCTGCGAATGCCCAGGCATTGCATTATCTCGGATTACTGCGATTCCAGCAGAACCGCCTTCCGGACGCCGAGCGCTTGCTGGTTCAGTCGCTGCAGCGCGAGCCCCGCAACCCGAACGCCTGGAGCGACCTCGGGATGGTGCGCGTCCGGGCCGAAACGCCGGAACAGGCGCTGGAGCCGCTGTCCCGGGCGCTGGCTCTCGCCCCGGAGCATCCCGATGCGCTCAATAACATGGCGCAGGCACTGCGCAAGCTGCATCGATACGATCAGGCACGCCCTTTGCTCGAGCGCCTGGTGTCCCTGAAGCCGGAGTCCGCTTCGGCGCGATACGCACTTGCCGACACGCAGTACAAGGCAAGCGACGTTACGAACGCAATTGCGAACTTCCAGAAGGCGGTACGGCTCGATCCGGAGGACCGACGGATCCGTATCGGTCTCGGCGATGCCTGCGAATCGGACGGTCGCTTCAAGCAGGCGAAATTGCAGTACCTGGCCGTCTTGCGTCGCGAACCGGACAGCCCGCTGGCGCTTGCCAAGTTGTTGCAGTTACGCGAGGGGGTTCTCGATCCACAGTGGATCGAGCGGGCGCAGGCACTTGCAGACGACCCTGGCACGCCGGAGGACGGCCGTATCCGCCTTAACGTCGCGTTGGGATACTGGCACGATCGGGAGAAGCGCCACGAAGAGGCCTTTCGCCGGCTCAAGCTCGGCTATGACGCGCAGGCGCGTCGCGAGCCTTTCGACGCGGACGGTTACAGCCGGGCCATAGACAGCCTGACGGAAGTGCTCACGGCGGACTTTTTCGAGACGGCGCCGACGTCGGGCATCGATTCGGCGCGGCCGATTTTTGTAGTCGGCATGCCGCGTTCAGGCACGACGCTCACCGAGCAGATTCTCGCCAGCCACTCCAGCGTTGCGGCGGGTGGTGAGCTGTCGATGCTGCTGAACGTCAGCTACCAGATTCGCGAGCTGTCGCGCTCGGGCGAGCCATACCCGCGGGGCCTCCGCAGCATGGGACGAATGGGCTTGCGGCAAATGGCGCGGCGCTATCTCGACCATCTCGAGAAGGTATCGCCCGACGCCGCGAAAGTGACGGACAAGCTACCGTTCAACTTCATGCACCTTGGTGTAATAGCCCTGTTGTTCCCGAACGCGCGGATCGTGCACTGCCGGCGGCACCCACTCGATAACTGTCTGTCCTGTTATTTCACGGGTTTTGCCGAGCAGATCCGGTTCGCGAATAAACTCGACACGCTTGGCCGCTATTATCTGGACTACCACCGGCTGATGCGGCACTGGCACGCGGTGTTGCCGCTGCAGATTTACGACCTGCATTATGAACAGCTGGTGCAGGATACCGAAGGCGAAATACGGTCACTGCTGAACTTTTGCGGACTCGAATGGGAGGACGCCTGCCTGGCATTTCATAAAACGAGGCGCGGGGTACGAACGCCGAGCCGCTGGCAGGTGCGGCAGCCGATCTATCAGGGTTCCGTGCAACGCTGGAAGACTTACGCAAAGCAGCTCGAACCGCTGGTCCGAATCCTGACGCCGATTCTGCCCGCCGCGGAAGGGTCTCTGGAACGCCCAGCGGGCGGCAGCAGCAGTTCATAAGCGCCGCGCATGCTCGCTATACTTTCAGCAGCCCTGCGAATCGTCCACCAACAAGGGTCACCTGGATTATGATCGAGACGCAAATCCTCGACGAACATAGCGACGGCTTAAGCCATACCTTCCGGGTCGCTATCGATGCAGAACCCGTCAGCATTGCCGTGGACAACCGGTTGGAAGAACTGCGCCGCACCGCGAGCGC
>JBBDSK010000145.1:0-6748 GCA_040904985.1 Woeseia sp. | reverse complement strand
CTGGAGGCCGGCACCCTGGCGCAACTGTTGCAGCACTGGCTGTCGGACCGCGAGGCGCTCTGCGCGCGCGCAATGAAGGCGCGCGAACTGGCGCAGCCAGGAGCGCTGGACCGGATCGTGGAGTTGTGCCTCGAAATGGCGAGGGCGAACACATGATCAAGCGTATGCGGCGAATCAACTGCGTGCACTTTGTCGGTATCGGCGGCTCCGGTATGTCCGGCATCGCTGAGGTCATGTTGAGCCTCGGCTACCAGGTGCAGGGCTCGGACCTCAGAACCAGCGGAGCCGTAGAGCGATTGAAAGCTCTTGGGGCACAGGTGTTCATCGGCCACGCCAGCGAGAACATCAGCAATGCCGATGCCGTAGTCGTGTCCAGCGCCGTTGACGATCGCAATCCGGAAGTGGCGGCCGCACGGCAGCGCCTGATGCCTGTCGTCCGGCGAGCCGAGATGCTGGCCGAACTGATGCGCTTTCGCTATTCCATCGCGATCGCCGGCACTCATGGCAAGACCACCACGACAAGCCTGGTGGCAAGCGTACTGGCGGAGGGCGGCCTGGATCCAACCTTCGTTATCGGCGGCCGGTTGAAGAGCGCGAACAGCAATGCACGCCTGGGACAGGGCGAGTACCTGGTGGCGGAAGCCGACGAGAGTGACGCTTCCTTCGTCGACCTGAAGCCGATGCTCGCGATTGTGACAAACATCGATGCAGACCACATGTCGACCTACGACGGCGACATGGACCGGCTTCGCAGCAGCTTTGTCCGCTTCCTGCACAACCTGCCTTTCTACGGCCTGGCGGTGCTATGCACGGATGATCCCGGTGTAAACGACGTTCTTGCGGACGTGGGGCGGTCAATGCTGACGTACGGCATCGAGGACGCCGCGATCAGCAACTCAGGCGCCGTCGCGGACATACGCGCGCTCGATATCCGCTTCTCTGCCGGGAAGACGCGATTTCGAGTGGCGCGCAAGGGAATGCCGGGCACACTCGACATCTGCCTGCGCCTGCCCGGCCTGCACAATGTCCGTAATGCCCTTGCTGCGATTGCCGTAGCAGGAGAACTGCAAGTGAGCGATCAGGCGGTGGTCAGTGCGCTCGAAAAATTCGAGGGCATCGACAGGCGGTTCCAGAACTACGGCGACATTCGAACGCGCCGCGGAAAGATCATGCTGGTCGACGACTACGGCCATCACCCCACCGAGATTGCGGCAACTCTTGCTGCGGCCCGTAGCGGATGGCCGGATCGCCGTCTGGTGCTGGTCTTTCAACCGCACCGCTACACGCGGACTCGCGACCTGCTGGACGATTTTGCAACGGTGCTGTCCGGTGCCGACGTGCTGGTGCTGCTGGAGGTCTACGCGGCGGGCGAACCGCCGATCGCCGGCGCAGACGGTCGTGCCATCGCGCGCGCCGTGCGCGGGCGCGGCGGCGTCGAGCCGGTTTTTGCCGAGACGCTGGACAAAATCGTTCCGGTGCTGGAGGACGTAATGGCGGACGGCGACGTCGTGCTGACGATGGGTGCCGGCGATATCGGGACGTTTGCCGCTTCACTGCCGGAGCGCCTGTCCCACAAGCCCCGGCTGAAGGTGCAGTCATGATGACCGCAATGCAGAACCCCCCGGTTGCCGGCGTAGTGAAACACATGGAGCCAATGAGTGAGCACACGTCCTGGCGCGTCGGGGGCGCCGCGGAACTGTTCTTTGAACCAGCGGGTCGTGACGATCTTGCGGTCTTCCTGCGGGGGCTCGAGCCTTCCACCCCGGTTTTCTGGTTCGGCCTCGGCAGTAATTTGCTGGTGCGCGATGGCGGCATCAAGGGCGCTGTTGTTGCCGCCGCCGGTGTTTTCACAGAGCTGGAAAAAATCAACGAGCAGAGCGTCAGGGTGGGCGCCAGCGTTCCCTGCACGCGCCTGGCGCGTCAGTGCATCCGTTGGGGCATGGGGCCCTCGGAATTTTTTGCCGGCATTCCCGGCACGGTCGGCGGTGCACTGGCAATGAACGCCGGCGCCCACGGCGGTGAGACCTGGCAGCGGGTTCGCTCGGTAACGACCATCGACAGGCGCGGCGAGACGCGGGTTCGCGACCCTCGCGAGTTTTCGATCGCATATCGGAATGTGCAGGGACCGGCCGATGAATGGTTTATGGAGGCCGTTCTGGCGTTCGATCCCGAAATCGATCCGAGCATGCACGTACTCAAGGAGATGCTTGAAAGGCGCAAAAGCACGCAACCGCTCGGTCTGCCGAGCTGCGGTTCGGTATTCAGGAATCCGCCGGGCGATCATGCTGCCCGGCTTATAGAGACAGCGGGGCTCAAGGGCCATCGGCTCGGTGGCGCTGAAGTGTCGACCAAGCACGCAAACTTCATCATCAACAGGGACGGTGCAAGCGCGGCAGATATCGAGGCGCTCATTGATCACATACAGAAGACGGTCGCCAGCGTACACGGCGTTCACCTCGAACACGAAGTGCGGATCGTCGGCGAGGCGGTCCGATGAGCGCAGCACTGCGGAAGCGGCAAGTGATAACCGATGCCAGGGATTTCGGTCGCGTGGCCGTCATGCTTGGCGGCAGCTCGAGCGAACGCGAAGTGTCACTCCAGAGCGGAACCGCCGTGCTGAGCGCCCTTCTATCGCGGCAGGTGGAAGCGGTTTCCTGGGATCCCGCAGAACGAAGCCTGCGCGACTTTGCGATGGAGAAGTTCGACCGTGTCTGGATTGCATTGCACGGGCCGGGTGGCGAAGACGGAACCTTGCAAGGTGCACTGGAGTGGCTGGACATTCCGTACACCGGCAGTGGTGTCCTGTCGTCGGCGCTTGCAATGGACAAGGTTCGCAGCAAAAAGCTCTTTACCTCTGCCGGACTGGCTACTCCGGACTTTTCCGTCATAACAAGCAGGAACGACGCGAAGCGGGCTGCCGACATCCTGGGCTATCCCCTGGTCCTCAAGCCGGCGGGCGAGGGCTCCAGCGTCGGCATGACCAAGGTATTCGACAGCAGCGAGCTGGGTGCGGCGGTCGACCTGGCGCTGGGCTTTTGCGGCACTGCACTCGCGGAGCGATGCGTGGTGGGTGAGGAAGTCACCGTTGCCGTGTTGCAGGGTGAAACATTGCCCAGCATTCGCATCGAAACGCCGCGAATTTTTTATGACTACCGGGCCAAGTACGAGGCAGACAGCACCCGCTTTTTCTGCCCGGGCACGAGCAGCGAACAGAGTGAGCGGCAGTATTCGGAACTCGCGTTGGCGGCCTTCGCGGAACTCGGTTGCTCGGGCTGGGGCCGGGTTGATTTCATGGCCGACGAGGCGGGCCAGCCCTTCCTGCTCGAAGTCAATACGGTGCCCGGCATGACCAGCCATAGCCTCGTTCCGCAAGCGGCGGCACAGGCTGGCTTTGATTTCCCTGAGCTGTGCTGGCGAATTCTCGAGACGAGCTCGGTGCCACGGCAGCAACGCCGCGAAAAAGGGGCAACGTCAAATGGCGCGTAAGCAAGCGAAGAAGCGGAAACAGAAGAAAGCGCGCAAGGTGACGTTGCCGAAACTGCCGGTGGCGAAGTTGCTCGGTGTCAGTGCGGCAGCGCTGGTTATCCTCCTGAGTTACGAATTCAGCGCCAAGCTTCTGGATCGGCCGATACGCGCCATAACGGTAGAGGCGCCTTTCCAGCGGGTAAGCGCGCTGCAGATAGAAGAAGCGATCAGCGATGAGCTGGGTCGCGGATTTCTCAGCGCCAATCTTTCGGTTATTCAGCAGCACATTGTGGCGCTGCCATGGATAGACAAAGCGAACGTTGCAAGGCGATGGCCCGATTCCCTGGAGATCACAGCCACCGAGCAGATACCGGCAGCCTGCTGGGGTGAGAGCGGTCTTCTGAATACGCGCGGCGAGCTGTTCGTCACCGAGGCGC
This sequence comes from Woeseia sp., assembly GCA_040904985.1. Lineage (GTDB taxonomy): Bacteria > Pseudomonadota > Gammaproteobacteria > Steroidobacterales > Woeseiaceae > IDS-8. The sequence continues at coordinate 2,846 of JBBDSK010000145.1, read as the reverse complement.
GGCACATACCCGCCGAACTACCGCGGTTGTCGGGGCCGCCGGAGCGCTCGGGTGAAGTTGCGCTCCGTTATCTCGACGTGCGGGAAAATCTTATTCCGGCTGGCCTGGACGTGCGCCGCATCCATCTGGACAACCGCGGCGCCTGGGATATGACGTTGAGCAACGGTGTCCACGTCCGGCTTGGCCGCCGGGAAGTGGCGGAGAGGACGAAGCTGTTTCTGGACGTCGTCGCCAACATCGTCTCCAGCCGGGAAGGGGAAATCGACTTTGTCGACATGCGTTACAGCAACGGCTTCACCATCGGCTGGAATGGCGATACGCCGGCTCCACCCGAGGAGCCTCAGGAAACGGAAGAAGAAATGGTCGCAGGCAGGATAGCTGAATGATATTTGCAGTGGCATATGCGCAGAGGCCGGCGCAATGAGCAAACGCGGCGACAAGAACCTGATCGTCGGCTTGGACATCGGCACCTCTAAAGTCGTGGCAATCGTTGGCGAGATTACAGCCAATGGCGACATTGAAGTGGTCGGTATCGGCTCACACCCGTCACGGGGCCTGAAGAAGGGCGTGGTCGTGAACATCGAGTCGACGGTGCACTCCATCCAGCGAGCTGTGGAGGAGGCGGAGCTGATGGCGGGCTGCGACATCCATTCCGTTTACACCGGCATTGCCGGGAGCCACGTGCGCAGCCTGAATTCGCACGGCATTGTCGCTATTCGCGACAAGGAAGTAAGCGCGGGCGACGTGGACCGGGTCATTGACGCCGCGCGGGCCGTCGCCATACCCGCTGACCAGAAAATCCTGCACATATTGCCGCAGGAATTTCTGATCGATAACCAGGAAGGCATTCGCGAGCCGATCGGCATGTCCGGGGTCCGGCTGGAAGCGAAGGTGCACATGGTCACCGGTGCCGAGAGCGCGGCACAGAACATCGTCAAATGCGTTCAGCGTTGCGGGCTGGAGGTCGACGATATCGTGCTGGAACAGCTTGCCTCCAGTTATTCGGTCCTGACGGACGACGAAAAGGAACTCGGCGCCTGCATTGTCGACATCGGCGGCGGCACCACAGACCTGGCGGTTTTCCTCGGGGGCGCAATTCAGCACACCGCTGTCATTCCCATAGCGGGCGACCAGGTAACCAATGACATTGCGGTTTCCATGCGTACACCGACGCAGTATGCGGAGGAAATCAAGATCAAGTACGCCTGCGCACTATCCCAGCTGGCTAACCCGGACGAGACGATCGAGGTACCGAGTGTCGGCGAACGGCCGCCGCGGCGGCTGGCACGGCAGACGCTGGCGGAGATCGTGGAGCCGCGGTTCGAGGAATTGTTCGGCCTTATTCGCGACGAGCTGCGCCGCAGCGGATTTGAAGAGCTGATCGCAGCCGGCATCGTAATTACCGGCGGCAGCGCCAAGATGGAAGGCGCGGTCGAGCTGGCCGAAGAAGTCTTCCATACGCCTGTACGGCTGGGTTTTCCGCAGTACGTCACCGGACTTTCCGACGTCGTGCGCAATCCGATCCACGCCACCGGCGTCGGGTTGTTGCTTTACGGGCACGAGAACATGATGCGCCGCGGCCGTCGCAGCACGCCGGTTACCGGAGGAATGGCGGATGTCCTCGAGCGCATGAAAACCTGGTTTCAGAGACAGTTTTAGCAGGTGTCGGAAAAAAGACTGCTGCTTTGAATAAGTAAGAGAAAGGAGAAAGTTTTCAGTAGGTGGATTTGCAAGCACGGAGAACGAGTGAGTTTTTGTATTCAAAAAATCCTGAGCGGAGGAAGATTCGATGTTTGAGCTAATGGATGCGCACAGCCAGAGTGCTGTGATCAAGGTCATCGGTGTCGGAGGCGGCGGTGGAAACGCCGTCGCGCACATGGTGAACGCGGGCATAGAGGGAGTGGATTTCATCTGTGCCAACACGGATGCGCAGGCGCTAAACAGCGCGCGGGTGCGTACGGCATTGCAGATCGGCTGCAATATCACGAAGGGACTGGGCGCCGGCGCTGACCCTGACGTGGGACGGCAGGCGGCAATGGAGGACAGGGACCGAATTCACGAGGTCATTGAAGGTGCAGACATGCTGTTCATCACGGCGGGGATGGGCGGCGGCACAGGTACCGGCGCGACGCCGGTGGTAGCCCAGGTAGCCAAGGAAATGGGCATTCTGACGGTGGCGGTCGTGACCAAGCCGTTTCTGATGGAAGGCGGCAAGCGCATGGCCATAGCCGACCATGGCATTGCGGAGCTGGGGAAGTACGTCGATTCGCTTATCACCATTCCGAACGAGAAGCTGCTGACGGTGCTGGGCGGCGAGACGACTCTTCTTGACGCTTTCCGGGCGGCCAACCAGGTCCTGCAGGGAGCCGTGCAGGGTATAGCCGAGCTGATAACCCGGCCCGGACTGATCAACGTCGACTTTGCGGACGTGCGTACCGTGATGGCCGAGATGGGCATGGCAATGATGGGCTCCGGCACGTCATCCGGCGAGGACCGCGCCCGCGAGGCCGCGGAAGCTGCCATCTCCAGTCCGTTGCTCGAAGACATCAATCTTGCCGGCGCTAACGGCATTCTTGTGAATGTCACCGCAGGCATGGATCTGTCGATCGGTGAATTCCAGGAAGTCGGCAACACCATCAAGGAGTTCGCATCGGATGACGCCACGGTGGTCGTCGGCACCGTCATAGACCCGGACATGGGCGACAAAATTCGTGTGACGGTGGTTGCCACCGGGCTTGGCCAGCAGGCTGCACGAGCGAACCCGGCCATGCGTGTCGTACGTCGGCCGACCCAGGCTCAGGCGCAGCCGCAAGGGCCTGCCCACAGCCACAGCCACGGCCACAGCC
>JBBDSK010000144.1:0-6748 GCA_040904985.1 Woeseia sp. | reverse complement strand
CTCATTTGGGCCGTTATCCCACCGCCGCAGTAGATTCATCCTAAGTCCGACAGGCCGCCAGCGGCGCCAAACCCGCACAGACACCCGCAGCGACTTTCAGGAGACCCGCATGAGCACCGATACCATCCTCCCTTCCGCCGCCGCCCTCGCCGCCCTCGTGCCCGATGGCGCCAAAGTCGCCCTGTTCAAGGACTGCGGCGTACCCATGGAATTGGGCCGCGCCCTGGTGCGGCGCCGGGCACGCGATCTGCACATCGTGACCGTCCCCACCGGCGGCCTGCTGCCCGACATGCTGATCGGCGCCGGCTGCGTCGCCACCGTCGAGACCGCCGGCGTCAGTCTGGGCGAACTGGGCCTGGCCCCGCGCTTCGTCGCAGCCGTCAAAGAGGGCCGCATCCGCATCCTCGACGCCACCTGCCCGGCGCTTTATGCCGGCCTGCAGGCCGCAGAGAAAGGCATCCCGTTCATGCCGCTGCGCGGCATCATCGGCTCCGATATCCTGAACAACCGCCCCGACTTCAAAGTCATCGACAACCCCTTCGGCGACGACGACCCCATCGTCTGCCTGCCCGCGATCACCCCCGACGTCGCTCTCTTCCACGCCCCGCTCGCCGATCGCCACGGCAACGTCTACATCGCCCGCCAGGCCGAGATGAAAATCCTCGCCCATGCCGCCCGGGCGACCTACGTCACCGTCGAACACATCATCGACGAGAACCTGCTCGAAGATACCCTGCGCGCCCCCGCCACCATCAACAACTTCTACATCAGCGGCATCGCCCAGGCCCCCAGAGGCGCCTGGCCGCTCAACCTCCCCGGCGAATACGACTACGACACCGACGCCATCCGCGCCTACGCCCGTGCCGCCGTCACCCAACAAGGCTTCGATGCCTGGCTCGAAGCCCACGTCCACCACACCGCGGACGCCGCCGCATGAGTAGCGCAACCTACAGCCCCGAAGAGCTCCTCATCGCGACCATCGCCGACATGCTCGAACCCGCCCGCCACATCGCCGTCGGCGTGCTCTCCCCCATCCCCGGCTCCGCCGCCCTGCTCGCCCGCACCAGAAGCCACGGCAAGAAAAAGGTCTCGATCATCGGCAGCATGGAAGAACCCTACCGCACCGACGGCGGCGTCGACCTCTTCGACAGCGCCGGCCAGGGCCGCATCGACGCGTTCTTCCTCTCCGGCGGCCAAATCGACGGCCAGGCCAACATCAACCTCACCGGCATCGGCAACTACCCCGAACAGGACGTACGCTGGTCCGGCGCATTCGGCAGCGCCTACCTCTACTTTCTCGTCCCGCGAGTCATCCTGTTCCGCGAAGAACATTCGCGGCGGGTGTTCGTGCCGAAAGTCGATTTCATCAGCGCGCCCGGCACCAGCGAACCCAACGTCTACCGGCCCGGCGGCCCCTATGCCCTCGTAACCGGCTTGTGCGTATTCCTGTTCCAACGCGAGAAAGGCTGCTTCCGGCTTGCCAGCGTCCATCCCGGGCACAGCGTCGAAGAGGTGCGGGACGAGACGGGGTTCGAGTTCGATTGCCCCGAGACGGTGCCGCAGACCGCGGCACCCGATGGCGCGACGCTGGATATGATTCGTAGCGAAGTCGCGCCTGCGATCGCTAATCCTTATCCGGCTTTTGCTAGACGTGTTTGGGCTGGGGTGGCGGCTTGATGTGGGGTTGGTTGACTCTGACTAGGGCGCACGCTTATTGAGACGGTCAGCCGCGACAATTCTTTCGGCTGCATTGCCCAACAGGGAAGATCTTCGAGGCGATAGTCATGCCCGAGATCGGACAAGCGTGGGGAGCATATAGAAGCTTGAAACGAATGACCGACCGAATATGGATTACGCATTTCTTTGGTTGTGCGGAATTCTAGCTATTCAATAGATAGCCCAATTACCGAACGTTTATGTCGTGTGGCAGCTGAACTATCCTAGCCAGGTCATAACGGGCTTTTTTGGAGCGCATTAATGGACCGTGTCGACTACGAGTCGCTCGTAATTCAGGACATCTTGAATTACTACGAGCGGGATGAACTGAATATCAATCCTTGGTATCAGCGACGTGCCGTTTGGAAGCGCCCGCAAAAGTCCTATCTGATAAATACTATCCATGAGGGGAAGCCTGTCCCGAGCGTCTACATTAGTTGGACACAATCTAGCGAAATTAGAAGTAATCTAGAGCACACGCTAGATCCGTCGGACCCGTTTTTCGGTGTGGTCCTTCGCTACGCAAATTTCCTTAGCGATATCCGATTCGCGCGAAACCAAATCGTTCATGCTAATGCCGGAACTAGATCGACAAGCTAGTTCGAAAGCACTACGGCGCCGTAAAGTCGGGTGTGTCGCCGGGGGTGTTGCTCCTAACCGATCGCTTTGGACCACAACCTTTGCTTGAGCGCTACATCGTGACGGCGCGAATAATGCTAAGAGAATTAGTGCGAGCATAATTGGGCTAATCGGGTAGCCGGGGGTATCTCACCCCGGCCCCCACACCACTCGGCATGCGGGTCCGCTCCAGGCGGTTCCTGATGGTGGAGCAAAGATGCATCGGCAGACCGAGAGTTGAGTAATTGAAATGACAAATGGAATGACAAATGGGGACGCATTTATTTTCCGCATTGATTGCGCAGAATGCGCGGGGCCCCATCCCATTCAAGCCTTACTTATTTTGGCCAGTCTGCCCGGCCCGCAGTATTCGACGCGACGCCCAAGTCATTTATCGATTTCATCGACGAAACGGCCTATCCTGAGGATTGCTGGTCCTCCTTGATCAATATTGCAGTTCCTTTAGGGCATATCCGGAAGCGTAGGCTCTGACCCCAAGGTTGTACCCGCTACGAGCCCAACAGCATCATCGGGCTTCTAGAGAAGAAAAGTCACTGGGGAAAACAATGGACCTGATCGACAAAATCTCGGAGCTAGCCGCGAGGATTTCGCGTCAGAAGGACATGGTAATGACTGAGGAAGCGGCGAAGACCGCATTCGTCCTACCGTTCCTTCAGGCGCTGGGATATGACGTTTTCAATCCAAACGAAGTCGTTCCTGAGTTCACCGCCGATCACGGCGTGAAGAAGGGTGAAAAGGTCGATTACACGATCAAGCGCGACGGCCAGATTATGATCCTCATCGAATGTAAGCCAGTGGGAGCTGAGCTTGCTGCAAAACATGCAGGTCAACTTTTCAGGTACTTTTCGGTTACAGATGCGCGTTTCGCAGTTCTTACAGACGGGGTTAAGTACCTGTTCTTTTCAGACCTTGAGAACACCAATCGCATGGATGAACGTCCGTTCTTCGAGTTCAATTTGCTCGCCCATGGAGAATCGGACATTGAGGAACTAAAGAAATTCACCCGTACAGGATTTGATCTAGAAACAATCATCGGCACTGCAAATAAGCTCAAATATCACCGTGCTTTGATGTCAGAGATTCGCAAAGAATTCGAGAACCCCAGTGAAGATCTGGTGCGGCTCTTCACTACGAAAGTTTATTCCGGTCGCTTCACTCAGCAGGTACGCGAAGACTTCGCCAACCTCGTTCAAAAGGCTCTGCGTGAGTACGTTCGAGACCGAGTCAATGACCGATTAAAATCCGCGCTGGATACAGAACAATCTGCTGCTGAGAAGGTGGACGCTCAGCCTTCGCGCGCTCCAGAGCAACCGGATGCCAGCGGTATCGAGACGACAGAAGACGAGCTCAATGGTCATCGAATCATTCGCGCGATTTGCGCTAAGATAGCTGACCCTGAACGGGTCGTCATTCGCGATGCCAAGAGCTACTGCGCCATTCTTTTTGACGACAATAATCTTCACCCCAGAAGGCGAACAGAAACAAGACATCGCTGGAGTCAACGAACTCTACAAACATAAGGCAATGACATTGGCCGCGGTAAGTCAGTACATTTAGCGATTCTCATGAGGGCGAACGTTTGAAACCAAATTTGGGTAAGGACGGGCGTTTAGCCCGCCCTCCACACGGTCTGACATGCGGGACCACACCAGACCATTCCCCACCGGCAGGGCCCGGATGTTTTGGCAGGGTAGCTCGACCACGGGTACTCACCGGGCGTTGAGGTCATTCCTGCGCGCACCGGGTCCAGCTCGACATAACGGCAGCACGCGAGTAGATAGTCCGTACTCTGGATTAGACTCGCTTTGTAACGTTCTGCCCAAAGTGTCCCAACGCGACTTTCCAGCGAATTGACCAGGCGTGTCTGTCGCCCTGCAAGTCGACGCATCAATTGGCCGATGGCAGCGCAGTCGCCGCCAGGTTCGAGCACGAGATGGACGTGGTTGGTCATCAGACAATAGGCGTAGACCTTGACGCCGAAATCGACCTTGAACGCCTGCAAGGTATCCAGGTAGTAGATGTAATCGTCGTGCTCGGCGAAGATGCTGCGCCGATTGTGTCCGCGCTGAGCGAGAGGGTGAGGGGTGTGCGGCACGAGTAAGCGACCTACCCTGGGCATTACTGGTCCTCCTTGACCAAAATGGGAAGCGCTGGTAACGCTAGCTTGGCGTCGACCGCGCACGGCTACGATACAGCGTGCTAATCTAGCAAGGGACGGTAAATGAACCGAAAATAAGTGCGTCCCCTTTTCCGATTCGGTTAATCCTATGGCAATCTCAGTTCTCGATACACTCGAACTCCCGGTCCCAGACCGGCTGCGCCTTGTAGCAGAGATCTGGGAAAGCATTGCTGAAACGCCGGAGGCCATCCAACTAACGCCCGAGACGCGGCAGCTTCTCGCAGAACGACTGGAGGCTCACCGAAGCGACCCGGACGGCGGCTCACCGTGGTACGAGGTAAAGAATCGGCTCCTGAATAAATGAGCCGACGGCTGATTGTCGAGCCGGGCGCCGAATCAGACATCGAGGATGGCTACGGATGGTACGAAGAACGGCAATCCGGGCTCGGCGCGCGCTTTTTGACGGAACTCGATACAACTTTGGTCCGCATTTCAGAGAATTCCGCTTCGTATCAGGAAGTAGTACCGGAGATACGGCGGGCAGTGACTCATGTCTTCCCGTATTTGGTTTTCTTCACTCACACGGACCAAGCTGTCTACATCCTAGCGGTCGTCCCTGCCACGCAAGATCCCGAATTACTTGCTTCCAAGCTGCTTCGCTAATAGCCGTAGGCCGGAGCCGCGTAACTTGAGTTCACGACCGAGCACGACGTGAAGAAATCTGACCGAAGCCACCTCCGCTTCCGCCGCCATGCAGACAAACGGCCACATCATCTGGAATCACCAACAGCAGCGCCGGCGCGAATGACACCGGCACGTGGTTGGCGCCGGATCGCTTGAAGCACCCACTATGCCTGAAGTGCACTATCAGCGCTGGGATGTATTCACTCCCCAGGTGTTCGCCGGCAACCAGCTCGCCGTCATCCTCGATGCGGATTCGCTCGATACGGATGCGATGCAACGCATAGCCAACGAGTTCGCGCTGCCGGAAACAGCCTTTGCCCGCTCGGATTGCGATTCGACTGCGCGGTATCGACTGCGGATCTTCACGCCTCAAAATGAACTGCCGATGGCCGGGCATCCGACGATCGGTGCTGCCTTCGCCTTGGCAAGAGCCGGGCGGGTCGCTCCCGGCACGACGAATATCGTCCTCGAACTGGGTGTGGGTCCGACGGAAATCGGCTTGCGGTGGAGCGCGTCCGAGCTATCGGAAGCTTGGATGGCGCAGAGGTATCCACAGTTTGGTCCGGCTTGTTCCGACGCCGCGCTGCTCGCCGGCATTTTGACCCTGCCCGCCTCCGACATTGCCGGAGCGGAAACGCCGGCCCGGATCTTGTCGTCGGGAGTATCTCTGCTTTTCATTCCTCTGAGGACGCGTGCCGCGGTGGATCGCGCGGTACTGAACAGACAGGAATTGCAGGCACTCTGTACAGACCTGCATGTCGACGAGTGCCCGGTTTACCTGTTCTCGGTTGAGCAGGCTGATGACGATGCGACTGTATACAGCCGCATGTTCGCCCCGGTCTTCGGCATAACAGAAGACCCGGCTACCGGCGGCGCCAGCGGGCCGTTGGGTGCCTATCTCGCCCGGTACTGCCCGGATGCGGTGCCCGCGAGCGGCGCCGTGCTCAACCTGCAGGGTGTGAGAATGGGGCGGCCCAGCCGTATTTTCATTTCGCTGTCGCAGATCGCCGCCGCAGTACCTCGTCTGGAGATCGGAGGAGAAGCCGTTTTCGTCGGCGAAGGAACGCTACGCTATTGAAAAGCAGCAGGGTGCGCGGCGAGCATTCGGTTTCGCGTCGCGTCTGCTGGTCGCAGGCAATGGGGGTGCGAACGAACTCGCCCAGTTGAGCTATGCCGGTGGCATGCTCCGCTTAACCTTCCCTGCCGCGGGATCTGCCGCCGATCCTCCGCAGGCGCCGAGGTAGGCAGACCGCGCCTCTATCGCTCCGGAATGCGTCAAACAGAGTGTCGCTTCGACTCGTCATATCGGATGTCGCCTGGCGCCCCACGCCACCGCGCATCCGCCTGCAGCAAACCGTCGATGACCATGCCGAGATTCATCCGGTCCCCCGTCCAGCGCGGCACAGCCGTTCCCGCGGAGACGTCCACGCCCCGCGCCGCGTTGACGGCATCGACCGGAGCCTGCGCTGCTGTGGCTGCAGGCGCGTGCGGGATCAGCACGCCCGTCGGCGTGAAGAACAACAGCCGGCCATCGTCACGGCGCTCGATGGTATAGCCCTCTTCATGTACCAGCCGATGATGGTGGCGGCA
>JBBDSK010000143.1:0-6753 GCA_040904985.1 Woeseia sp. | reverse complement strand
AGACTTCGCGGGACAACTCCGTGGCACGCGCGTTGGCCGCATCCTGGCGGCTCTTGATGGACTGCGACAGGACGGTTTTCGCCAGGGCGGCGGTTTTGGCCGCGTCCTCCAAATGTGCGGTTGCAGCAGCAGCCTTGCTGCGGACGTACTCGATGTTTCGGCCGCGCTCCAGACCGTTTTCGGCCGCCTCGTAGTCCTTCATACCGTCCTGGTAGTTCTTGGGCGAAAGAAGCCGGGCGTTGGTGGCATCCGCCGCCGCCAGTGCGGCATCGGCGTTCTTGAAAAACGTCTCACGCAGCTCGTTCTGAGCCAGAGCAGCGACTGTGAGCAGCATCAGGGGCGCGAACGAGCCCCATTTGAAAAAAGTGTTTTTGCAGGCCATTTTGTAAATTCCAATTCAAAAACAATAAGTTGTAGTAGCGTGAGCCGCCGAGCGATCATCACGCACACGTCCCGATCGGGTCGTCTTTTGCCCCCCGGACCCCCTCCGCGCTGTCTGGTCGCGCGGTGCGGCGAGCGCGAACTGCGCGCGCCAGGAGACCATAATACATACGCCAGCCAAAGTGTTGCGCCCGGTGTGACCCCCTTCACCGTTCTGCGGAATTTACCCTTTCCGGCAGCTGATCTTTGTGCTTTGGCTCACAGACCCACTTTGACCGCCGGGGTAGGCTTGGTTTCATGTCCGTGAAGTATTACACCCAGTTTCGCCTGACCGACGACCATTTCCGCGGCGGCAACGAGTTCTCCGGCGTGATCGAACTCAACGAGCCGACGGACCGGAATTCGGATGTAACCGACATCGAGGCCATTCTGGCGAAAAACTTCGATTTGCGGCTCAGCTCCGTAAAGTTACTGAGTTGGGCGCGGCTGCACTGAACGCTTTACTGCTGGCGCATTTTTCCTCTCTTCGTCCCGGCTTCGCCGGGACTTTTTTTTGACCCGCTCGTCGCGGACTTTCGCCGGCATTGCCGGTCATGCGAAAATGGCCGTCTTTCACTATTCCGGAGCCGGATGTGCCGAAATCACTCGACGTGAGCGATTCCGAAAAAGACGTCAGCAGCGGCAGCGAGGGCAGAAGCGCGAGCTTCCGCGGCATTCCTGTCGCTGTCGAAAGCGGCCGAAAATACAATACCGCGGCCGGATTCCCGGCGATAAAAAACGGGGTGAAAGCGCGCCGTGACCGGCCGGAATTGGTGCTTGGCAACAAGCCCAGGTGGCTCCGGGCGCCGATGCCTGCGGGAGCGAATTTTTCCTCGGTGCGCCAGACCGTGCGGGAGCATCGTCTCAGCACGGTTTGCGAGGAGTCGATGTGCCCGAACATCGGTGAGTGCTGGAATCATGGCACCGCCACCATCATGGTCCTGGGCTCCGTCTGTACCCGGGCATGCCGCTTTTGCGCCGTCGATACCGGAAACCCGCGCGGCTGGCTGGACACGGAAGAGCCGGAGAACACCGCTCGCGCGGTGAAACTCATGAATCTTGCCTATGTCGTCATCACCTCGGTGGACAGGGACGACCTGCCAGACGGAGGTGCCTCGCACTATGCCGCCTGCGTCCGCGCCATCAAGAAGCTCAATCCACAGACGGCGGTAGAGGCGCTGACGCCGGATTTCGATGGCGTGTCAACAGAGGTCGAAAAGGTGCTCGATTCCGGCCTGGACGTTTTTGCGCAGAATGTTGAGACGGTAAGACGACTGACCCATCCAGTCCGGGACCCGCGCGCCGGCTACGAACAGACGGTAGGCGTGCTGGCGCACGCGAAGAAGTATCGCAAGGATATTCTGACAAAGACGAGTTTGATGCTCGGGCTGGGTGAGCGGGACCACGAGATAATGGAGACCATGGACGACTTGCGTGACGCTGGCGTAGACATTCTGACGCTCGGGCAATACCTCCGGCCGACCCCGAACCACCTGGCGATCGAACGGTATGTCGCTCCGGACGAGTTCGAGGCCTACCGCAGGGAGGGGCTCGACAAGGGGTTCGTTGAAGTGGTGGCGGGCCCGCTTGTTCGCTCGAGCTACCGGGCGGATCGGGTGCTGCAGAAAAACAATGTCGGTATCGCGGTCTGAACGCCGGCGGGCGCAGCCGAACCTGTCATGACTGAGTTTTTAGCGGAGTACGGCCTTTTTCTTCTGAAGGCCGTGACCATCGTGGGCGCCGTCATACTGATCATCGGCGCGGGTGCCGCGGCAAGCCGGAAGGCAAGCGGGCGCGAAAGCCTGGACGTCGAGAGTATCAACAAGAAATATCGCTCGCGTGCAGCAGTGGTGAAGAAAGCCGTGCTGGGGAAGCGCGACTGGAAGGCGCAGGCCAAAGCGGATAAGGCTCGTGAAAAGGCAAAAGCGAAAGCGGACGAGAAGCGGCCGCGGAGCTTTGTCATCGATTTCCGCGGCGACCTGAAAGCGAGCGCGGTGCAGTCCCTGCGCGAGGAAGTCAGCGCGATTCTTGAAGTGGCGGACGAGAGCGACCAGGTCATCCTGCGGCTGGAAAACTACGGCGGCGTGGTCCACGAACACGGCCTCGGTGCCTCGCAGCTGGCCCGCATACGCGACCGCAACATCCCGCTGATCGCGACCGTGGACAAGGTCGCAGCCAGCGGCGGCTATTTGATGGCCTGTGTCGCCAACCGGATCATTGCCGCGCCGTTCGCGATCCTCGGGTCGATCGGCGTGATCGCGCAGTTGCCCAATTTCAACAGGATGCTCGACAGCCACGGCGTCGATTTCGAGCAGATCACGGCTGGGGATTACAAGCGCACTGTGACCATGTTCGGCAAGAACACAGATGCCGACCGCGAGAAGCTTAAGCAGGAACTGGACGACGTCCACAACCTTTTCAAGTCGGCGGTCGGCCGGTATCGGCCCGGCCTCGATCTGAAAAAAGTGGCCACCGGGGAACACTGGTATGGCACCCGCGCTCTGGAACTGGGTCTTGCAGACGAACTGAAGACAAGCGATGCCCTGCTGGCCGATCTCGCCAGGGAGCGCGACCTGTACCGCGTCAGCTACAAGGTCAGAAAGCCGCTCCAGAAAAGGCTTATGGGCAATATCGACGACGTGCTGGAGAAGCTCGACGGCGCGCGCTGGCGACGGCGCTTCGAGTCGCGATTGCCGCGCTGATCCGGGCTTTCGTCGAGCTTGCCAAAAGTCGGAAGTTTTCAGTAACTTCCGGGGCCGGCATCCGGGAACCCGTTGCCGGATATCCTGTCTCAGCAAGCAGGTCGGTTATAATGCGGGCCATGTGGAAGGAGGCGAATGAACAAGCTGAAAATTAACGGCAGGCTCACGGCGACAGTGCTTGCGGCTTGCCTCGCTGCGCTGGCGGCCTGCTCGACCTCGCCCACCGGTCGCAGTCAACTCGTACTCAAATCGGACGCGGCGCTGGCAGCGGAAGGGCAGCGGCAGTTCGATATGATTCGCGAGCAGATGCCGCTGGTCAGGGAGCGGAGCACGATCGACTACGTCGCCTGTGTCGCCAATGCCATCGTCGATGAACTCGACGAAGACGCCGCGGCAATGTACTGGGAACTGGCCGTAATCGACCAGCCGGACATCAACGCGTTCGTGTTGCCAGGCGGCAAGATCAGCGTATTCAGCGGCATTTTGACCGTGGCACAGACTCAGCACCAGCTGGCTGCTGTTATTGGTCACGAGGTGGCGCACGTCACGGCGAAGCATGCAAACGAGCGGGCGTCGCGAGCCTCGGTGTCGAACGTCGGTATCGATATTGCCGCAATTTTACTCGGTGGCGGTTACGCAAGACAGACGCAGGCGGCACAGCAGACGCTACGGACCGGTGCGGCACTGGGCATCATGAATCCTTTCAGCCGCAAGCAGGAAACCGAAGCCGATGTCATCGGGCTGGAGTACATGGCGAAAGCCGGCTTTGATCCAAGGGAAAGCGTGACGCTGTGGAAGAATATGGCGGAAAAAAATGAAAGCAAAGTGCCGGAGTTCATGTCTACCCATCCCTCCGGCGATACGCGCATTGAATCGCTCGTCTCCCAATTCCCGACCGCGCTGGCCTATTACAACGAAGCAAAGGCCAGGGGCAAGGAACCGAACTGCGCTCGCTGAGGGTTTCCCGGCTCTGTCATTCAAGGATCATTTCTCGGGGCATGCGAAGAGCTACGCCGCCTGGCGGCCGGCATACCCGCCTGCTCTCATCCGCTTCGTCGCCGACTGTTGCGGACTGAGGAACGTCGCCTGGGATTGCGCAACGGGTAATGGTCAGACGGCGCTCGCGCTTGCCGCTTATTTCGACCGCATCATCGCAACCGATGCCAGTGCCGCGCAGATAGAACTGGCTCCCCGTCATCCACAACTCGATTACCGTGTCGCGCCAGCGGAGGAATCCGGGCTTCAGGACAAATCGGCCGATCTGATCGCGGTCTCGCAGGCATTGCACTGGTTCGACATCGACCGCTTTTTCGAGGAGGCGGTTCGCGTGCTCGTGCCGGGCGGAGTGCTCGCTGCGTGGAGCTATGAACTTTGCGCGGTAGAAAAGCGGGCCGATGCGCTCATTCACGAGCTGTACCAGAAGCTCGACCCGTATTGGCCACCTGAACGGCGGATGGTTGAAGACGGCTATCGCAGTATCCAATTTCCCATGCCTGCGATTGCCGTGCCGCAGTTCGAGATGACGGCAAGGTGGTCCGTGCAGCAGATGCTGGGCTACCTGCGAACCTGGTCCGCCAGCCAGCGGTATCTCGATGAGCGCGGCCGCGATCCTGTCGACAGCATCGAGCCGGCGCTCTGCTCCGTCTGGGGCACGGGAACCCGCGAAGTGCGTTGGCCGCTCGCGCTGAAGGCCGGACGCGTATGAGCGCGCAGTCACCGTCTGCTTTTGCCCACATTAGAGTCCGGGGGGCTTTTCTGCGACACTAGGTCGTCCGACGCCGGGTTCTTGGCAAGACGCTCGACCAGCCTCTTCGTCGGCATTCTTCGCCAACCAGACAAAGAAATACCATGGCCTTTCCGACACGCGCACCCGCCCGCATTCTGTTCTCGCTAGCTGCCGTCGCCATTTCCGGCTGCGCTACGATCGAGGATTTTATGGGCGCGCGAGCGGGAGTTGCGGAGTCATCTACTCGCGCTACCGCTGTGGCGCCTCTTGCCAGGCGCCCGCAGCTCGAACCGATCAGCCGCAACTACTTTGTTCTCGAGTCGCCGGATCAGAGGGTTGTCGGCGAGCCGCAGATTGTTTTCACAAACGCCGATAACACGCTTTCGGATCTGGCGCGTGAGTACGGTCTGGGCTACGACGAGCTGGTTGCTGCGAACCCAGAGGTCGATCCATGGCTGCCCGGGGAAGGCACAGCCGTGTTGCTGCCGACGCAATACATCCTGCCGGAGGGACACAGGCGAGGGGTCGTGCTGAATCTTGCTTCGAAGCGGCTGTTCTATTTTCCACAAGCCAGCGCGGGAGAGTCGGCACAGGTACTGACGTATCCGATCGGGATCGGACGCGTCGGATGGGAAACACCGCTGGGTGCGGCCAGGGTTGTGGCAAAGGCGACCGATCCGACCTGGTACGTGCCATGGTCGGTGCGGCAGGAGCATGCGGAAGCCGGTGATCCGCTGCCGTCGATCGTACCGCCGGGTCCCGACAATCCGCTCGGGCGCCATGTGCTTCAACTGGACATGCCGGGCTATCTCATTCACGGCACGAACAAGCCCTACGGTGTCGGCATGCGCGTCAGCCATGGTTGCATTCGCCTTTACCCGGAAAACATTGAACGACTTTATTCAATCATCGAAATCGGCGAGCCGGTCACCATTATTAATGAGCCGTACCTGGTCGGCCGTCGCGATGGCGAGCTTTATTTCGAGGGCCACGCGCCGCTGGAAGACGACGCGATTGCGGCAGACGAGCGGTTGCAGAAACTGCTGGGCAGCATCGATAGCGAATCTGCCGCTCTGTTGAGCGAGAAAGAGCAAAACCATGCAAGGGCGATAGCAAGCGAAGCCGCGGGGGTTCCCGTGCGGCTGCGGGAGGCCGATGCATTCGAGATCTACAGCAGGGCGCGGGTGGTGCGAAACACCGTGCAGCCGGACCCGGATGTACCCACGCTGGCGGAAGTGCGTGAACTTCTCGATGCACCGGCCGACGCAGTGGGCGGCTCGTCGAACAGCGGAGACGACGGCCCTGACGGGCCTTCTGCCGGAAACGGTTTGAGCGAGTGAAGACCGGTGCGAAAAAAGCTGGCAGGTCCGAAGGCAAAGGAAGCGCCGGGGAAACGGCTGCGCAGCAAGGAGCGAAGCCGGTGCCGCTTACCAATTGGCTGACACTGATGCTCGCCGAAATCGAACAAAAGGGAGCCGAGTCAGACGTTGCCAATGACGAGCGGAAGCGCCGCGAAAACGACGGCGGTCCGGACGGTCTTCGTCCTCAGGACAGGTAACCGAAAAATTCCGACGGCAATGCATCTCCGCTGATTGCAGCATCCTCGTCGACAGGCAGCGCGGCGGAATTGTAGGTATTCCAGAACAGGAACTGCTGACGTCGCGTCTGCTGATCGCCGAAGTCCTGCAATACGGCCGCCATCGCCTTGCCGGTGTATGTTTCTTCCAGTTGCAGGTCAAGTTCTTCTCTCGCGAAAGCGATTGCGGCTTCCGTTTCCTGGTTGGAACGCGCATACCCGCCAGCGAAAAAGTCGTGACGGAGACGTATTCTCACGCGGCTGGCGATATTGGCCGGGATCGAAGGATCCAGGCGATGGATCATGTGCGCCGTTTTGCCAATAAGCTG
>JBBDSK010000142.1:0-6770 GCA_040904985.1 Woeseia sp. | reverse complement strand
CTTTAAGTCTAGCCGGCGTCTTACCACTTCGACAGCAGCGGTGAAACTCTTGACGTTCTTCATCCGTGAGAGCAATAACTATGGGCGCAGGCATTGGTAGTATTCCGAAAATCTTGAACTGTAGAACTGATTATATATCACTGCTGTCCCACAGTTAGGGAAATAAAAAGGGCTTAGAAATCAAAAGGTTGGTAAGATTATGTCACCACAACAAAAAAAACTAACCTGGAAATCTAAGCCCATGGCACATGTTAATACAATCGTCGCCCAATTTCTAAAACTTGTTTCAAAATCAGAGTTTGACCAGCTAGCAAGGACTCATCACACAGGGCAAACATTTTGCAAGTTCTCTCGATTTGATCAATTTGTCCTACTGCTAACACTTCAAGTTACCGGCCGTTCCAGTATTCGCGATGTTGTCGAGAACTTTAAAGCTCAGCGGAACAAGCTGTTCAATATTGGCATTCGCATCCTCTCACGCAGCAGCTTCAGCCGGGTTAATCAAGAACAGCCTTAGCAACTGTACCAGGATCTTTTCTATCAACTCTTTAAGCGCTGTAGCCCTATGGCGGGAAAGCATTCATTCAAGTTTCACAACAAACTGTACTCGATGGATGCATCAACGATCGATCTGTGTTTGAGCGTCTTCCCTTGGGCAAATTTCAGATCTAGGAAAGGTGCTGTTAAGATTCACACTGTGTTGGACCATGATGGACTAATACCGGCTTTCGTTGATATCACGGACGGAAAGACACATGATGTCAAGGTCGGTCGGAAAGTCCAGCTACCCAAAGATAGTATCTTGACGATGGATCGAGGCTACATCGACTATCAATGGTTTAATGATCTGAATGATCAGGGCATCTACTTTGTGACTCGCGCCAAGCGAAATATGCAATACCTGGTAGTAAAGCGTCTCAAGGTCAATCAGAAGGACGGCATTACCAGCGACTATTTGATTGAACTGACCTCGAAAAAAGGGACCGTGTATCAGGGCAAGCTTCGCCGGGTTGGATACAAAGACCGTGAAACGGGTAAGCAGTACTACTATTTGACCAACCATACCGAGCTTGCCGCAAGAACCATCGCGGATATCTACAAAGACCGTTGGCAGATCGAGCTTTTTTTCAAGTGGATCAAGCAGAACCTGAAAATAAAGTCTTTCATAGGAACCAGCAAGAACGCGGTCTTGACTCAGATCTGGGTAGCGCTGTGCACTTACTTGTTGATTCACTTCTTTAAGTGGAAAAACAGTCTGACTCAAGCAGCATCACGAATAGTACAGCTACTACAGCTGAACTGGTTTGAGCGCAGGAACCTGATCGAGCTATTCAACCCGCCGATACCAGTAGATATTTGTGGGACAGCAGTGACTCGATATATTCGAGTGGTGCCCAGCCGACAAAGCCTTTTGGGTCAGTAACTTTCACCCAGCCGACATATTCGGTATCCCTCTCTCCAACAAACAGTACATCTCCGACTTCAAAGCAGACCGGATTCGGATAGTTCGATTGGTGTTGTCGCACCACAACCATATCAGCCATATTCATAACGCTGAGGTAACCGTCGCCGGAGCAGCCAGCAGAGGGAACCAAAAGCGCCACGCTTTTGGCGTCCGGTTGACCGATTGGTTATACCTTTGAGTATTGTTCATACAGCTCTTTTGGCCCTAACAGGTCGAATTTTAGATCAACATATCCATCATCGCTGATGTAGAGAGACTTTGGCCGGAGTACAGCTTGGCCAGACAGCCCTGCGTCAGCGATTTGGGAGGAAATCTCCGCCGGAATATACCCAATCTTTTTCTCTACGCGACCGAAGAGGGATTTGCGAGCACCGAAAACAGCTATTGCATTCGGATCGGGCTGGTTGCTGGGTTCTGCTTCCATCCGAAATTCAACGTTTCCCTACTTCACGATCTTAAGGAAATTCCGCTTATGGTGCTGAATTCCAGCTATAGGAAATTCCTTCTCGAAGATCCTATACCCGTCCGGGATTTCGATTTTCCACCGCTCTTTGGTTGGCATACAGGTACTCCATAACTGCGGTATAACGCCGAAACACAGCGGCGACCTTGAAAGGGCGCCGAGGGAGCCATGGAAAGGGCGTCCGGCGGCCATCGACCGCGTACTGCTGCGACTAGTTAACTGTTTAGCCCCAAGTTGCTGAGAACAACTTGAGAAAGAACGCTGGCCCAGACTGAGAAAGACACATCTCCGAGCTTCGCTACAGCCTCCTTGGTTTGCACCCAAACTTTATCGTTTTGAGCATTCTCGATAAATTCATGGCCCTCCCACGTCATCCTGATTGGAATGCCATAGGGGCTTGGGGTGCTGGATGAAGAGACATCAGCAGCTTCGATCAATCCTGCCTCATTAAGCAAGAAGCAGTGGTACCCAACTTGTTCGTCAGAATAGCCAGAGATTTCGAAACTATTCGGTGCGAAACCGTTTTCGTACTCATTTAGCTTTAGGAGAATTTCCCGAACTAATTCCATGTCACGCTTCATTATGAGCTCCTGGGATTTATACCGCTGATCCTGGGTCGAATGTAACGCATATCGAGATAGTAGCCTACCATCCAGACCACCGACCATTCATCCTCTATCTAGCGTTAACTATCTTGGCCGGTTGACGCCGATCCTATGACCTCTGTTTCTTGAGGGAGGCCTTCCTCCGGTAGCTCTCACCTTCGCACTGCAGGATGGTGGCGTGGTGCACCAGCCGGTCGATGGCGGCCACTGTCATGATGGTATCCTCGAACAACTTGTCCCAGTGCTCGAAGTCCTGGTTGGAAGTGATCACCAGGCTGTAACGCTCATAGTGGTGGGCGATCAGCTCGAACAGCACGCTGCTTTCCTGTTCGGTTTTGCGCACATAGCCTAAGTCGTCCATGACGAGCACCGGGTACTTATCCAGGCGCACCAGCGCCTCTGTCAGACGCAGCTCCTCTTTCGCCCTCTGCAGGCTCTGAACCAGTGTGGTGGCGGCCATGAAGCGCACCCGGATGCCGGCCTCCACCAGCCCGTAGCCGATGCTGCTGGCGAGGTGGGTCTTGCCGATGCCGCTGGCGCCGAACAGCAACAGGTTCTCACCCCGGCTGACCCAGTTGGGCGATGTGGGGGCGAGTGACGCCGCCGAGCATCTCGAAGTTAAAGCTGCCGAGCTGCTTGCCCGGCGGCAAGGCCGCCTCCTTCAGGTAGCGCTGCAGGCGCTTGTCTTCCCGGGAGGCCAGCTCACGGGCGCACAGTTCACTCAGGTATTGTTCCGGTCGCCAGTGCTCTACTACGGCCTTGTCGGCCAGGCTCTCCCAGTGGTCTTTCATGCAGCCCAGGCGCAGGTGTTTCAACATTAGTGGCAGCGAGGCGTTGTGTTCAGTCATGGTGACCTCCGGCCTGCAGCAACGCTTGGTAGTCACCCAGAGCATGCTGTTGCACGGTGAAGTCAGGCAAGGCCCGGGTTGTTGGCAGGAAGCGGGCTTCACACTGCAGCAGGCTGGGCGTGGTGCCGTTTTCAATGGCGTTCAGCACGTACCGGCCAAGGCTGTCCTGACGGTCGCTTTTCTTGGCCAGGTGCAGCAACCGCACTAGGTAATGAAAGGCTTTATCGGCACTGAGCGTTTCATCCACGCAAGCGTGCAATACAACTGATTCAACACTCTGGAACGGAGTTGGTCGGCGCACAGAAAAACGTGCTTCGACCAGGGGCGTACCGCAACCCTCGTAAGACGCCAGCGGCGAATGCCGCTAGTGCAACGAGTGGTGCGTCAAAAAAAGAAAGCAGCCTGACATCACGTAGGCTGCCGAAGCTCGGTGCCTTTAGCTCCGAGTAGTTCACCAGCCGGTCCACTTCGCCCGGTCGGGTCACTCGGTCGAGTTCGCCGGCCTGCTCTGCTTGACGCAACAAGCTGACCATACGGCCCCGAAAGTGACGCGAGAGGGCTTTGACCGGAAACAGATAGGTGCTGGTGGCCGCTTGCCACTGCCCGCTTTGCCTCAGCGCACCACCGGGTATCAGGCAGTGCTTGGAGTTCTTTTCAGGGGGGGCAGGTCGTGTAGCGTGCATTGACGGCGATTGTCCACGCTCTGCCGATTCATGACCTTGAGTACGAACGGCGACGTCATCGCGCGGACAAGGGCGCTGTAATTCAGCCCGAATCTGATCTCGTCGCCAACTGCGGGGTCGCCGTTTTCAGAGCTCACGATGAGATGGTCGCCGCTGGCGCCCAGTATCCGGATGCACGAAGGCGGCACGATTCCCGACGGGTCGACGTCTTGGTGGCCGAGCGCGAGAATGGCGCGCGGGATGCGGCCCGAACCCGCAACCCACGGCGCCTGGCCGAAGGCGGTCTGGGCGATTGTCCCCCAGGGCCGCGCCGGCTTGGTCTTTGACTCGATGACCTCGGCGACCAGCGTGATCGCATTCGTGTACAGGCCGTCTATCGGCCGACGGTACAGCGGCTCGCAACCGAGCAGGATGGCCTCGCCGAGCCGCAGGTTGTTGACCCGGCCCGTATCCCCACCGCTCAGCGCCCAATCCAGGTTGGCCGAGTTGCCGCCGGAAACCAGCGCCAGGCGCATGTCGAAGGTACGTTCGATCGATTCGGCCAGCGCCGAAAGCTCGGCCATGTTGTTTTCGTCGGGCACAACCCCGCCGTGACAGGCCAGGTTGGCCCCGATACCCGCCAAAGTGATGTTCGGCAACCGCAGCACCGCCCGCACCATGTCTTCGAGATCCGCGGGCATGATGCCTTCGCGCAGGTCGCCGAGCTCGACCACAAGCATGACCGCGTGCGATCGTCCGGCCTGGCGCGCCGCGCTCGACAGCCGGGTGAGGACGGTCAGCTCGGTATTGAAGCTGACTTCGGCCGATCGCACGACCCGGTCGGCCTGGCTGAGCATCGGCGAACGGATCAACGTCATGGGTGCGGCGACCTGCGCGTGACGCATGGCCTCGATATTCTCGATGCGCGAATCGCCGAGCCCGCTCACACCGGCACGCAGCAGCGCGCTGGCAATCTCGGAAGATCCGAGCGCTGCCTTGGTCACCCCGGTAACCGAAATACCGCGCACGGCCAGTCGTTCGACCAGCGCGCGAGCGTTGTACTCTATCCTGTCTAGATCGACATCCAGCCGGGGCGTGGTCATTCGGCCTCGGCGAGCAGTTTTTGTTCGAGTTCGGGAAATGCCGCGAAGACCATGTCCAGCAGCCGCTTGGGCGAACGGGTCAGTGCATCGGTCGTGGGGATATCAAGTTCGGATTCGTACTTCACGATTGCCCCATCGATCTCGCTCTCGCTCATGTGCTCATGGTTGATTGTCAGGCCAATGACCCGGGTGTCGGAAAAGGTCTGGATCAGGTTGATCTCACTGGCCGGCGACGGCATGGGCATTTGTTCGAAGTCGCAGCGCGAGGTTCGTCCCGGTGCGTGCTGCAACACCACCGCATCCGGGCAACTGCCGCGCAGTATGAACGAGGTGGTCGAAAAGGCCGGATGACTCAGCGCACCCTGTCCTTCGATGATGATCACATCGGGCTGCTCGATCTCGAATGCCTCGACGATGATCGCCTCGAGTTCACCGGCACAGAACTGCGAAGGTACCGCGTCCAGCGCCACACCATAGCGCGCGCCCTGGATCAGCCCGGTCTGCCCGGTGCCGACCATTACCGCCTTCAGACCGGCATCGTTGAGCGCGCGCGCAAGCAGCGTGGCCGTGGTGCGCTTGCCGATCGCGCAATCCGTGCCCAGTACCGCGATTCGCGGACAAGTCACTTCATGGATACGCCCGCTGAACAGGCGCAGGTCATTTTTAGCGCGCGGCTTGCGGATGTCGATGATCTGAACGTTGCTGGCGACACTTGCCGCCTGGAACTCGGGGTCATCGCCGAGAAACTCGTGCAGTCCGTTGACGACATTCATCCCCCTATGGATGGCGCTGAGCATCAAGCCACGCTCATCCTGCGACAACTTCCCGCTGACAGGCGCCATACCGAAGATGAAAAAGTCCGGCAGATTATCGGCCAGGGCAAGTGCACTGGAAAGATCGCGACAAACAGGTATGCCGTTGGCCATGTTGTCGAGCAGCGTGCCGGAATCGCAACCGGCCTTCTCGCTGTCGATCACCGACAGGATTCGATACTGCTCCGAATGCCGAACCAGTCCATTAGCGGTTTTTCCGTCAATCGCACCGAAGTTGCCTTCGCAATAGACGATCGCTGTTTTGGCCTGCCCTGGCAGCGCGACAACGGCGCACGTTGCGGCGGGAACAGGCTGTGTGACCACGGCAGGGGGCAGGTTCTGGTGGGCCGGCAGCAGCGGATTTACCGGCGAAGTCAGGGTCGAGACGGACTTGGCCCGGGGCGGGCCAGAGGAAACTGAGAACATGATAACTCCTTGAGCAAAATCTAGACCTAGAGGGAGCTTTATCGTGATTTTCGGAAGAGGTTACCGATCGCCAGGACGATCCCCACTAAGCGGTGGGATCAATAGGATAGATTACCACATATCGGGCCGAGAACACCGAAATGGCCATTATTGAATGCCCAGTCTTGAGCGCCCGTTCCTGGATGCCAATCAAACTCTCGACAGAGGGTCGCGGGGTCAGGTCGTGTAACGAGGCTGTAGAAAAACTCAAAAAAGAGTCCGTCCCCACCGCCTTCGATCTCATTTTTTCAGTTGGCTACTTTAGCCGCCACTTTTTGATTTTCGGGTTGGCCACTCGCCATAGCCGCCAGTCCGGGCAGTTAGCGCACTCAGACGCCTGTGGCCAG
>JBBDSK010000141.1:0-6784 GCA_040904985.1 Woeseia sp. | reverse complement strand
CGCGTTACCTGGGCGCCGCATCCGGAAGGACTCGTTTTTGCAACATCGGCGACAGCCGTGGCGGGATTTCCGGGCATTGAGGCCTCGTTACGCCAGCAGGCCCTGTACGATTTTCTGTTCATGCACATGGTGCCCGCGCCAAGGACAGTGTATGCGGGGATCTCAAAGCTACCGCTGGCAACCGCGCTGCAATTCGACGATGGGCGCGTCATCCTCGAGCGTTACTGGAGCCCGACCTACAACTATGCCCGCGCCAGCGAGTTCGGCAATTTGAAGCGTTCGCTGCGGGAAGGTTTGGCGGCCGGAGTGACGGCCAGCGGCGTGGATAAAGCCACCGGCACATTCCTCAGCGGCGGTCTCGACAGTTCCAGCGTCACCGGGACCCTCGCCGGCATCCAGGATGGACCGGCACGCACCTTTACTGTCGGTTTCGGTGAGGCGGATTACGACGAGCTCCGTTTCGCTCGCACCGCCAACAAGCATTTCAGCTGCCAGCCTCTCGAGCACCAGATGCGCCCGGCAGATATCGTCGAAGCGTTTCCGCGCATCGCTGCCGCCTATGACGAACCCTTCGGCAATTCCTCAGCCGCACCGACTTACTTTTGCGCCAAACTGGCGGCGGAGAACGGAATTAGCCACCTTCTGGCCGGCGACGGCGGGGACGAATTGTTCGGCGGCAACGAGCGCTATATTCGCCATGGCGTGTTCGAAGCCTACAAGCACATCCCCGCCTGGTTGCGGCGAAGCGTCATCGAGCCGCTCGTTAGCCCTTTTTCACCCGAAGGGCAGTTCATGCCGCTCGCCAAGCTGCGTAGCTACGTCGACCAGGCGCGCATTCCCCTGCCGGACCGCTTCGAATCCTGGAATTTTATGTATCGCGAAGGCGGCGAACAAATGCTCGATCCAGAGTTTGCCGCCTCCATCGACAGGCAGGCCCCGCTCAAGCGCATGCGCGAAGTATGGGAGTCGGCCCCGTCGGACAATCGCCTGGAACGTATGCTCTGGTACGACTGGCAATTCACTCTGGCGGACAACGACCTGCGCAAGGTAGGAACCATGTGCGAGCTGGCGGGTGTGCGGGTGTCCTACCCGATGCTGCATCCTGATGTCATCAATCTCTCTTTGCGTGTGCCACCCGAGATGAAGATCAAGGGCATGGAGCTGCGGCACTTCTTCAAGAAGGCCATGGCGGATTTTCTGCCGGCAGAAATCATCGCGAAGAAGAAGCAGGGTTTTGGCTTGCCGTTCGGCTTATGGCTGAAAAGCGACGCCGCGCTGGCCGAAATGATTTACTCCTACCTCGCCGACCTGAAAAAACGCCGTATCATTGCCGCGCATTTCATCGATCACCTGATCGCGCAGCATCGCGAAGGCCATGCGTCCTACTTCGGCTACGCAATCTGGGACCTGGCGATGCTGGAGGCGTGGCTGGCAGCGCACACCGGCCGTTATTAACTCATCGATGTCTTGTTAACAAAAGCAACCAAACGTTACCTTAACGTCGATGATGTCGATGCATTTTACGATCGCGTGTTTGCATCCCTTGCCTGCCAACCCTATCTCCTTCTTGCACCTTCTCTTTTTATTTCTGGCACGAGATCTGCATCACACGTCTTGGAAAGAAATCACTTTAGGAAAATGGAATGCAACAAGTAGCAAGGACTCTGGCCGCACTGCTCGTCATGGCGCCGCTAATCGGAAATGCCGGCCTGATCGACAATTCAACAAGCACCGGCGATATCAACAGCGGATGGGATCGGAGCGCACAAACCCTGGTCTTCGAGACTGACGTCACATTGGACTCCTTCGGCTGGTGGCTGGGTCAGGTTCACACCCATCAGGTCTCGATAGTCGAGTGGGCCGGCGGACCCGGCACCACACTGTGGAGCACGACCGAAAGCTGGAGCAGCGGCTTTAACGAGATTTTGCCGAATGTCTCCTTAAGCGCCGGAATTGTGTATGCGGTCTATTTCGATTATCTCGGAAGCATCAGCGACACCGTCCACTTTGGTTCGAATTTATATGCCGATGGCACGTGGTGGCTTTCCGACCGACCTAGCGGTGCGTTCTGGAGCGAATTTAGTCACCTCGACATGCGTTTTGTCGCATCCTACTCGGACGCTGTATCGGTCTCCGAACCCGCCACTCTCGCGCTTCTGGGCTTCGGACTTGCAGGGATGGGTTTCGCCAGACGCAGACGCAAAGCCTGAGCTCAGTAAAGCCGGGTCAAAAAAGAGCTCCGCCCCGTTGGCGGAGTTTTTTTGATGTCTGGTATCAGCTGGGGGCTCAGCCGCCGCCGGTGTAACTTTGTATCGCTGTTTTCGCCAGCCGCTGCCAGAACGCACCGCGCTCGCGCTCCCAGGGCGTGAAGCGAGGCAGGGCAAAGGCCGGGTCGCTTTTTTTGGCGCAGGCCCATTGCGTGCTCACGGCCACGCTGAAACCCGCCTCTTCCACCATGTCTTCGTGCTCCGGCTCGAAGTCGATGCCGGGGCGGCCGTTTGGATAGGCAAACGAGCGGGGCATCTCGCCGGTCACATTGCGCACCCAGTCGCGGCTTTCCTCAATCTCGCGGCGCGCCTCGTCCGCGGTAAGTTCCTTCAAGATTGGGTGGTTGATGGTATGCGCACCGACATCGAAGCCTTGTTCCGCCAGTTCAGCGACTTGCGCCTTCGACATCATCATGCGTGGCGGAGCCTCGCCGGTGGCGCGCGAGAAGATCTCCTGCGCAGTATTCAGCCGCGGCGTTAGTTGCCGATACTTCAATTGGTCGATCACAGCGGGAACGGCAGCCCGCCTTGCGGCGTCATCCGCAAGTTCATGGATGCCCAGGCCGAGATCGCCCAGATCCAGCACGCCGTTTGCCCGTCGAACCCCCTCGATCACCAGGTCGTTCCACATGATCCCCTCCTCGACCGCGCCGGCAGTGATAAAGAAGGTCGCGGAAAGACCCAGGCGTTGCAAAACAGGCGCCGCGACCTCCACGTTGTCGGCATAGCCGTCGTCGAAGGTGATGCAGGCCGCGCGTGCGGGCAGCGTGCCCTCGCCCAGCCTCGCAGCCGCCTCCGGCAACGGCAGAACGTTGCAGTAGTCGGCGACCCAGCGCATCTGTTGTTCAAACACCGCCGCCGGGGGAGTACCGGGCGCCATTTCATCGGCGTCGCGCGGCACCTGGTGGAACGACAGGATCATGAGCCTGCCTCGTGAGCCCGCCGGCGACAGCAGGCCGAGGGCCGTGCGCCGCAGGCTGTCCGCGACACTCATGCCGCGGCCACCTTGCCGGCGCCGCGCGCCATCGCGCGCTCGTAAACTTCCACGTAGCGCTCGGCCATTCTGTCCCAGGAGCGTTCGGCCTCGAGATAATTTTCTGCGCGCCGGCGGATGCCCGCTGCCCGTTCCTCGTCACCAACGGCGGCCACTACGGCTTCCGCCAGTGCTCGCGGGTCGTCGGGCTCAAAAAGAATCCCGGTTCGCCCCTCCTCGATCAGCTCCCTGTGCCCGCCCACGTCGGATGCCAGCACCAGGCAGCCGAAATGCATGGCCTCGAGAGGTTTCAGCGGGGTGACCATTTCCGCGATGCGGATCTTTCGGCGCGGAAACACCATAATGTCCGCGAGGCCGTAGTAGTCCGGCATTTCGTCGTGGTCGACGCGGCCGGCAAAGTGCACATGTTCGCCCACGCCGAGTTCGTAAGCGAGCGCCCGCAAGGCGTTTTCTTCGTTCCCGCTTCCCGCCAGCAGAACGGCAATCCTGTCATTGCGTTGCCGCATCAACGGCAACGCGCGAACCAGGTTGTCGAGCCCTTCCCAGGCGAAGTAACTGCCGAAGAAGCCGAGAACTTGCATTCCTTCAAGGTGATACCGAGTGCGCAGCACCGCTATCCCGGCCGCATCCGGCTTGCGAAAAGACGAACGATCGACGGCATTGCCGATCACCGTGATTTTTCCGGCAACGATACCGCGGCGCTGAAACTCGTCGCGCAAGCCATTGCACAACACCACGACGTTGTCGGCACGCCGTGCAACAGTCGTCTCCAGCAGCGCGGACATCCGGTAGCGCAGGCTTCCTTCCGCCGTCGTACCGGATGACACGGCGGCATCCTCCCAGGACGAGCGGATCTCGTAAACCAGCGGGATGCCCAGTCCCATCGCCGCCAGCCCGTTCAGGCAGGGCGAATGCGCGTGCAGAATGTCCGGCCGGTGCGCGGCAATGAGTTCGCGCAACCTGGCGCGGGTTTGCGAGACACAGGCCACCTGGCCTGCTACGCCACTGCCGAGCGGCTTGCGCCAGGCACGCTCGTAAGTCATGCCGTTGAGAGTATCGGCGTCCCGCGAATCGTGCTTCGGGCTCGTCACTGCCGCCGACTCGACGCCCGCGCGATGGAGCGCCCGCAAAATGGACGCGCTGCGAAACGCGTAGCCGCTCTGGATCGGCAGGGAGTGGTCCAGCACGTGCAGGACTTTCACGCGAACTCTCCGGCGCGGGCTTCATGCAGCGACCTGTAAAGTACATGCAATAAATCACAGGTATCGGCCCAGCCAAGGCTCAGCGCCCGCTCCCGGACCTCTTCCCGGATGGCGGGAAGGCGGCTCATGTTCTGCAGGGACTTTCGTATGGCCATCGCCGAACGTTCGACGTGCGTGACGTCGCGGGCCGACGGCCCGGGCGGCACGGCATGTTCGACCGTGCTGATCACTGGCGTACCGCAGGAAAGCGCTTCCAGCACCACGTTGGGCGAGCCTTCGCTGCTGGAGGCAAGGACCAGCACGTCGGCGGCGCTGTAGCAGTCGACCAGCTCGTCCTGCGGCATTCCGCCGAGAAAACGCACACGGTCCTTTACTCCCCAGGCGGAAGCGAGCTGCTCGAGCTGGCGCCGCCGGGGCCCTTCGCCGACGATCAGCAATGTTGCCTCCGGTATGCCGGCAATCGCATCGATCGCCAGGTGGTGCCCTTTCAGTTCGAGCAGATTGCCGACCGACAGTACGACAAAACCCTCGACACCCTTCCGTTGGCGAAAGGCGTGGTAATTAGCAGGCCGAAACCGTGCTGTATCGACACCATTCGGCGCCGCGAGAACGGCGCCGCCGTCCGACAGCTCCCCCAGGCGCTCTGCCAGTGGCTGCGACACTCCGACCAGGCGATCTGCCCGGCGCGCCGCCCAGCGGATCCAGCGCCCCGCGGCCGCCTCGTCCGGCATGAAGTGAATGTCCGAACCTCGTGCGGTAATGACCACCGGCTTCTTCAATCGCTGCCCCAGCAACACCGCGGCAACACCGTCCGGGAAAAAGAAGTGCGCGTCGATCGCGTCGAACTCGAGGTTGTGCCTGGCGATGCATCGTGCGGCCGACGCCGCGTAAGCCAACGGCGTAAGCGCATCGCCTATCTTCGGAATTGCCGCGTAGCGCGGATGCAGCAGGTGGTCGCCCTCGAAGTTCTCCTCCGGGGGAACCCGGGCGAACTCCGCGTAGCTGCGGAAACTTGCGTTGGCAAACGGAAACCACGGCACGGGAGCAACAACCTGCCATTCGATATCGTAGCGCTGCTGCATCTGGCGCATGCGTTCGCGCACGAACTGCCCTTTGCGCGGCTGCACCGCGTTGGGGAAAAGCGAGCTGAGCAACAGGATACGCATCGTGATGTTTAAGCGCCTTGCCGCTCCAGGAAGCCGTCGAACATGAGCAATGCCCAGAGCACCGGGCTCCAGCTTCGCTTGCCGCTCTGGTGTTCCTCCACCAGCCGGTTCAGGCACTCCGGCTTGAATATTCCGGATTGCTTCAAGCGGTCCCCGCGCACCGTCTCGCCGATTCGATCCTTCAGTGAGCCGCGGAACCACGTCTCGATCGGTACCGCAAACCCCATCTTCGAGCGGAACAGCACCTCATGCGGCAGCAACGGCCGCAGCGATTCCTTCAGCACGTGCTTGCCTGTCCCGCCGCGCAGCTTGCTGCCCGTGGGCAGGCCCGCCGCCCAGTCGACGAAGGTGTGGTCGAGGAACGGCACTCGCACCTCCAGGCTGTGCGCCATGCTGGCGCGGTCCACCTTCGTGAGGATGTCGCCCGGCAGGTAGGTCTTGAAGTCGAGGTACTGCACCATGCGCATGGGATCCTCGAACTCCTTGCCGGCGAGGTAGCCCTCGTACACTTCACTGGAGCGGTAGCCCTGCAGGTCGCGCTTGAAGGCCTCGGAGAAAAGTTGCTCGCGGCCTTCTTCCGGGAAGATCGACACGCCGTGCAAATAGGCCGCCATCGGGTTTCTCGCCAGCGCCTGGAAGGTCGTCTTGCCGCGGAACACGCGCGGCGCCCAGTCGAGCTTCGGGTAGTGGCGTCCCAGCGCGCCGAACACGCTTTCGCGGAAGCGTTCCGGGAACATGGAACGCATTTTCTGCTCCATGGCGAACAGGCGGTAGCGTCGATAACCGATGAAGTTTTCGTCGCCGCCGTCGCCGGACAAGGCCACCGTCACGTGCTTGCGCGCAAGCTGGCACACTCGATAGGTGGGGATCGCGGAGCTGTCGGCGTAAGGCTCATCGTAGATGCCGACCAGCTTTTCCAGCAGGCCGTAGTCGGAGGTTTCCACCACTTCGCTTTTGTGATCGGTCGCCTTGGCCTTCGCCACCATCGCGGCGTACTTCGATTCGTCGTAAAGCTTTTCGTTGAAGCCGATGGAACAGGTCAGCACCGAGTTGGTTTCCAGCTCGCGCATCATCGCGACGACGGCGCTCGAATCGATGCCGCCGGAGAGAAACGCGCCGAGCGGTACGTCGGAGATCAACTGGCGGCCGACCGAG
>JBBDSK010000140.1:0-6848 GCA_040904985.1 Woeseia sp. | reverse complement strand
GGCCCCACGTCACTGCCATCTTTGCAAAATCTTGAGCATTCGGAGATAGGACGTTATGGGTAAAGTGATCGGTATCGACCTCGGCACCACCAACTCGTGTGTCGCGGTCATGGAGGGCGGCAAGCCCAAAGTCATCGAGAACAGCGAGGGAGACCGCACGACGCCTTCCATTGTTGCGTTCACCAAGGACGGCGAAGTGCTGGTTGGTCAGGCGGCAAAGCGCCAGGCTGTCACCAACTCCAATAATACCTTGCATGCCATCAAGCGGCTGATCGGACGCCGCTACGAGGACGAGGTGGTGCGGCGCGACATCAGCATGGTGCCGTACAAGATCATCAAGGCCGATAACGGAGACGCGTGGGTGGAGGTCAACGAGAAGAAGATGGCGCCGCCCGAAATCTCGGCGCGGGTGCTGATGAAAATGAAAAAGACTGCCGAGGATTATCTCGGAGAGGCGGTCACTGACGCCGTGGTCACCGTGCCTGCTTATTTCAATGACTCGCAGCGGCAGGCCACGAAGGACGCCGGCAAGATCGCCGGCCTTGACGTCAAGCGAATCATCAATGAGCCAACGGCCGCGGCACTGGCCTATGGCATGGACAAGAAGCGCGGCGACAAAAAGATCGCCGTGTACGACCTCGGCGGCGGTACCTTCGATATTTCCATCATCGAGATTGCCGAAGTCGACGGCGAACATCAGTTCGAAGTGCTGGCGACCAATGGCGACACCTTTCTCGGCGGCGAAGACTTCGACATGCGGGTCATCGAGTACCTGACCGCGGAATTCCAGAAGGAAAGCGGCGTCGATATCAGCAAGGATCCGCTTGCGATGCAGCGTCTCAAGGAGGCGGCGGAGAAAGCGAAGATCGAGCTGTCGTCGGCACAGCAGACGGAAGTCAATCTGCCGTACATCACGGCGGACGCGAGCGGGCCCAAGCACTTGAACATCAAGCTGACCCGCGCGAAGCTGGAGTCACTGGTTGATGAATTGATCGAGCGCACAATCGGGCCGTGCAAAATCGCCTTGCGGGACGCGGGGCTGAAGGTCAACGAGATCAACGACGTCATTCTTGTCGGCGGCCAGACACGTATGCCGAAAGTACAGGAAGACGTGCAGAACTTTTTCGGCAAGGAGCCGCGCCGCGACGTGAATCCAGACGAGGCGGTCGCGCTGGGTGCGGCGATCCAGGGCGGAGTGCTTGCCGGCGACGTCAAGGATGTCTTGCTGCTCGACGTAACGCCGCTGTCGCTCGGCATTGAGACGCTCGGCGGTGTCATGACCAAGCTGATCGAGAAAAACACCACGATTCCGGCCAATGCGCAGCAAGTGTTTTCGACGGCCGACGACAACCAGACGGCCGTTACGATCCATGTACTGCAGGGCGAGCGCGAGCGGTCACAGGACAACAAGTCCCTCGGACGTTTTGACCTGACTGACATCCCACCGTCGCCGCGAGGCTTGCCGCAGATCGAGGTGACCTTCGATATCGACGCGAACGGGATTCTCAACGTCTCGGCCAAGGACAAGGCAACGGGCAAGAGCCAGAACATCGTGATCAAGGCCTCCAGCGGGCTCTCGGAGGAAGAAATCGAGGCTATGGTTTCGGAAGCGGCCAGCCATGCGGAAGAAGACAAGAAGTTCCGCGAACTGGTGGACGCGCGAAACCAGGCGGATGCCCTGATCCATTCCGCTGAAAAGTCGCTTAAGGACCTGGGTGAAAAGGCCAGTTCCGAAGATAGGCATGCGGTCGAGTCCGCGATCTCGGATCTCAAGGCGGCGCTCGACAAGAACGAGAAGGAGGCCATCGAGGCGAAAACAACCGCCCTCGCACAGGCTTCCGCGACGATCGCGCAGAAGCTCTATGCAGAAGAGGGCGGCCAGGAAGGCGGTGAAGAGGCTGCCTCCGGTGGCGCAGAGGACTCCTCCGAGGAGGTGGTTGACGCCGAATTTGAGGAAGTGGACGACGACCGGAAATCGAAGTCCGGTTAAGCGTTCCACGTATTTACAATAAAGACCCGGACAGGACGCCGCTTGCGGCGTCCTGTCCTTTACTGCGAATAGCTCATGGCCAAACGTGATTTTTACGACATTCTGGGTGTCGCCCGGAACGCCAGCACCGCTGAGATCAAAAAGGCGTATCGGCGTCTGGCCATGAAGCACCATCCTGACCGCAACAAGGACGACGAGGATGCCGCCGCCAGGTTCAGGGAGGTCAGGGAAGCCTACGAGGTACTGAACAGCCCCGAAAAGCGCGCCGCATACGACCAGTTCGGTCACGAAGGCTTACGCGCACGCGGCAGCGCCGGCGGCTTCGGCGCAGAAGGTTTCGGCGATATATTCGGTGACGTGTTCGGCGACATTTTCGGTGGCGGCGGCCGTCGCGGCCGCAGCCAGGTTTTTCGCGGCGCCGATCTGGCTTACGAGCTGAGGCTGGACCTCGAGCGGGCGGTCCGTGGAGACGAAGTCACAATCGAGGTTCCGACCCAGGTGCCGTGCGAAGACTGCGACGGCAGCGGCGCCGCAAAGGGGTCATCTCCTGTCAATTGCTCGACCTGCGGCGGCGTGGGTCAGGTTCGAATGCAGCAGGGCTTTTTTTCCATCCAGCAAACCTGTCCCGCCTGTAAAGGCGCGGGCACCGTCATTACCGATCCCTGTCCCGGCTGTCACGGGCGCGGCCGTACGAGTAAAACCAAGCGGTTGTCGGTGAAGGTTCCGGCGGGAGTCGACGACGGCGATCGTATTCGCCTGTCCGGAGAGGGCGAAGCGGGCCGCAATGGCGGTCCTCCCGGCGACCTGTACGTCGAGATCCGGGTTAATCCGCACAAGCTCTTCACGCGCGCCGGCACGGACCTGACTTGCGAGGTGCCGGTCAGCTTCGCCAGCGTAACCCTGGGCGGCGAAGTCCAGCTTCCCACTCTCGACGGCCATGTATCATTGAAAATTCCGCCCGGGACGCAGTCCGGCAAGGTGTTCCGGCTGCGCGGTAAGGGCGTCATCACCGTTCGCGATCGGCGGCCCGGCGATCTGTTTGCCCGCGTCGTGGTCGAGACGCCGGTCAGCCTCACCGAGGAACAGAAGGACTTGCTGCGCAAGCTTGACAAGTCGGTCAATGCCGGGGGCGACAAGCATAATCCGCGCGCGGAAGGCTGGATCGAGACGGTCAAGCGGTTCTTCGAGCGAATCAGTCCGTAGTGTCCTGTCCCGCAAACAAGAGAACGATGTCGATCACGCCCGGCGTCGTTGCGACTCGCAAAAGTGGTGCTATTCCTCGTCGCCGCGCCTTGCCAGGCATGGAAATTCGCGCCCCGAATCGCCTGTACGGAACAAGGCACTAGCCATGCGGACCAGAATCGCTGTGCTTGGGGCGGGCCGGATGGGCCGGCAACTGGTGCAGGCGGTTACCGCGGCCGAGGACCTCCGGCTCGGAGGTATCTGGCTGCGTCCCGGGGCTCGCTTCGACTTTGAACCCGGCACTGCGCCGCCACGGAAAGCCGTCATCAGCAGTGATCTGCAGGCGGTGCTGGCGGCCGCGGATGTAGCCGTGGACTTCAGCCTTCCCGAGGCAACGCCGCAGGTCCTCGAGGCAGCAGTGCGTTCGAGGACACCGCTCGTCTGCGGGGTCAGCGGCCTGGCGGATGCGGAGATGCTGGAGTTAAAGCGCGCCGCGGAGGCAATTCCCCTGCTCTACGACCGCAACATGAGCGTCGGCATCGCCGTGCTGAAGGACGCTATTGGCCGGGCGGCACCGCTGCTGGGAGAGTCATTCATCACTGACATCCACGAAACACATCATGTGCATAAAAAAGACGCACCGTCCGGTACGGCCATAGCGCTGGGCGAAGTGCTGGCTGGCAGCCGGGGCCAGGAGTTGGTGGACGTCATGCAGTACGACCCGCACGGCAATGCCGCGCGCCGCAGCAACTCCGATATCGTTTTCTCCGTGACCCGCGAGGGTGAAGTGCCGGGAGAGCACAGCGTCGTGTTCCGCTCCGAGGCCGAATGCCTGGAATTGACGCACCGCGTGACGGATCGGCGGGTGTTTGCGATCTGCGCGCTGCGTGCGGCCCGCTGGCTTCTGCGGCAGGAGCCCGGCTTCTACCGCATCAGCGACTTTTTGGTGAATATTTCCCCCTGACGGTGGAAGGACAGCGCCGCCTTCAGTAAAATGAAACCGTTCGTTGCGGAGCGGCGAGACTCAAGCGGAAGGCAGTGTCTTCCGCTTTTGTGCATCTGGCATTCGAAACGGCTCCGTGCCGGGCACTGCAACAGACCCGTCTGGAGCAAACGGGAAACTTTTGATTATTATCGAGGATCGCCTTTGACTACGCCCGCTGTTCTGGCACTACAGGATGGAACGGTCTTTCACGGTCAGTCCGTTGGCGCCGATGGCCAGACGATCGGCGAGGTGGTATTCAATACGGCGATGACGGGTTACCAGGAGATACTGA
This sequence comes from Woeseia sp., assembly GCA_040904985.1. GTDB lineage: Bacteria > Pseudomonadota > Gammaproteobacteria > Steroidobacterales > Woeseiaceae > IDS-8. Next base: position 2,399 of record JBBDSK010000140.1, on the reverse strand, counting down.
CGGACCCCTCCTACTGCCGCCAGATCGTCACGCTGACTTATCCGCACATCGGCAATACCGGTACCAACTCCGGCGATATGGAGTCCTCGAAGGTCCACGCTTCCGGCCTCATCGTTCGTGACAGCTCGATGATCTGCAGCAGTTGGCGCTCCGAACGCACGTTCAGCGATTTTCTGCGGCAAGGCAAGACGGTCGCCATTGCCGATATCGACACCCGCCAACTGACGCGGCTGCTGCGGGAAAAAGGCGCGCAGTCCGGCTGCATCATGACCGGCGATGTGGATCCCGAAGTTGCCATCCGGCACGCGCGCAAGTTTCCGGGCATCGCTGGTGTGGATCTGGCGAAATTTGTGACCACGGACCGCGCCTACCAGTGGTGTCATGGTGATGACTTCGATCGGCGCAGCAGAATCATGAGCCGGCGCATCGCTCCCTATCACGTCGTTGCCTATGATTTCGGCATAAAGCGCAACAGCTTGCGCGTCATGTCGGACCTGGACTGCCGTATCACGGTTGTACCGGCCACGACGCCGGCGGAAACCGTGATGGCAATGCGACCCGACGGTGTATATCTGTCAAACGGTCCGGGGGATCCCGAGCCTTGCGACTACGCGATCGCCGCAACGCAAGAGTTCCTGAAGGCCTCGGTCCCGCTTCTCGGCATCTGCCTGGGGCACCAGTTGCTGTCACTGGCGGTTGGCGGCCGGACCGTCAAAATGAAGTTCGGTCACCACGGAGCGAACCATCCGGTCAAGGACCTGGAAACGGGTCAGGTCGCGATTACGTCCCAAAACCACAGCTTTGCGGTGGACGAGGATTCCCTTCCGGACAATGTGCTGGTGACGCACCGGTCGCTGTTCGATGGCACGGTCCAGGGCATCGCTGTAAAGGATCGCCCGGCGTTCAGTGTCCAGGGGCATCCGGAGGCGGGGCCGGGACCGCACGATGCGCGGCCGGTGTTCGATCGTTTCATTGCCGCGATGGACAAGGCCAAAAGAGGTGAGCATTCAGCGGCAGCGGGATCGATGTGATTCCTTTTATAATCATTCACTTCAGGATTTTTTCTAAACTATTTTATTATTGTCGCCCCGCGCAGCATGGCGGGCCGGCGCAGCAGAGCCATGCCGAAACGTACTGATATTAAGAGTGTTTTGATCATCGGTGCCGGTCCTATCGTCATAGGGCAGGCCGTCGAGTTCGATTATTCAGGCGCGCAGGCCTGCAAGGCGCTGAGAGAGGAGGGCTACCGGGTCATCCTCGTCAACTCCAATCCCGCAACGATCATGACCGATCCGGAAACGGCAGACGCAATCTACATCGAGCCCATCCACTGGACCGCGATCGAGCGCGTGATCGCCAAGGAACGTCCCGACGCCCTGTTGCCGACCATGGGCGGACAAACGGCGCTCAATTGCGCGCTCGACCTGGCGCGGGAGGGCGTGCTCGAACGTTATAACGTCGAGACGATAGCGGCGTCCCAGGCGGCCATCGACATGGCCGAGGATCGAGAGCATTTCAAACAGGCCATGACTGAAATCGGACTCGAGGTTCCGAGCGCCGAAATTTCACATACGCTCGACGAGGCGATCGAAAAACAGCGCGGGATCGGTTTTCCCGTCATCATCCGTCCCTCGTTCACGCTCGGTGGAACCGGGGGAGGAATTGCCTACAACCGGGAAGAATTCGAAGAGATTGTCGCGCACGGCCTGGAAATGTCCCCGACCACCGAGGTGCTGCTGGAAGAGTCGGTTATTGGCTGGAAAGAGTTCGAGATGGAGGTGGTGCGGGACAAGAACGACAACTGCATCATCGTCTGCTCCATAGAAAACCTGGACCCGATGGGTGTGCACACCGGCGACTCGATCACCGTTGCCCCGGCGCAAACGCTGACGGACCGGGAGTACCAGCGTATGCGGGATGCATCCATCGCGGTCCTGCGCAAAATCGGCATCGAGACCGGCGGCTCCAATGTGCAATTTGCCGTGAATCCCGAAGACGGCCGGATGCTCGTGATCGAAATGAATCCGAGGGTCTCGCGTTCTTCGGCCCTTGCCTCCAAGGCGACCGGATTTCCTATCGCGAAGATCGCGGCCAAGCTGGCCGTCGGTTACACGCTCGACGAGCTGAAGAACGAGATCACGGGCGGCGCCACGCCCGCGTCCTTCGAACCGACGATCGATTACGTCGTCACCAAGATTCCCCGCTTTACCTTCGAGAAATTCCCGGGCGCAAATACCCGCCTTACGACACAGATGAAGTCGGTTGGCGAAGTGATGGCGATCGGCCGGACGTTCCAGGAATCGTTCCAGAAGGCGCTGCGTGGTCTGGAGACTGGAATCTCCGGTTTTGATGAACGAGTGGACGGGGCGCGGGAGATCGATCTCGATGACCTGCGCCAG
>JBBDSK010000139.1:0-6879 GCA_040904985.1 Woeseia sp. | reverse complement strand
TGGCGGCGGACGAAGCGCATCTGCGGGTGAGCGGCCCGACGCTTCTTGCCGATGTCGAAAGCGGAGAGCAGAGGCGGGTCGAGGTGACAGCGGCCGCGCAAGCCGGCGCGGGAGAGGCACTCGCCGCACACAATGAGCGCCTGCGCCGGATATGCGCCTCACTCTCCCTGCGCTGCAGCACTGCCCTCGCCAGCGACGACTGGGAACGGGTATTGCTGCGCCACCTCGGCGCCTGAGCATGACCGGCCTCGCCGCACCCTGGTGGCTACTGGCGCTCGCCGCCGTGCCGCTGATCCGATGGCTGCACCGTTTCAGCACACCGCTCCACCACGCCCGCGTCAGCGCCATTTTCCTCTGGCACTCCGCGCCCTCCGCCGATACCGGCGGCCGCAGCCGCCAGCCCCCCGACCCCGCCTGGCGGCGCCGCGCCCTCATCGCCGCACTCCTCGCCCTCGCCCTCGCCCAACCCTTCTGGCGCAGCAGCCACATCCCCGTCACCCTCTGGATCGACGACTCCCCCGGCATGCACAGCCTCGAAGCGGGCCACCCCCGCCTCGCGCTGGCCCTCGAAGAATTGAAATCCGGGACATCCACCGTTCCGCGGCCGGCCGGGGCAAATTCCGGGACATCCACCGTTCCGCGGCCGGCCGGGACAAATTCCGGGACATCCACCGTTTTGCGGCCGGCCGGCGACTTCCGCCCGACCGGCACCGCCACGGTTCGTTCTCTCAGCAACCCGGCGTTCATTCGGCAATGGAATGAGGCCGGCGCCCTCGACTCCAACACGTGGCTCCGGAAGGATCCGGGCTCGCCCGCGCCCCCGCCGCCCGGCTTGCTGTCGCCGGGCAAGTCCCACTGGCTCCTGACCGACGGTGCGCATGGGGACGTCGTCCGCTGGGCGGAATCGGCGCCCCTTGCCGGCATAATCACCGTGGGCCAGGCGACGGAGAACGTGGCCGTCACGCGCCTGGCGTCGCGCCGCAGCCCCGCCGGCCCGCGACACTTCGACCTGCTGATCGAGATTGCCAATCGCGGCCGACACAGCGCGACGCGCAACCTCGTTCTTACCTCCGGCACGGCGCCTGTCGAAGCGCGCAGCCTCACCCTCGACGCGGCAGAAACGGTCACGCTCTTCCTGCAGCACCGCCTTGGCGCGGAAGCTTTGACCGCCACCTTGTCACCGGGCGATGCGCTCGCGCTCGACGACTCGCTCACGCTCCCCAGCCGCGCCTTCGACACACCGCCGGTCCTGATCGACCGTCGCTGCCCGCCGGCGCTGCGGCTGGCCATCGCAACGCATCCGGCGCTGACGGAAACGGCACACGGCAGCCCGTCCGCACTGCAGTTGCTGTGCGGAGACAGCGCTGCCACCGATGCGCCGGCTCAGCTGCGAATTCACACCGACAACGCATACCCGGTCCGGAATGCGCTGCAGTGGATGCCGGCCGCAGGCGACTTGCAAAGAATCGGGTTGGCGCGGGAGTGGATGGCGGCAACTTCCTGGAAAGCCCTCCCTGACGCAGAACCATTGCTCATGTCCGGTGACGAGCCATTGGTCATCCGGCGTCTCGATGCGCCGCATCACATCGAGACGGTGCTCGACCTCTCCCGGCCCGATTTCGTTCGCCAGCCGGAGTACGCCGCCTTTGTCGCCGGGCTGGTGGACCTGGCGCTGGACCGCCGGTTGCTCGATGCCATCACGATCGCGACACGCGCGCCGGCCGATTCCGACATCGCGCCGTCCGTTCCTGTCGCCCGCAGCATGTCTCCCGCCGGTCGTCTGTCTTCGCAGCAGTCCCTTGTCACACCGCTCCTGTTGCTCGCGCTTCTTTTGTTGCTGCTCGACCTGTTCCGCGTCCTGCAATCGCAGCAGGCTGCGCGGCATGCGTGAACTGCAGCCGAACCTGATCATTCCGGCCGGAAGGCTAATGGTGCTTCTTCTCCTGGGCACTGCCTTGCTGCTTCCCGGCGCGACGCCGGACCGCAGTGGCGGCCGGATCGCGCTGCTGATCCACTCATCGGCAAGCGCATCGGCAAACCAATCGGCAACCGTCAACGCCGCACTGGCGAAAGAGATCGCGGCGCTTGACGGCAGACTGAAAGTGACGCCTGTAGAGTCCTCGGCGTCGAAATCCCGTCTCGACGACGCACTGGAACAGACACTGTGGCAACTCGATCCCGCGGCGCGGAATGCCATCGTAATTGCCTCGAACGGCCACTGGAGCGCCGAGCTGGAACCGCTTCTCAAGCGCGTGAGCGCGGCCGGCATCCCGGTGTACTGGCGCCCGATGGACGACACAGACGCCCCGCGCATCCTGCATATCGCCGCGGCCTCGCGTGCTCAGCCGGGCGATGCGTTGCCGGTCGTCGTCAGCACCAGCCCCACGCCGGACGGTGATTTCGAACTCGTTCTCCGCGTCAACGGCGAGCCGGTCAGTCGCAAAGCGCCGCCACCGAACGGCAGGACCGCCTTTTCCCTGCCGGTGACCGGCGGCGGCCCGCTTCGCCTCGGCGCCGATCTGGTCGAGGCGCGTTCAGGTGTAGCGATCCACCACCTGGCAGACGCTGCGGTGGTGGACATCACCACGGCGCCGCGCCTCCTTCTGCTTGCCGGCGGCTCGTCACCGCTCGGCGATGCGCTCGCAGCGGGCGGGTGGCCGCTACGGCGAGTCTCGGCGCCGGAGTTTCCTGCGGTCCTTCACGACCTCACCCGTTACAGCGCCCTCATCCTCGACAACGTGCCGGCCGGCGCGCTGCCCGAATCGGCGTGGCTCGCCATCGCCGACGCGGTGCAGCGCGACGCGCTGGGCCTGCTGGTGCTCGGCGGCCCGCAGGCGTTCGGGCTGGGCGGCTACCGGGGATCGACACTCGAGTCCTTGCTGCCGGTGATCTCGGAACCGCCGCAACGGGAACAGCCAGCCGGCGTCGTGTTCCTCGTCGATGCGTCGGGCAGCATGGGACGGGATGCCGGCGAGCGCCTGCGCATCGCCCGTGCCGCCGTGCTGCACACCGCTGCTGCCTTGCGCGATACGGACCGGCTCGGCCTCATCGCCTTCGATGTCGAAGCACGCGCGCTGTTGCCGGTCGAAGCTCGCGGGGATCACGCGGCTGCGCTGCAGACGGCCTGGCCGGACCGGGCGAGCGGCGGTACGAGCATCGTGCCGGCACTGCAGGCCGGTCTGGCATCGCTCGCGGCGGCCGACACGGAGCAAAAACTGCTGATCCTGGTGAGTGACGGGCAGCTGGCCGCCGAAGACGTCGCCGCACTCGAAGCGGCGCTCGACGGCAGCGATGTCGAACTGATCGCGATGCTCCTGTCGGACGGTGACAGCGAGCAGTCTTTGTCGCGCATGGCGGCGAGCGGCAAGGCGGCGTTGTTATCGATCGATGACGTTTTACAGCTGCCCCTTCTGATGCGGCAACAAGTGGAGGCACGACGCCCGGCGCTGCAGCGGGAAGTGACGCAGCCGCTTCGGCAATCGGGAGCTGCCTTCCGCGAACTTCCGCTCGACTGGCCAGCCCTCGACGCTTATCTCGTCACACGGCCGCGGCCCGAAGCGCGCGTTATCCTGAGGAGCCCGCGCGGCGAGCCGCTGCTCGCCGAGTGGAGTTCCGGTGCCGGCCGCGTTGTCGCCGCAACCGCGGGCCTCGGCGACTGGGCCGCCAACTGGTTTACGTGGGAACTCTGGCCATCCGTGGCCACCGCGCTGGTGGAGCACGTAATCGTGCGCGAGTCGCCACGAGTCCGCATCATCCGCGAGACGCAAGATGGTGACGCCCCGGCACTGGTGCTCGACACGGGGCAATCGGCGCCGCCACGCCGGGTCCTCGTCGTGCCCGCCGACGGCCCGCCGGCCACGGTCTCACCCATCGCCGCGGCACCGGGGCTTTACCGGGTGCCGCTCGATGTGTCTCACCGACAAGCTTTTACCGTGGTATGGGAGAACGCCGACGGCCTGTTCCGCCAGGTCATCCCGGCGAGTTCGACGACTCAACTTTCCTCGCTCGGCGAGCCGGAGGCACGAAGGCTTGTTGCAGCCGGTCTGCTCGAGGAATGGGCCGCGGGCACAGCGCTCCCGCCGTCGATCCACGATCTGCGGCCGCCAATACCGTGGCGGCAGGTTGTCACCGCCGCCGCGCTTTTGTTCTTCCTGCTAGTGCTCGTCGCCGAACGGCGTGGCGCCATTCAGAACCGATACCGGATCGCCAGCCTTGCACGGCGACCCGCGGCGGCGAAACCGATCGCTTCCTCGTAGTTTTTGTCGAGCAGATTGCCTACGGAAAGAAGAAGGTCGACCGTTTCCGAGGGACGCCAGGTAACGGTCGTGTCGAGGCGGTTGTAACCGCTCAGCATCAGCCCATCGGTGGGTACGGAGGAGTCGAAAGTTTCGCCGACGTGAAACCAGGTCGCATCCACCAGCCAGTCGGCCGCCGGGTCCCAGCGCAGCGCCACGCTGCCGCGCCACTTCGGCCGCTGGCGCAACGGCAGGTCGGAGTCCTTGACATCGAGGTCGAGGTACATGATTTCGGCGAGCAGGCCGAGAGCGGGCCGCAACGCGTAGTCGAATTCCAGCTCCGCACCTTTCGCGATAACGGTCGACCGGTTCACGTTGGTGAACAGATTGAAGTCGAAATCGATCAGGTCCGTGAACTCATTGCGATAGACCGTCAGCGTCGTCGCCAGCCGCGCATCCATGAAACGCTGCGTAACACCGATATCGGCGCTCTCGCTTTTCTCCGCCCGGAGATCCGGATTGCCCACCAGCGGGCTTGCAAGCGCGAAAAAGCTCGGCAGCTTGAAACCCTCGCCCCAGTTCGCGCGCAGGGTGGTGCGCCCTTCATTCAAATCGTATAAACCGCCGAACTTGGTTGTCGTCTCCCCCGACTCCTCGTCCGGCTCGTCGTGGCGCACACTGGCGAGAAGCGTCAGCGTATTTTTCGGTTGGTACTGAAACTCCCCGAAGACGCCCGTCACATCGCGGTTGAGCGTGAACCCGGAGGGCAGCGAGAAACCGGGAAAGAACTCGACGAAGCCGTCGGAAGCGCCTTCTTCGTCGTGCAAGTCCACCCCAAGGGTAGCGCGCAGCCGTTCACTCACATTGCCGACGACGTGAACGGAAAACGTTGCCCGATCGAGTTCCGAGCGAGCACCATTCGGCGGCACGCCGCCGCGCAGACCCGGCGCCACTCCGGGCGACACATAGCTGTCTTCGTGCTCGTAGCGGCTGGCGGTGAAGTTCAGTTGCCAGTCCCGCGGCAGGGCGATATTGCCGGCGACTCCGGCACTGAAATCTTCCGACGTTTTCTCATCCAGCGACCGCAACACGGCCAGCCGCGGCCCACCGCTGTCCTCGGGAAAAGAACTTCCCTCATTGTCGGACCAGCGGCCAAACAGGCGCAGGTCCCACCGTTCGCGCGCGCCGAGCGAAAACTTGCCGGAGACGGAATTGCTCTTGTAGCTATTGCCAAGGGTCGCATCGCCGTCGTCGACCGTGGCGACGCGCAGGGAAAAGCCGCTATGGGCCGTCGCCGGCCCCGACAGTTCGAGCGCAGCCCGGCCGTACTGGTCCTCGCCCAGTTCAGCAAGCACACCGGCGCCGAACGCCTCGGCGCGGCCACGGGTGATGATATTGATCACGCCGCTCAAGGCATCCGACCCGTAAATAGCCGACTGCGGCCCACGCACGATTTCGATGCGCTCGACGTCCGCTGCGTTCAGCGTGGAGAAATCGAAAGAACCGCCGCGCGTGTTGTTCGGATCGTTCACCCGGATGCCGTCCACCATCACCATGGTGAAGTTCGGCTCTCCGCCGCGGATGAACACGGATGCGACACCGCCGCGGCCTCCGGGCTGCGTAACCTGCAACCCCGGAACGCTGCGCAGCAGATCCAGCACGCTGGCACGGTTTTGCGCCTTTATGTCATCGAGACTGATGACGCTCGTGGAGTTGGGCACGTTCGTGAGCAGGTCGGTCACGCGGGTTCCGGTGACGACGATAGTCTCCACCGCCTTCCCCTCCGCCGCCATGGCCGGGTTACCCGCGGCAAGCGCGAGAAGCGCGGATGCCATCCATTTACCGGTTATTTTTATCATTGGCCTTTACCGTCAGCGCCGACCCCATCGGCGTGAGTCCGCGATCCGCTGCAAGGCTCGTGCCACTGCGGCCATCGATGCAAATGGACGGCCAGTATGCCTTTGCACCGCTTCAGGCTGCGAGTGCAGCGATCACATGTTCAATAAAACGACAGCAGCAGCGCAGGGAATGAGCAGCCCCGGGTCAGGCGGTCTCCAGCGGCAGCGACAACGTCAGGCAGGTACCCGTGCCCGGTGCGCTGTCCACCTGGAGCTGGCCGCCCATGGCGCGCATGGTCTCGCGGATCTGGTAGGCGCCGATGCCCATGCCCTGCGTGCCCTTGGTGCTGTCGAAGGGTTTGAACAGGCGCTGTTCGATAAACGCCTGTTCCATGCCGCGGCCAGTGTCGCGCACCTGGATGCGGCACTCGCTTTCGGCGACCTCGACACTGACCGTGACGCTGCCCTCGGGCGGTGTTGCATCCTGGGCATTGCGAATGGCATGGACCAGCGCCATCAGCAAACGCTCGCGCTCCGCGCGCACCCACAGCCGCGCATCGCCAACCTCGATTCTCGGCTCCGGACGCCGATCGGCGCATTGCGAGGCCGCTTCGAGCAGCAGTTTCCCCAACTCGATCTTGTTGGCGCTTTGCGCGGGGGCGCCTTGCGGCAGTTGTTCGAGCACCTTGCGCATGCGCGCGACGCCGCTTTTCACGGTCGCGATGGCATCGTCAACGAAGGCAGGCTTGTCCTTGTGCTTCTGCGCATTTTCGACGACCAAAGATTGCTGCGCGATGATGTTTTTC
>JBBDSK010000138.1:0-6879 GCA_040904985.1 Woeseia sp. | reverse complement strand
TTGTACAAGGTCTCGAACAACTCACGACCGTAAATTCCTTTCAGGACCAGTCCCTTGAAAATGACCTCCGTCCAGTCTATGACGGTCTTCTCCGGAGGAATGCCGAGAATGGCGACATTTCCACCATGGTGCATAGTGCTCAACAGGTCGCGGAAAGCCGACGGGTTGCCGGACATCTCCATGCCGACATCGAAACCTTCCTCCATGCCGAGTTCGCGCATCGTGTCATCCAGCGACCCCTCCGTGACATTCAGTGCAACGGACGCGCCCATGTCCCGCGCAAGCTGCAGACGGTAATCATTGATATCTGTCACCACGATGTGGCGAGCCCCGGCGTGATGTGCGATCGCAACAGCCATTATGCCGATCGGGCCAGCGCCGGTGATGAGTACGTCTTCTCCCACCAGGTCGAACGACAGCGCGGTGTGCGTCGCGTTGCCCAGAGGGTCGAGAATTGCAGCCATGTCGTCACCGATCGACGCCGGCAGCTTGAAGACATTGAAAGCGGGTACGGAAATGTATTGGGCGAAGGCGCCGGCGCGGCTTACGCCGATGCCGACCGCGTTCCGGCAAAGATGGCGCCGGCCGGCGCGGCAATTGCGGCATACGCCGCAGGTGATGTGACCTTCCGCCGACACACGGTCACCGGCCGCCAGGCCCTTGACTTCGCTGCCGCACTCGACGATCACGCCGGAGAATTCGTGTCCCACGGCAAGCGGTACAGGGATGGTCCGCTTCGCCCAATCGTCCCACTGGTAGATGTGGATATCGGTGCCGCAAACGGCAGTCCGGCGGACCTTGATGAGCACGTCGTTGTGCCCCGGGCTGGGTACGGGAACTTCTTCCAGCCAGATACCGGGCTCGGCTTTTGCCTTGACGAGTGCCTGCATTTTCATAAATGTAGAGTCTTTGTTTACTAACGAATCACACCGAGTTCGCGCCCCACGCTCGCGAACGCATCCACGGCACGGTCCAGGTGCTCCCGATCCAGCGCCGCGGACATCTGGGTCCTGATCCGGGCCTGTCCTGCGGGAACAACGGGGTAGGCGAAGCCGATCACGTAAACGCCGTGGTCCAGCAGGCGGCTGGCCATCGTCGTCGCCAGCTTTGCATCATGAAGCATTACCGGAATGATCGGGTGTTCACCCGGACGAAGCTCGAAGCCCTGTTCTTCCATCCTGCGGCGAAAATACTCCGCATTCTCGAGAAGCTTCTGCCGCAGGCCGCCATTCGACTCCAGCAGATCCAGCACGGCGATTGAGGCCGCGGCGATCGCCGGGGCCACGGAATTGGAAAAAAGATAGGGGCGGGATCGCTGCCGAAGCCAGCCGACGATTTCCTTTCTGCCTGAGGTGAAACCGCCGGAAGCTCCGCCCAAAGCCTTCCCGAGAGTGCTGGTGATGATATCGATTCGGCCCACGACGCCCCGATACTCGTGGCTGCCGCGTCCCGTTTTTCCCAGAAACCCGGTGGCGTGGCAGTCATCGATCATCGTTAACGCGTCGTAGCGCTCGGCAAGATCGCAAATGTCAGCCAGACTGGCGATGGTTCCATCCATGGAAAAAACACCGTCAGTCACGATCAGGCGGGTCCGGCAGTTTTGCGCCTTTTTCAGGTTCTCCTCGAGATCCTGCATATCGTTATTGCGAAAGCGAAACCGCTGCGCCTTGGACAATCGGATGCCGTCGATGATGCTCGCGTGGTTCAGTTCGTCGCTGATAACGGCATCCTTGTCTTCCAGCAGCGTCTCGAACAGTCCACCGTTGGCATCGAAGCACGATGAATAGAGAATGGTGTCTTCAGTGCCGAGAAAACGGGAAACGCGTTCTTCAAGAGTTTTGTGTACGGTCTGCGTACCGCAGATAAAACGGACGGAGGCCATGCCATAGCCGAACTCGTCCAGCGCGCCGTGCGCCGCGGATATGATTTCCGGATGGTTGGCCAGGCCGAGGTAATTGTTCGCGCAGAGGTTCAGTACCGTACTGGCGCTACCGTTGCTGCGCACCAGAATTTCCGCCTGCTGCGGACCTGCAATGAGTCGCTCCTGCTTGAAAAGTCCCTCATCTTTCAAGGCCTCGGTTTTACGCGCCAGGGACTCCAGGAATTCGCCGGGCATGGGATTGCTCTCCTGACCGAAAGGCCGCAGAGTATATCAGGGCCACAGCAGACTCGACTCCATGAAGCGCAAGGCGAACACAGGCGGCTCGGAAAAATCGAATGGGCCCGGAAAGAAACCCGCGAAAGACGCCGCGCGTGACGGCCTCAGAGTGGACCGCTGGCTCTGGTCCGTGCGCTTCTTCAAAACCCGCGCTCTGGCGTCACGTGCCGTGGCCGGTGGCCACATCAGGCGCAACGGTGAACGCGCGAAGCCCGGCGACAGGGTGCGGCCGGGAGATCGGCTCGAAATCGTGAGGGCGCAGGAGCGATTCCAGGTCGAGGCGACAGCGCTGCCGCAAAGACGGGGGCCGGCCGGGGAGGCCAGCCGCTGCTACGTCGAATCCGAGGAATCGATTCAGCAGCGGCAGCAACAGAAAGAACTTCTCAAAAACGACCGCTTGGCCATGCCGCGCACAGAAGGCCGCCCGGACAAGCACACGCGGCGTCTCCTGAGGGAACGGCAGCGCTCGGGCGAGTAGGTTGAAGGTCACCGACGCCCTGGCGGATGGATCAACAAGGAGGGCGGAGACAAATTATAATCGCCGTCTACTGCCGCTCTCATTTAAGGTACCGGTGCCATGCGCCCGGGGCCGCTTCGATAACTTTTATGAAATTCACAGACCAGTTCCACTGCAGAATCGCACCGCTGGGTTCCGTCAGCGTCCGCTATCTTGCAGATGAGAAATCGCTCGTGCAGGCACTCGCGGAGTCCGCCGACGTCAGCGACTCCCTGCGTGAGAAAATAGGGGCGACCGCCGAGCTTCTCGTGAATGAGGTTCGCAAGAGCGCGGCTGCGGACGGCGGCATGGATGCGTTTTTGCAGCAGTACGACCTCTCCTCGGAAGAGGGCGTTCTGCTGATGTGCATCGCGGAAGCGCTCCTGAGAATCCCGGATGCTGATACAGCGGATGCGCTGATTGCCGATAAGATAGGCTCGGCGAAATGGCAGGACCACCTGGGCGAAAGCGATTCGCTGTTCGTCAATGCGTCGACCTGGGGCCTGATGCTGACGGGGCGACTGCTCAAGCTGGATGAGTCCACAAAACGGAACCCGGGGCAGGTTCTGCGGAGGTTGGCCGGCCGCGCTGGTGAGCCGGTAGTAAGGACGGCGATGCGCCAGGCGATGCGCATCATGGGCCACCAGTTCGTCATGGGCCGCACAATTGACGAGGCACTGGAACGGTCACAACGAAAAAACGGAAGCAAGTACCGCTACTCGTTCGACATGCTGGGCGAAGCTGCGCTGACCGAGCGCGATGCCTTGCGCTACTTTGCGTCCTACTCGGAAGCGATTGCGAGTATTGGCGCAGCGGCGAATGAGCGCCGGGGCAGGCTAGCCGGCACTTCGGACGGTGTCATCACAGCACCCGGGATATCGGTGAAGTTGTCGGCCTTGCATCCGCGTTACGGCTTCACGCAGCTCGAGCGGGTGTTGGACGAGGTGGTGCCGCGTCTCACCGACCTCGCGCTGGCGGCGCGGGATGCAGGCATCCCGCTTACCGTCGACGCGGAAGAAGCCGAGCGACTCGAACTTTCGCTGGAAATCTTTCATCGCGTTTACCGCGACAAGCGCCTCGGCGACTATGCCGGTCTCGGCCTGGCGGTGCAGGCATATCAGCGGCGCGCGCTGGATGTAATCCGATTTTTGAACGACACCGCGGCCGAGATTGGCCGACGGATACCGGTGCGCCTGGTAAAGGGGGCGTACTGGGATACGGAGATCAAGCGTGGCCAGGAGCAGGGGCTCGAAAGCTATCCGGTTTTTACACGAAAGTCACACACAGACGTGTCATGGCTTGCCTGCGCAAGACTTCTGCTGAATGCCGGGCGAGCCCTTTACCCGCAGTTCGCAACGCACAACGCCCATACCCTTGCGAGCGTCATGCACTTCGCAGGAAAGGTTCCGGGCGCCGAGTTCGAATTTCAGCGTTTGCACGGGATGGGCGAGGATCTCTATGAGCAGGTTATCGATCCGGAGAAGTTCGACCGCCCTTGCCGCGTCTACGCGCCGGTGGGAAGCCATGAAGACCTGCTGCCTTACCTGGTGCGCCGCCTGCTGGAGAACGGTGCGAACACCTCGTTCGTAAACCGCATCGTGGATGAAGACGTCAAAATGTCCGAGATTGTCGCGGACCCGATCGAGATTGCGCGCAAGGGCGGATTCAAGCCGCATCCGCGGATTCCGGCGCCGGTCGACCTCTTCCAGCCTGAGCGGAAGAATTCTCGAGGTTACAACCTCGCGGACCGCAGCGCCGCCTGCAGACTGCTTGCCGCCATCGAGAAGGCGGCGGACCGCTCGTACGGGGCAAGGCCGATTGTCGGCGGCAAAGCGCTGAAAGGGCGGGAGGTGCGGTCTGTAAATCCGGCCGATACGACAGAGATTGTTGGCCGCTGGCAGCAGGCCGACGGGGATGCTGTCGATCGTGCCGTCGATGTCGCTATGACGGGATTCCATGGCTGGGACAGGCGCCCGGTTGCCGAGCGCGCGGCAATCCTGGCCCGAGCCGCCGATCTCATGGAGCAGAACGCCCCGGAGCTGCTGGGCCTTTGTATAGCCGAAGCGGGAAAGACATTACCGGACGCTATTGGCGAGGTTCGGGAGGCAGTCGATTTTTTGCGCTACTACGGCGCACGCGCCGCGACGATGTTCGGCGATCCTGTCGTCCTTCCGGGCCCGACCGGTGAGAGAAACGTGCTCGGGATGCGTGGCCGCGGAGTCTTCGTCTGCATCAGTCCCTGGAATTTCCCGCTGGCAATTTTTACCGGGCAGGTGGCGGCGGCACTAGCCGCCGGCAACACGGTCGTGGCCAAGCCTGCAGAACAGACCACCCTTATTGCCGCACGGGCGGTCGAACTGCTGCTGGAGGCGGGGGTGCCGCCGGATGTGCTGCAGTTCATTCCCGGCGACGGCAAGACTGGTGCCCGGGCCGTGGCGGACCCGCGTATCGCGGGCGTGGCGTTTACCGGGTCGACGCAGACGGGCCTGTCGATCAACCGGACGCTGGCGGCGCGGGATGGACCGATCGCCGTACTCATTGCGGAGACCGGCGGTCTCAACGCGATGTTCGTCGACAGCTCCGCGCTGCCTGAACAGGTGGTGATTGACGCCGCATACTCCGCCTTCAACAGCGCCGGCCAGCGCTGTTCCGCATTGCGCCTTCTTTGCCTGCAGCGGGACATCGCGCCGCGGGTTCTCGAGCTGCTGGGCGGCTATATGCAGGAACTGGTGATCGGCAACCCTGCGCACCTGGCGACTGACATCGGCCCCGTCATCGACGCGGATGCAAAGGCGACCCTGCAGCGGCACGTCGATACGATACAGCCGCGGCCCCGGCTGATACATCAATGCGATTTGCCCGCCGCCACATCGTCAGGCACCTGGTTTCCGCCGACGGCGATCGAGATCGAGAGCATAGACGCACTGCAGCGCGAAATTTTCGGTCCTGTCCTGCACGTTGTAAGATACCGTGGCAGCGAACTCGCAACGATGGTGGAGGCGGTGAACGCGAAAGGCTACGGCCTCACCATGGGACTGCACAGTCGGATCGACGGACGTGCACGCACTGTGGTCCGGGATTCCGCGGCCGGGAACATCTACATCAACCGCAACATGATCGGCGCCGTGGTGGGAGTACAGCCTTTTGGCGGACGTGGCCTCTCGGGTACGGGTCCCAAAGCCGGCGGCCCGCTTTATCTGTCCCGCTTCGGCATTGAATATTCGGTCAGCAACAACATATCAGCAGTTGGCGGCAACGCCACTCTTCTCTCGCTCAATGACGATTAACCATGACCCTTCAGTTCAGGCACTTATACCCATGCCAGCCATAAGCATATTCGACATATTCAAGATCGGGGTCGGGCCCTCCAGCTCGCATACCTTCGGGCCGATGAAGGCCGCTCGCGAGTTCCTGCTGAACCTGGAACAGGCGAAGTCGGCTGTGGAACGCATCACGGTACACCTGTACGGGTCGCTCGCGCTGACCGGTAAGGGGCACGGCACGGATTCGGCCATCCTTCTCGGTTTGTCGGGCTTCGAACCGGAAACTCTGGATCCGGATGCAGTGGAAGGAATTCTGCGGACGATACATGCGGAAAAGTTTCTGCAACTGCCGGATATCGGCCGGATTGCGTTTGATCCGGAGAAAGATTTCATTTTCGAATACGACGAGGTTCTGCCGAGGCACACCAACGGGATGCGTTTCACCGCTTTCGATTCCGCGGGCGATGTACTGCGAAGCGACGACTATTATTCGCTCGGCGGCGGCTTCATCGTGCGCGGTGATGAACCGCAGCCGCTGCCGCAGCAGGGAGAGCCGCCGTTTGCGTTTTCGACTGCGGCGGAGCTGCTCGAACTTGCTGAGCAGAACCGTCTGTCCATTGCTGAGCTCACGCACCGCAATGAACTGCACTGGCGTTCGGAGGAAGAGGTCCAGCAGCGCATGGATGCGCTCTGGGATGCGATGAAATCCTGCGTGCAGCGCGGCCTCAAGACAGAAGGCGTGCTGCCTGGGCGCATGGCAATCACGCGGCGTGCACCAAAGCTTTACAAAAAGCTCATGGAGAAGGGCGATCGAAACGGTCTCGACACTATGGACTGGGTCAATGCTTTTGCCATCGCGGTGAACGAGGAGAATGCCGCGGGCGGGCGCATTGTCACTTCACCCACGAATGGGGCGGCGGGCATCATCCCCGCCGTTTTGCACTACTACACGGAGCTGGTGC
>JBBDSK010000137.1:0-6942 GCA_040904985.1 Woeseia sp. | reverse complement strand
GGCCTACCGCCGGCTGGCGCGCAAGTAACATCCCGACGTAAGCAAGGAAGCCGACGCCGAGGGGCGCTTCAAGGAAATGAAAGAGGCGTACGAGGTTTTGAAAGACCCGGAGAAGCGCGCCGCCTACGACCAGTTCGGCGAGAACTGGAAAGCGGGACAGGATTTCCAGCCCCCGCCGAACTGGCAGCGCGAGCACGCTTTTGGCACCGGCGGGGCGGAGGGGTTTGCCGATGCCGGCCAGTTCAGCGACTTCTTCGAATCCCTCTTCGGCCGGGGACGCGGAGGCGGCCAGAGCTTCCGCGGCGGCACCTTTCGCGCAAAAGGCGAAGACATCAATGCCTCGATCAGCATACCGGTCGAGGATGCATATCGCGGAGCATCACGCACGATAACGCTGGAGGTTCCGGAAGCAGATTCCAGCGGAGCGGTAAGCCGCCGGCGCAAGACTCTCAATGTAAGAATTCCCGCCGGCATTGCGCCCGGCAAGCGCATACGTCTCGAAAAGCAAGGCGGGACCGGTATGGGTGGAGCGCCGCCCGGGGACCTTTACCTGGGCATCGAACTCGAACCTCACCCGTACTACCGGGTCGACGGGCGGGACGTCTACCTCGATCTGCCGGTGACTCCCTGGGAAGCGGCGCTTGGACGTAACGTCAAGGTGCCGACGCTGGGCGGCGCCGTCGATCTCAAAATCCCGGCGGGATCGAGTTCGGGCAAGCAACTGCGCTTGAAAGGCCGCGGACTGCCGGGCAAACCACCCGGCGACCAGTACGTCGAACTCAAGGTAATCGTGCCGCCGGCGCAGGACGAAAAAGTGCGGAAGCTTTACGAAACCCTCGAGCGCGAGACCCAGGTCAATCCGCGCGAAAAACTCGGAGTATAAGGTAATGACCGAGCGATCACGGACAGGCCTGGACGGTATCGTTCTCGACGAGAGAGTGACCTTTACCCTGCACGAACTGAGCGATGCCTGCGGCGTGCAGACCGAGCTCGTTATCGAGATGGTTGAGGAGGGTGTCATCGAACCTGCCGCACAACTCGAAAGAGAGTGGCAGTTCCACGGCGAATCTCTCGTCAGGGCGCAGCGCGCGCTAAGGCTGGTACGTGACCTGGAAGTCAACTGGCCAGGCGCGGCACTTGCTCTCGATCTGCTGGAGGAACTGGACCGTCTGCAAAACCGCTAGGCAAGCTCTGCACAAGTGTGCGGAGCTTGCCTGCGGGGCTAAGGATGCCCCGCCGCGACAATCGCGTTAGCGATTGATAACGCGGGAGAAAGGGCGAAGCTTTGCTTTGCCTGCTAGTACCGCATTAAAACGGAGCCCCAGGTGAAGCCTCCGCCGAATGCTTCCATGAGAATGAGCTGGTCGCGCCTCACCCTGCCGTCGCGAATCGCAACATCGAGCGCCATCGGCACGGATGCTGCCGATGTGTTGCCGTGGTCCTGTACCGTCACGACGACTTTTTCCATCGGCACTTCCAGCCGTTTCGCCGTCGCCTGGATAATGCGCAAATTCGCCTGATGCGGGATGAGCCAGTCCACCTCGCTCTTGTCGATCTTGTTGGCGCGCAGTGCCTCTTCGGCCACATTACCGAGCGTTTTCACGGCAACCTTGAACACTTCGTTGCCGATCATGATGATCCTGGAATCCTCGAGGCCCGCTTTGTGCAAATCCTTGGACGCGCCAACCGGGTAATAGAGCAAGTCCTTGTACTGTCCGTCCGCGCCGAGGTGGCAGGACAGAATGCCTGGCATCTCGGACGGTTTAATCACGACCGCACCCGCGCCATCGCCGAACAGTACGCAGGTGCTGCGGTCATTCCAGTCGACCAGCTTGCTGATGATTTCGGCGCCGATGACGAGCGCGCATTTCGCCTCGCCAGCGCGCACGAACTTGTCAGCTGTGGTCAGAGCGTAGATAAAGCCGGTGCACGCCGCCTCGATGCTGAAAGCGGGACAGCCGTGGATGCCAAGCCGATGCTGAACCAGGGTGCCGATGTTCGGAAAGATCAGGTCCGGGCTGGTCGTGCCGACCACGATCAGGTCGACCTCGTCCGCTGTGACTCCGGCAGTCTCCAAAGCAATTTGCGCGGCGCCGACACAGAGGTCCGATGTGGTCTGGTCTTCGGATGCAATGTGGCGCCGTTCGACACCGGTCCGGGAGCGAATCCACTCATCCGTCGTATCGACCATTCTCTCCAGATCGGCGTTCGTCAGGATTCGCTCAGGCAGATATCGGCCGGTCCCTGCAATGCGCGAATAGATCATGCGGCTTCCTGCTGTAAGAGATTGCCGATTTGTACCGGTACCTGGTTCTTCACCTCCACCAGCGCAGTATCGATCGCATGCTGAAACGCGTAGGAGTCGGCGCTGCCGTGGCTCTTTATAACGATACCATTAAGTCCGACGAGAGAGGCACCATTGTAGTTTCGCGAGTCCATCTCGATGGCGAGACTTCTGAGAACCGGGCGCGCAACTATTGCCTGAACCCGAGTCAGCAACGAGCGGGTAAACGCGCGCCGCAGATAATGTGACGCCAGGCCGACCGTGCCCTCCATCGTCTTCAGGGCCACATTACCGGTAAAGCCGTCAGTGACCACCACGTCCGCCTTGCCGGAGAAGATCTCGTTCCCTTCTATGAAGCCTACGTAATTCAGCGCACTGCCCGCGATCAGTTCGGCGGCATCGCGGATGGTGTCATGTCCTTTGGAAGCTTCGACCCCGATGTTGAGCAGCGCCACGCGCGGCTGCTCGATACGCCGAATATCGCTCGTCACGATGGAGCCCATCAGGGCGAACTGAAACAACAGCTCCGCGTCGCTGACAGTGTTAGCCCCCAGGTCCAGCATGTGCACGGTGCCGCCTATCGCCGGCAACTCGGCGATGATTGCCGGGCGTTCCACGCCGGGCAGCATTTTCAGCACGAATTTCGCTGTGGCCATCAATGCGCCGGTGTTCCCGGCGCTGACACACGCTTGTGCAGCGCCCTCCTTCACCATATCGAGGGCAACACGCATCGACGAGTCTTTCTTCTTGCGCAATGCATCGGCAGCGGATTCGGACATGCCGACGATTTCGCTCGCGGCCCGGACCGCCAACCGCGGCTCCTTTCCTGCAAGCCGGACGACCAGCGCACTCAACTCATCTTCGTTGCCCACCAGCACCAGCTGCAGGCGCGGATGCTTTCCCAGCGAGGCCACGGCAGCCCGCACGACCACCTCGGCACCGAGGTCGCCGCTCATCGCATCGAGCGCAATTATGGAATTTTCTGCCACGAAGTGGTGGACTGCTCCGGCTCATTTCCGCGCGAGCGGAGATTCGGTCAATAACCGTCACCCGGGCCCGACCGAGGCCCGGACCGGAGCTGGTTTACTCTTCGTCGTCTTCTTCGACCTGGGCGATCACCTGATTGCCACGGTAAAAGCCGTCGGGCGTTACGCGGTGACGCAGATGCGTTTCTCCGGTGGTCGGATCCACCGACAGGGAGGGTCCTTTCAGCTTGTCGTGCGATCGACGCATACCGCGCCTGGCTGGCGTCTTTCGGCTTTTTTGTACGGCCATTTCATATCTCCATTACACGATGGCGTTTCACGCCACCATTAACCTGTTGTCGCTTCTCAGCGAGACACTAAAAAATTCCAGTTCACCTGTTCAGTCGTTGTCGCGCATCTGCGATCGGAGATCGGCAAACGGCCGTATCGTATCTTCGCTATCGGGAGATGGACCGATATCTGCCGGCGGCGCACAAATCTCATCCGAGGCATGCAGTGCCGACAGCGGCATCGCCATAATCAGCGCTTCATCGAGAATATCCAGCGGCCGCAGATCGCTCTCCTCGAGCTCCCATATTTCGTAGCCCTCTGTCTCCGCAACGTTTCTTCCCGGTGCGGCCAGCATCAGCTTCAGGTCAACCTCCAGCGCCACTTGGAGGGGCCCAAGGCATCGTTGACAGACCGCCGGAATGCGCGTGCGAACACCGCCTTCAAGAGCCGGGATAGTCTGGCGGCTGTCCCCCCAGCCGAACGAGAGTTTAATCGCAACCGGTGCCTGCCGCCATTGCCGGGGAACATCCTTCCTCTCCAGCGACGAAAGGTCCTTGGCCAGCACCTCCGTCAGCCGCGGAAAAACTCCCAATTTCTCTTGTTGCTCAATGATCTGGCCGTTCACTGCCAGTTCTCTCGGCGTGCTGCGATCTAGCAGTGGATTCCGCATGGCGGGCGCATGATAAGTACCTCACCCGCGACTGTCAAAGGCCCCGTCCCGCCGATAGAGCCATCCGCGGGGGCACCGCCACCGGCAGGATCTGCAGCGCGCAAGCCTTCCGGCAGGGGCGGCCGGACCGTTTAACCGGGGGGCAACGCTCCAGGCAGGATACACTTGTGTCTTATTTGCGCCACCCGCCCCCGCCGCGCCACTACATCACTGTCTGAACCCATGCAGAACCCTTCCAAACCGCTCATCATCCTGGCCTCGTCATCCCGATATCGCCGTGGACTCCTCGACCGCGTTCTAAGCGAATACGAATCCGTCGCGCCGGACATAAACGAATCCGGCGACGGAGATCCGACCCCTGCCGCACATGCTGCTCGCCTCGCGCGGCAAAAAGCGGAAACCGTCGCCCGCCGGAATCCCGACCATCTCGTTATCGGCGCCGACCAGCTGGCGGTGCTCGACCAGCGGGTTCTCGGCAAACCGGGAGATCACCAGAACGCCGTCGATCAGCTGATGGCCGCATCGGGAAAATCGCTGCAATTCCTGACCGCCGTCTGTCTGCTCGATCCCGTGACTCGAAAACGCCACGAGCACCTCGACGAAACCATCGTTCGATTTCGCCGCTTCGACCGGCGCCTGGCGGAGAATTACCTGCGACACGACAAGCCCTATGATTGCGCCGGCAGCTTCAAGATCGAAGGCGCCGGTTTCGTCCTGCTCGAATCGGTAA
The DNA here is from genome assembly GCA_040904985.1 of Woeseia sp. Lineage (GTDB taxonomy): Bacteria > Pseudomonadota > Gammaproteobacteria > Steroidobacterales > Woeseiaceae > IDS-8. The sequence goes on along the minus strand of JBBDSK010000137.1, from coordinate 2,002 downwards.
CGACCGATGACCCGACCGCGCTGATCGGACTGCCGATGATCTGGCTGGGCGGACAACTGCTGGCGCTCGGTTATCTGCTGTCCTGACGGTCGCGACTGCCGCCGAGCTGCAGGTTATTGTGAACCGGGCCTGGTCATGGCCGGCCGGCTTCCTGCCTCGATTCGGTCGAGAAAAAGCTGCAGGTCTTCGGCAAGCGGCGCGGTAAAGTGAAGTTCATTGCCGCTGGTATCCGGGAAAGCAATCGATTGCGCGTGCAGGAAAAGCCGCTTGAGTCCCTTCGATCGCGCAGACTTGTTGGCCTCCTCGTCGCCGTACCGTTCGTCCACCACCAGCGGATGGCCCTGCTGCTGCGCATGAACGCGAACCTGGTGAGTGCGGCCTGACAGGGGCTGGCACTGCAGCAGACTGAAGTCGCCGAAACGGCGCGACAGGCGAAAACGGGTTCGAGCCTTCTTTCCTTCATCGCTTACGACGACGTGCCGTTCGCCACCCTGCCGGTTTTGTACGTAGAGCGGCGCGTCCACCACTGTCTCGCCCAGTTGCCAGTCTCCCGCGACCAGCGCCAGGTAGTTTTTCTCGACACGTCCTTGCCGAAACTGTTCGTGCAGCGCTCTCAGGGCAGCACGCCGCTTGGCCAGAACGAGGCAGCCGGACGTTTCCCGGTCGAGCCTGTGCACGAGCGACAGATCGTGCAGGTCCGGGCGCGCGAAGCGCAGCAACTCGATGACGCCGTGACTTATGCCGCTGCCGCCGTGGACCGCCGTGCCGCTGGGCTTATCCAGCACCAGCAGCTGTTTATCCTCGTACAGCACCCGCTGCTCGATCCTCGCCGCATTGCCGGCGGAAGGTTCAGCGCCGGCCGGACGCAGCCGCGCGGGTGGAATACGCACCTCATCGCCCGCCTGAAGGCGGTACTCCGCGCGCACTCTTCCGCCGTTGATCCGTACCTCACCGCGCCGAAGAAGCCGGTAAAGCCGGCTTTTCGGAACGCCCGGCAACTCCCGGCGCAAAAAGTTGTCGATGCGCTGGCCGGCACTCTCCCTGTCGACGCGCACCTTCCTGACCCCCGACCGGGGCGCAGACACTGAATTTCCGGACTTCTCTTGCATAGACAGGGACTTGTATCCAATTGCCAGCTTGACAGTGTGTGTTATATTAGCGCGCTGTGAACGCCGGGGGCTATTCCCGGTCCACAGACGATTTACGATGCCGGCGAATCCGGTTCCGAAGCAGGAACCGAAGTAACCGTCGCGCGAAAATCAGATTCACTCCCGGCCTCGCAATTTTCAGCGACCCGGATTCCGGTTGGCAGCAAGCACGACAAACCGGCTAGCATCAGAGCGGCTGTGCCGCAGGGCAATATGATCAGTTTTCTCATTTGCGGGATGTCTTTTCACCCCGCCTGGTTCAAGTTTGACAACCTCATCGCCGCCGCTTTGCGACAGCTCTTCGTTTATGAGGCTCCCTGCACCACTCCCTCGACGCGATCTTGCACCCGAATTTGTCAATTGCGCTCGCTGCCCCTGTATCTCATACAAGTAGGGCAACATGAAAAGAATGCTAATCAACGCGACTCAGGAAGAAGAGTTGCGGATGGCGATGGTAGATGGCCAGCGCCTGTACGATCTCAATATCGAACTCCCTTCAGGGGAACGCAAGAAAGCTAATATATACAAAGGCCGGATCACCCGCATCGAGCCAAGCCTCGAAGCGGCCTTTGTCAATTACGGTGCCGATCGGCACGGCTTTCTCCCGCTCAAGGAAATATCCAGCGAATACTTCGTAAACGAGGTAGCGCAAGGGTCCAAACCGGAAATCAAGAGTGTTCTCCGGGAAGGGCAGGATATCGTCGTTCAGATCGACAAGGAAGAAAGGGGCAACAAGGGCGCCGCTCTGACGACCTTCGTGAGCCTCGCCGGCCGCTTCATCGTTCTGAAGCCGAACAAACCGCGCTCCGGCGGCGTCTCCCGCCGCATCGTGGGTGAAGATCGCGACGTCGCGC
>JBBDSK010000136.1:0-6946 GCA_040904985.1 Woeseia sp. | reverse complement strand
GTCTCCCATAACAGTGAGCCTCGCCAGAACGCCGAACCGCGGATGATCGAAATAGCGCGTCTCTCCGCTGCGCATGATGCGGTCCTCGACGATACGGTAGCGTACCGGTGGCGGACGACTGTCGTCGAACCCGCCGACTGTGCCCTCGCTTCCGACCCGGCCATCGCTGTAGATCAGCCTGTCGGTTGCATTGCCCGCCTGCTGCGGCGCTTCTGCATCCAGTGCAAGATCCAGCGAAAGGTGCACGAAGCGGCCGCGATAGACCGTGACTGTGCCGTCAAGCCCCAGCGGCGGCGTTCCCAGGGCTCTCAAGCGGATCGGCGGGGCGAGGTTTTTCGGCGGCGTCCCCTGGGTCCAGGCAGCGTGCATGACGGGTTCGTAGGCGTCGAGCCGGGCCAGCTTCTCGTAAATCCTCGCCAGTTTGTAGTCGTCTGAATTCAGAAGCTGCAAGCGTACGCTTTCTCCTGTGGGCAGTTGCCGCAGTCCCTCCTCGAGTTGCGGCAGGGCTGGCATCAGGGGTTGCGTCACCTGCGGGTAGTCCCTGCGGTGCCTGCCGGGGTCGTTCGCTGCAGGATCCAGGATCTCCTCCTGCGGCAACTCATCCGCACGCGGCGCCAGCGCCGGTTTGTCCGGAACGAAAACTTCGCTGCCGGCAGAGCCGCTGGCGTGGTAAGTAAAGACAATGAGCTCGACGGCATAGCGGGGCGTCGCTTCTTCGGGAGCTTCAGGTTCCCGCTGCCCCTGAGCGTTCGCGACGGACGCCGCCGCCATTGCCAGCAATGCCGCTGTCGCTGCCCGGGAAAAGCATCGCGACGGATGCTTTCGCTTCCCCCGCTGTACTGTAAAGTCCAAGTCAGGTTTCATCCTGTTAATTTCGTTCTCATGAACTGGAACTGTGCCAGGTGATATTGACAGAGTACCAGTTCACCCCGTCATTCTTTGCGCATCGCCTGCCTCTGATGACAGCTTTTGCAACAGGTCCTCTGTCACTGCAAAGCGCTCTTCGTCCTCGGGCATTTCGATACGCAATTGCAGCCGCTCGGCACCCTGCATTCGAAATCGCTGGCTTTGCGTTTGCACGAGGCGAACAATCGCCACGGGATCGACCCGGGTCTTCTTGCCGAAGAGAATATACCCTCCTGACGCCGAGGCATCGATCTTCTCGATGCCGAGCTCCGTGGCGGCCAGTTTCATCGCGGCGATGCGCATGAAGTTTTTGGCGGCAACGGGCAGCAGTCCGAAGCGGTCGATCATCTCGACCTGCATGTCGCGCAACTCCTCGTTGGTTTGGGCGCTCGCGATGCGTTTGTAAAGCATCAGGCGCAGATGCACGTCCGGAACGTAATCTTCAGGCAGGAGCGCCGGCAAGTGGAGATTGATTTCCACGCCTGCATGCAGCGGTTCCAGAAGGTCCGGCTCTTTTCCGGATCTCAGCGAATCGACTGCGCGGCCAAGAAGTTCGGTATAAAGCGAAAAGCCAATCTCCTGGATCTGGCCGCTCTGCGTGTCACCCAGTAGTTCGCCCGCGCCGCGAATTTCCAGATCGTGCGTCGCCAGGATGAAGCCGGAGCCCAGATCTTCCAGTGAGTCGATTGCCTCCAGGCGCTTTATGGCGTCGGCCGTCATTGCCGCGCGCGGCGGTGCGACGAGGTAGGCATAGGCGCGGTGATGCGAGCGGCCGACACGGCCCCGTAACTGATGCAGCTGAGCCAGGCCGAAGCGATCGGCGCGATTAATGACAATAGTATTCGCGGTAGGTACGTCGATGCCGCTTTCCACAATCGTCGTGCAAAGCAGTACGTTGAAACGGCGATGATAAAAGTCGAGCATGACCTGCTCGAGTTCTCTTTCCGGCATCTGGCCGTGGCCGATACGTATTTCGGCTTCCGGTACCAGCTTTTTAACCCGTGCGCCGACCTTCTCGATGTCCTCAACCCGATTATGGATGAAATAGACCTGTCCGCCGCGTTTGATCTCGCGGAGAATCGCTTCGCGGATCACGACATCGTTCCATTCGCTAACAAACGTTCTGACGGACAAACGATGCGCGGGCGGCGTTGTGATGAGCGACATTTCGCGCAGCCCGCCGAGGGCCATATTGAGCGTTCGTGGAATCGGTGTTGCGGTGAGCGTCAGTACATCGACTTCGCTGCGCAATGCCTTGATCGCTTCCTTGTGACGGACTCCAAAGCGGTGCTCTTCATCGACGATTACGAGCCCGATGTCATGGAAGTCCTTCGTGTGCTGCAGAAGACGGTGTGTGCCGATGACCACGTCGACATCACCCGAGCGAAGCCCCTCGATAACGGACTGCGCATCCTTGCGTGAGCGGAACCGGGACAGGATTTCAACCCGCACCGGCCAGTCGGCGAAGCGGTCCCGGAAGGTTTGTCCGTGCTGCTGGGCGAGCAGGGTCGTCGGTACCAGGATCGCGACCTGTTTGCCGCCGTGCACGGCGGCGAACGTCGCGCGCAAGGCCACTTCCGTCTTGCCGAAACCGACGTCCCCGCAAACGACACGGTCCATGGGATTCCCGGAAGCAAGATCGGCCAGGACTTCGTCAATCGTGCGCGACTGGTCTTCAGTGGGCTCGAAGGGGAAGCCGTCCTCGAATGCGCGGTAGTCGCGCTCCGGCCAGCGGAAGCGATGCCCGGAGCGGGCGGCACGCCGCGCATACACGTCCAGCAACTCTGCCGCCGCGTCGCGGATTTTCCGCACAGCGCGTTGTTTCGCTTTCGCCCACTGGTCGCTGCCGAGCTTGTGCAGCGGCGCGTTCTCCGGTGACGCCCCGGTATAGCGCGAGATCAGGTCGAGCGAGGCCACGGGCACGTAAAGTTTGTCTCCATCGGCATACTCGAGGCTCAGAAACTCGCCGGTGACGCCGCCGGTTTCCAAAGTCGTCAGTCCGAGGTAGCGCCCAACGCCGTATTCGGCATGCACGACCGGTGCTCCCTGTGCCAGGTCGTTGAGTTCGCGAATGATGGTTTCCGGATCGCGCTCCGCGCGCCGGCGGCGTGATCGCTGACGGGGCTTTTCTCCGATCAGCTGGTGCTCGGTGATGATGGCGATGCCGGCTTCAGGTAGCAGCACACCCGTTTCTATGGGCGCGATGGCAACGCCAAAGCGCTCGCGGCTTTCAGCGAAGCTTTGCCAGTCATCGAAACGCGCTATACCGCGCCCGCGGCCACGCATCAGGTCGATGATGCCCTCGCGCCGCCCCGCCGAATCGGCGGTAATGAGAACGCGCCCGTCGAAGGTGTCGAGGAAGTTCATGAGCGACGCGGCCGGATCCTCATATCGCGCTTCGATTCGCATGGCGGGCGGCAGGCGCGTGGAAAGGTTTGCAGCGTTTGGGGTCTCCTCGATCGACTGGCCTGACCAGTTGATGCTGCGGAAGCGGGACAGCTGAGCAACAACATCCTGCGGTGCATGAAAACTTTCTTCCGGCCGCAGGATAGGGCGCTCCGGATCCAGGCGGCAAAGGTTGTAGCGTTCGCCGATGTCCTCCCAGGCGTTGTCCAGGATGGCAGGAAGCCCGGCCGGCGCGTAGATCACCGAGCCTTGCGGCAGATAGTCGAGAAGCGTCGCCGTCGTGTCGAAGAAGAGGGGCAGGTAGTATTCGATTCCACCGTGTGCGATGCCGTCGGACACCTCTCGATAGACCCGGGATTTCGCGGGCTGGCCTTCGAAACGGGCGCGGTAATTGCGGCGAAAACGAGTGACATCATCCGCATCCAGCGGAATCTCTCTTGCCGGCAAAATCCGCAGTTCGTCGACCGTTTCCGTGGTGAGCTGCGTTTCCGGATCGAAATGCTTCAGCGTCTCCACGTCGTCATCGAAAAAGTCGACCCGGACGGGCGCGTCCGAGCCCATCGGGAAAATGTCGAGCAGGGACCCGCGCACCGCGAGCTCGCCGCGCTCCGATACCTGGGGCACGCGCAGGTAACCGGACGCCGTCAGCCTCTCAATGAATTCCTGGCGGTCGAGTTGCTGCCCGCTGTGCAATTGCAGCGACCGTGCCGCGACGTAGTCGGCCGGCGGCAGGCGCTGCAACAGGCTCGGTGCCGACGCGATGACAATGCCGCGATCCGAATGCGGCAGCGATGCCATGACCGACAGCCGCTCCGACACGATGTCCTGGTGCGGTGAGAAGCTGTCGTAAGGCAGTGTTTCCCATTCGACGAAATGCCTTACCGGCAGTGTGTCGCCTGAAAAAAAGCGGATTTCGGCCTCGAGCTGGTCCGCGTGCCTGGGATCCGTCGCTAAAACGAGCAGGGGGCGGTGGACATTCCGCGCGAGGTCCACGGCGGCAACGGCATTGCTTGCGCCGATGGCGCTGCCAATGTTCGAGACTTGACGCGAGGATGAAACCGGAAAAAGCAATGAAGGGCGAACCAGGCGAATAACTGCGGAAAGAACGATCGGCGAATTATCGCATATCGACAGCGCATATCGACAGCGCATATCGACAGCGTACCGGGAGCATTGCCGCGAGCATTGGGGCGTCCACGGGCGCAGGCGCGGCTGCAGGCATTGCACGCCGCGTATCAGAGAGGGAGGCGTGCCGGCGCGACGCCGGCAGGCTCTTGAAGAAGTTACCGCCGGCTGACGGAATGAATTACCTTGTCGTACTCGAAGTACACGATAAAGTCGCCGTATTCCCAGCGGCTGATCGGCGGGTCGCCGACAGCCGGTGCCCGTGACTGCGGCTCACCGAAATTGGCCTCGACGCGCGCCTGCGTCATGCCGCGCGTGGGTTTTCCGGCTTCCTCGAAACGGGAAGCAGAGTCAGTGCCCCGCATGTCCAGCGTGTCGGCGCCGGCGCCGCCGGCGAATCCGCCGACCAGAGCCGCGAGGGCAAATGCTCTCACTTTTGACATCTTATGCCTCCCCAAAATGGCAACCCGGCGACTATAGCACCGGTGTCCGGGCGAAACCCCGGGCAAAATCCGCGGGTGAACGACAACCGGAAACCTGGCAGCTGGCACCCGCGATACGCGGCAGGGCTCGTGGCCCGGGTTTCACACTCGAGGTCCTTGTCCGGCCGCGGTTCCCAGTGAGTGCCATTTTGGCAAGCAAGCGCGAGCCGGCAATGTGACCACCGTCACAGTTCAAGCCCGTGGCCTGTCGCCCGGCCGGCCGGCAGCTGGATGTGGCGCCCACGGCCCGGTTCAGGCGGATGTGGTTTAATGCGCCCGATGATGAGCGCCGTCGAACTTTTTATCGGGCTTCGCTACCTCAGGGCCAAGCGGCGCACGCGCTTCGTCTCGTTTATCACTCTGATCTCGCTGGCGGGAATTGCCCTGGGCGTGGCCGCGTTGATTGTCATCCTGTCCGTGATGAACGGCTTCGAAGCCGAACTTCGAACCCGGCTTCTGAGCATGACGGCTCATGGCTATGTCACTGGCGAGGACGGGAGGGTGGACGAGTGGCAGTCGGTACTGGCGGAGGTGATGCAGACGCCGCGTGTGCGGGCGGCCGCGCCGGTCGTCGAGATGGAAGGCATGATACGGACGGGGCGCTTGCTGACCGCCGTGATGGTGAACGGGGTGTTGCCGGCATACGAGTCAACGGTAGCGGGCGAGGCCGTCAACTTCATCGAGGGCAGCCTCGGCGTCCTCGAGGCCGGCGCAAATCACATTGTGCTTGGCCGCATCCTCGCATTCGAGCTGGGCGTGTCGACAGGCGATGGCCTGGTACTGCTGGTGCCGCGTCCGGCGGGTGACGGCATGATGGAGCCCGTGCTGGAGAGGTTTGTCGTCCGCGGGGTGTTCGAAGCGGGCGTGCAGGATCACGACGCGACCCTGGCGCTGGTGCATGCCGACGACGCCGCCCGCATGTTGTCCTATGAAGGCCAGGTCAGCTCCATTCGCTTTCGCGCCGATGACGTGATGCAGGCGCCGGAGGTGTCGGCGGCACTCGAGGAGCGCCTCGGGCCCGGCTATCGCAGCAGCGACTGGACCATCGAGAACGCCAGTTATTTTCGCGCCATTCGCCTCGAGAAAATGATGATGTCGCTTATTCTGTCGCTCATTATCGGCGTGGCGGCGTTCAACATCGTCGCGAGCCTGGTCATGGTGGTGACGGACAAGACCGGCGATATCGCGATTCTGCGCACGCTCGGCATGGGACCGAACGATGTCGTGCGGGTGTTTTTCATTCAAGGTGCCGCGATCGGCTGGTTCGGCGTTTTTCTCGGCGTTCTTGGCGGCATCGTGCTCGCGCTCAACGTGCCGGAGCTTGCGCCGGCACTGGAACGCTTTTTCGGTTTCCAGATAATGCCTGGTGACGTGTATTACGTAACCGAAATCCCGTCACTGCTGGAATTCGAGGACGTGGCGATCATTGCTTTGGCGGCGTTTGTGCTGACGTCGCTGGCAACGCTTTACCCGGCGCGCAGGGCTGCGAAAGTCAACCCTGCGATTGCGTTGCGGTACGAATGACCTGATGGCGCCGGGATACGAATTCTGGGTGGGGACCCGTTACGTGCGCTCTCGCAGCAGCAACGGCTTCGTGTCGCTGATTTCCGCCATCTCCATGCTGGGCATTGCAATCGCAGTGGCTGTCCTGATCGTCGTGCTTTCGGTGGTGAACGGCTTCGAGCGCGAGTTGCGGGAGCGGCTACTCGCGATGTCTGCCCACGCAACGATCGAAGACCCGCGCGGTTCCCTTGCCGATTGGCCTCTGGCGCTGCGTCAGGCGGTCGACAGCCCGGAAGTCGTTGCCGCTGCGCCCTACATCGAGGGACAGGCCCTGCTGGTGCATGGACAACGGCTCAGCGGCGCCGAGCTGCGAGGGATCGACCCGGAACTGGAGGACGGTGTCTCGGGTATCGCGGGCCATATCGTTTCGGGTGAGTTGTCCAGTCTCGTAGCCGGCCGTTTTTCCATCGTTCTGGGCGTGGAACTGGCGGCGGAACTTGGCGCCGGGCAAGGGGACAAGGTCA
>JBBDSK010000135.1:0-6958 GCA_040904985.1 Woeseia sp. | reverse complement strand
ATTGTTTAAAATGAGCGTCTGCGGGCGGTAGTGAACGAACTTGGCACGCTTGTCGAAAAACGCCGTGTCGTACTCGTCAGCTTCAACCACGAAGAATTCCGATTCGCCGAAACGCGCCGAACATTCGAAGTTGGCGGGTATGCCGCCGATCAGGAATCCGGGCTTGAGGGAGGCCTCCTCGAGTATCCAGGCCAGCATGCTGGCGGTTGTCGTTTTTCCATGCGTTCCGGCGACCGCGAGAACGTGGCGAGTGCTGAGCACGTGCTCGGCCAGCCACTGCGGCCCGGACGTGTAGGTCAAGCCGCGTTCCATCATGACTTCAACGGTGGGATTGCCGCGACTCATGGCATTACCGACCACAACGCAATCCGGGGCCGGTTCGAGCTGTGCCGGGTCATAGCCTTCGGTAATGTCGATACCCAGGCGTTTGAGCTGCGTGCTCATAGGCGGATAGGCATTGCTGTCGCTGCCGCTGACCCGATGGCCCGCAGCGGCGGCAAGAGCGGCAACGCCGCCCATGAATGTTCCGCACACGCCGAGAATGTGGATATGCAAAGCCGTTTCCTCAGGAACGCTCGGAAAGCACCGACAGAAGGCCCAGCTGCAGAAAAAATGCAGCTACGGCAATCGCGATCCCGACAAACCAGTGCTGGCCGATCACCCGGGCGATGATGTGCCCCTCCACAGGCAACGACCACAGAATGATGAGGGCAGCGATCAGCCAGGCAAGTCCCGCTCCCAGAAACGGGCTGAAGAGCACGAATTCTGCAACAAACAGGAACGTCAGCACCGCACCGCAACCAATAATGGCGGTCAGCCCCCGCACAAGTCGCTGCGCCCTGCCCGCTACAAAAAAAATCGCGCCGTAAAACATGAGTCCCAGCAGCTTGGCAGCGAACGTCAGGAACAGATTCCATTCCCCCATGTCGATCAGGACAACTTCGGAATAAGATGCGAACACCATCATGGCAACCGACAGCAACAGCAGAAGCCATGAGTGGGGAACGTGCTCCGGCCCCTTTCGCAATGCGATGATATCGAGAAATGTACGGAGTAGAAGTAGCAGTGTTCTGTCACAATAGCGGCCGGAAACGCAATGATCGCACGATCTTCACCTCATTCGATACTGCCCGCACATGACGACACGCGCTTTTGAACTGGTACAGGGAGCCGGCATGTCCGCGCTCAGCGAAGTCCTTTCCGGGCAATCTCGCATCGGTCTCGACACGGAATTTATGCGTGAGAGCACGTACTTCCCGCAACTGTGCCTCGTGCAGATCGCAACCGGGCAGAAAATTTACTGTGCCGATCCGCTGGGCGGCGGCGACCTCGAAGCTTTATGGCAGGCGCTCCGTCAGCCTTCGTGGGTCGTGCACTCCGGCCGGCAGGATATCGAAGTTCTTTTTCTGGGAGGCGGGCTGATGCCGCGTCGTATTTTCGACACGCAGGTGGCCGCCAGCCTGCTTGGACATATGCCCCAGCTGGGCTACGCCGCGCTGGTATCGGAACTGTTCGGCGTGGAGCTGGCGAAAAGCCACACCCGCGCAAACTGGTCGCGCCGGCCGCTTGCAGAGGAATATCTCAGCTACGCGGCGGAGGATGTCGAATATTTGTTACCGGCCTTCGAGTTGCTGGTGGAACGCCTGTCGATGGAGGGCCGTCTTGGCTGGGCGGAAGAGGACTCGGACGATCTGCTGGACCAGACCCTGTACGTCGCCGATCCGGCCGCCGCCATTGAGAGGGTGAAAGGGGCTCGTTATCTGAGCGGCCGCGCCCGGCGAGCGGCCCAGATGCTCGCCGCCTGGCGTGAGCAGGAGGCGTTGCGGCTGGATCGACCGCGCCAGTGGATTTTCAAGGACTCGGTGTTGCTGGACCTTGCCGTGGCCGGGCCCCAGGGCACTGCAGCTCTGGCGCGAACATCGGAACTGCCGCCGAAAATGGTCCGCCGCGCCGGCGACGACCTTCTTGCGATTCTGGCCGAGGCGCGATCGGACGCAGCGGATTCTCCCGATTCCTATGCGGCACCGGCACGGCTCGACGACACAGAGAAAAAACGGCTGAAACCAATGCAAGCCCTTATCGCCGCGGTGGCCAAAGATCTGGGCGTCATGCCCGAAATCATCGCTTCCAGGAGAGAGCTGACTGAAGCCCTGCACGGCGCGCGCAACCTGCGAGTGCTCAGGGGCTGGCGCCGTGAACTCGTTGGCGAGAAGCTGCTGGAAGTGCTGGCGAAGTAGGCGAAGAAGGGATCGAACCGCAATTTCCGCCGGCGGTGGGACCACTGTCTCGCGAACCGACAATTGCGCTAGCCGACAATTGCAGGGGAGTGCGTTTCGGCCCCTACTGCCCCAGAACCTTCAGTAAACGCTCGTAGACCTGGTCGACGGAGCCGTCGGCATCGATGGTTTTCAGCTTGCCGCGGGAGCGATAGTAGTCCACCACAGGCGCCGTCTGCCTGCGATACACCTCCAGCCGGTCGGCAATCGTCTTCTCGTTGTCGTCCTCGCGCCGGATAAGCTCTCCGCCGGCATTCAGGCACTCGTCGATTTCGCTTCGCGGCGAGAAGTGTATGTTGAGCAGCTTGCCGGTCGTCGAGCAGGTGCGCCGCCCTGTGAGGCGCTTCATCAGTATCTCGAGGTCGACATCCATCAGCACCGCAGCGTCCAGCGGCCTGCCCAGTTCGTCGAGCAGATCTTCCAGATCTTTCGCCTGCTGCAAGGTGCGGGGGAAACCGTCCAGAACGAAGCCCTTCCGTGTGTCCGGCTCGTCCAGCCTCTCACGGATGATGCCGAGCATTATGTCGTCGGACACGAGCTGACCCGCGTCCATAATCGGCTTGGCTTTCTTGCCGAAGCGGGTCCCGGAGGCGACTGCCTCGCGGAGGATGTCCCCCGTCGAGATCTGGGGAATGTTCCTGTCCTGCATCAGCTTTTTGGCCTGCGTGCCCTTTCCCGAACCGGGCGCGCCGAACAAGATCATGCGCATTGCTTGCGACCTCCACAGAAGGCAGGCCAGAAGCCCCGGCTGCCACAGGGCGGGATACGCTACCGGCAATGTTTAGAGAGGTCAATGCACCCCGCGGCAGGGACGAATGAACGCTGGCGCTGATTCCGTTATGCTTTGCGGAGCAAAAAATCGCTTTGGTGCGCCCTTTGATGCATTCGCCGCGAGTACATGAGGACCAGAAGAACATGGCAAGGATGAACGCTTTTTACGCACAGTCTGGCGGTGTCACCGCGGTGATCAACGCCAGCGCCTGCGCCGTCATTGAAACGGCTCGCAAGCACAAGAGCCGCATCGGCAAGGTGTACGCCGGGCGCAACGGCATAATCGGCGCACTGACCGAGGACATGATCGACACCGGCAAGGAATCGGCTCGCAGCATAAGGGCGTTGCGGCACACACCCGGCGGCGCCTTCGGTTCGGCGCGCTACAAGCTGAAGGGCATCGAGGAGAACCGCGCACAGTACGAGCGGCTCGTCGAAGTCTTCCGCGCTCACGACATCGGCTATTTTTTTTACAATGGCGGCAATGATTCGATGGACACCGCACACAAGGTGTCGCTCATCAGCAAGCGCCTCGGGTTTCCGGTAACCTGCCTCGGCATCCCCAAAACGGTGGACAACGATCTCCCGGTGACGGACAACTGTCCCGGCTTCGGCTCCGTCGCAAAATACGTCGCGGTCTCCACCCGTGAAGCGGCGCTGGACGTGCTGTCCATGGCGGAAACGTCCACGAAAGTGTTCGTACTGGAAGTCATGGGCCGTCATGCCGGCTGGATTGCCGCCGCCGGCGGCCTGGCGGGGGAAAAAGAAGGCGACCCGCCGCACATCATCCTGTTTCCCGAGATCCCGTTCGACCAGGACGCGTTCCTGCGGCGCGTCGGTGAATGCGTCGAAAAATACAGCTACTGTGTCGTCGTCGTCAGTGAGGGAACACGATATGCCGACGGGCGCTTTCTCGCTGAAGCGGGCACGCGAGATGCGTTCGGTCATGCGCAGCTCGGCGGTGTGGCGCCTGTCGTGGCCGGCATGGTCAGAGACAAACTGGGCTACAAATACCACTACGCCGTCGCGGACTATTTGCAGCGCTCGGCGCGCCATATTGCCTCCGCTGTCGACGTCGAGCAGGCCTACGCGGTCGGCAAGGCAGCCGTGGAAATGGCGCTCGCCGGCAAAACCGCTCAAATGCCGGTAATCAAGAGGACTTCCGACAAACCCTATCGCTGGCGTATCGAGTCTGCGCCGCTGTCCAGAATAGCCAACAAGGAAAAGAATGTGCCCCGACGGTTCATCAGCTCCGACGGTTTCGGCATCACTTCAGCTGGCCGCCGCTATCTTGCACCACTCATTCGTGGTGAGGATTATCCCCCGTATGTCAATGGCTTACCCGACTACGTCAGCCTCAAGAACGTACCGGTCGCGAAACGGCTGAAAAAAGAATTTATGGTATGATGCGCCGCCTTCTGCGCGGGGGCCGCCGCCGGAGCGGCGGGTAACCGGCAGCCGCGCTGCGACAAAACAACGATTTTCGGTGGACAACAACAAAACCAAGAAAATTTTCGGCATGTCTCAATCCGCTTTTGATGCCTCGCCGCGGAGCAGTGTCGGCAATGGCGACGAGGGAGCCGGGCAAGCCAATGTTGAACCTCGCATAACTAAAATACTTAATCTCGAAATACTTTCATTACCCCGGCCGCTCCGGGGTGCAAATGGTTCGATCAGGAGAAGAATCTGATGACAAATGAGTTGGCACTGTGGTTTGCCATCGGCGCTGGAGTTTTGGCGATTGTGTACGGCGCGGTCTCCACTAAATGGATTCTGCGGCAACCGGCCGGAAACGAGCGCATGCAGACAATCGCTCAGGCAATTCAGGAAGGCGCCGGGGCTTACATGAACCGCCAGTACTTCACGATCAGCCTGGTCGGCGTTGCGCTTTTTATCGTGCTGGCTTTTGCGCTCGGCTGGGCGACGGCCATCGGATTCGCCATTGGCGCCATCTTCTCCGGGCTGGCCGGTTATATAGGTATGTTCGTCTCCGTGCGGGCCAATGTGCGCACGGCGGAAGCGGCGCGGCACGGCGTCAATCCCGCCTTGAACATCGCCTTCCGCGGCGGCGCAATAACGGGCCTTCTTGTGGTCGGCCTCGGTTTGCTGGGGGTTGCGGGCTATTACGCAGTGCTGAACGGCATGGGCTTCAGTACTGACCAGACCATCCACGCGCTGGTAGGATTGGCGTTCGGCGGCTCTCTTATTTCGATTTTCGCGCGACTCGGCGGCGGTATCTTCACGAAGGGCGCGGACGTCGGCGCCGATCTGGTCGGCAAGGTGGAGGCGGGGATTCCGGAAGACGACCCGCGCAATCCCGGCGTGATTGCGGATAACGTCGGCGACAACGTCGGCGATTGCGCGGGAATGGCCGCTGACCTTTTCGAGACCTACGCGGTCACCATTATTGCAACCATGCTGCTCGGAAGCCTCATTGCCGAAAGCGTCGGACTGGCCGCGGTGACCTACCCGCTGGTGCTGGGTGCTGTATCCATCATCGCATCCATTATCGGCACCTTCTTCGTCCGGACCTCGGACGGCGGCAAGATCATGGGCGCGCTTTACAAGGGCCTCATTGTCTCGGGCGTCCTCGCCGGCATCGCGTTCTATCCCATCACGCAGATGATGATGTCTGACGGCGGAAACGCCAACGGAATTTTCGGTGCGGCGCTGATCGGCCTGGCACTGACAGCGGCGCTGGTCGTGATTACCGAGTACTACACCGGTACCGAGTACAAGCCGGTCAGAACCATCGCCAACGCCTCGCTCACCGGTGATGCGACCAATATTATCGCCGGCCTCGGCATTTCCATGAAGGCCACGACCTTGCCGGTTATTGCCGTGTGCCTCAGCATCTGGGGCGCCTTCGAACTGGCTCCGGACGGCGACTCGCTCGCCGGCCTCTACAATATCGCCATTGCCGCCACCGCAATGCTGTCGATGACAGGCGTAGTCGTTGCGCTCGATGCTTTCGGCCCCATCACGGACAACGCCGGCGGCATCGCCGAAATGTCCGAGCTGCCCGCCGACGTTCGTAACATCACGGACCAGCTTGATGCCGTCGGCAACACCACCAAGGCGGTCACCAAGGGCTACGCGATCGGCTCAGCCGGACTCGCTGCACTCGTTCTCTTCGCGGACTACACGAATGCGCTGGAGTCGGCCGGGATATTGGTCGACTTCGACCTTTCGGACCATCTCGTCATCATCGGCCTGTTCATCGGCGGCCTCGTGCCCTACCTCTTCGGCTCGATGGCCATGGAAGCGGTCGGCAGAGCCGCCGGCGCCGTGGTCAATGAAGTGCGGCGCCAGTTCCGTGAGATACCGGGCATCATGGAAGGAACCGGCAAGCCTGATTATGGCCGTGCTGTAGATCTTCTCACCAAGGCCGCGATCAAGGAAATGGTCATACCGTCCCTGCTTCCGATCCTGGTTCCGCTGGCTGTGGGTCTGCTGCTCGGTCCCAAGGCGCTGGGCGGCGTTCTCCTCGGCACCATCATCACCGGACTGTTCGTCGCCATTTCGATGACCGCCGGCGGAGGCGCCTGGGACAACGCCAAGAAATACATCGAAGACGGCAATTGCGGCGGCAAGGGTTCCGATGCCCACAAGGCCGCCGTGACGGGCGACACCGTCGGCGACCCGTACAAGGACACCGCCGGCCCTGCAATCAACCCGCTGATCAAGATCATCAACATTGTCGCATTGTTGATGGTGCCGTTACTCTAGCAGCCTGTCGGACTTAGGACTGATCTACTCGGCAACTGCTCCATGCGTTGCTCTACCTCCTGCATCCCTGCAGTCGTGCGACGGCGGGAAATCGGCCCACTTTGGAGATCCTTTTCGTCAAATAGCCGGCTATTCTCCTCAAACGATCTCCAAACTGGACTCGATTTCCCACCGTCTCGCTA
>JBBDSK010000134.1:0-6974 GCA_040904985.1 Woeseia sp. | reverse complement strand
GCTTTGCTGACCGCTGTCCCAGGCTTCCTTGCTGATGTGGCGGTGAATGACCGCGGCTTTCCGCCCCCAGTAGATCGCTCGGTCGGGCCGCTTCATGTGCGCCGCAATTCGAGTCAGGTGATCGCAGCCTGCCCAGCACATGATGCTGGAGAACGTATGCACGCGCTGGCGTCCCCGGTATTCCCACAGCCCCGCATCAGGTTCCTTGTAGAGCGCCGCCGCTCGCTCGCCAAGATGCTCCAGACGCTGGAACAGCGCATCGAGACCGGTCCGCAGAAGGCGCTGATCGAAGAAGTAGCGCGTCGCCGCAAGAATGACCGCGCCGTACACGTCGTTCTGAACCTGCTCGTAGGCCTGGTTGCCCACGCGCACGGGCCCCATGCCCCGGTAACCGTCGAGCGAGACCACCTCCGTTTCATTCAGTACGGCGCGCCCGGTGACGCTGTAAACGGGCTGCAGCGGGCCGCCGCGCGCATCTGTTGAAACGTTGATGATGTACCGTATGTAGGCCTCCATGGTCTTTGTCGCGCCCAGGCGGTTGAGCGCCTGCACCACAAAATAGCTGTCACGCAGCCAGCAATACCGGTAGTCCCAGTTGCGCCCGCTGTGCGCGGCTTCCGGGATAGAGGTGGTCATGGCGGCGACCACGGCCCCGGTGTCCTCGAAGGTGCACAATTTCAGGCTGATAGCCGCGCGGATCACCGCCGACTGCCATTCGAATGGGATTGCGAGGCCGCGTACCCAGCTTCGCCAGTAATACTCGGTTTCGTTCAGGTGGTGACGATAGCTCTCGGCAACGCCCTCCGGAATCGATTCGTCGGGACCCAGTATCAGGTGCAGGTCCCGGTCCAGAAGAAAAAACTTCTCTTCGAGTACGTAAGTCAGTGATGCGTCAGTCGTAAGGCGCAGATTGAGGTGCGGTGCGAGGTAGCGGATATGGTTGCTGCCATGCGTGACTTCGCAAGCAGAGGCGCCGTAATTGTAGCTCGGCCGCAGGCGGACGCGAATGCGCGGCTGGCCCCGGAGTGGGCGCAGGCCGCGCACCAGCATAATTGGCTTGAACATCCGGCCCAGATGTTCGTATCGCGGCGCGAAGTCGGTAATGACGACAGCATTGCCGCGACTGTCTCTCAATTCCGTTTCGAGAACAGGCGTGTTTTCGATATAGCGCTGGTGCGCGCTTTCAAAATCTTCGAGTTCTATTTCGTAATACCCCGGGACCTCCGGATTCTGATCCGATCGCAGAAGCCGGCAGAAAGTCGGGTCCGCGTCAAATCTGGGCAGGCAGGTCCAGACCATCGCTCCTTTCGGATCGATCAGCGATCCTATCTGGCAGTTGCCGATAATTCCGAGGTTGAGGTGACTCACGATGCAGATATTTCCTCAATCAAAGCAGGTCCAGCGCAGACTGCAACCAGGTCCTGAGATCAGTGACGTTCCTGAGCCGCCACTTCGCCGCGGTGTCGGTGGAGTGTCCAATGCGCACCGACATTCCCCCGAGCTCGTTAACCACTTTGAAACCGTGTTCGTCGGTCACGTCGTCCCCCACGAAAACCGGAAGTCGACCCTTGAATGGCAAGTCTTGCATGAATGACCGGATGGCACTGCCCTTGTCGGCTCCCTCCGGGAGGATTTCCACGACCATTTTGCCGCGCATTAATTTGGCGCTACTGGCGAATTCCGCGCGGATTTCTTCCATTGCTGCAAGAACCGTTTCCTCGAGCTCGGGCCGGGCACGATAGTGGATCCCGATAGATACCGGTTTCCGATCGATCGTAAGACCTTCGTGCTGTTGCGCGAAGGCAGTTACGCGCTCGGCCAGTGCGGAAGGAATGTCCTGCCCGTTGAGCAGGACATTACCGCCGCGCAGGCGTTGTTCCAGGCCGTGCGATGCGGCTGCCGCGATGCCGAGCCCGTTGAATATACCGTCTAGTTGTTCCAGGCTTCGGCCGCTGATGAGAGCAACGGCGCCGTCGTACGCCTTGTCGAGACTCTCCAGCAGGTAGAGAAGACGGTTATCCGCTGTCACGAGTTGCGGATGTTTTTCGATTTCGAGCAGCGTACCGTCCACGTCGAGAAACCACGCCCAGTGATGATTGGCAATGTCTGGTGATGGCGGACGGGTCATCCGGGTGTTCGCAGCGCTATTTTTTCTGGACCGATCATGAGTGGCGGCAAAGCATTACGCACTGCGGGTGTGAAATCAACGGTTGCCGCCGGCGGATTATTAATCTACTCCCTCGGACCTGATGTTTATGTGGGGAAAACGACGCTTCGCCCTTTCCCCCGGGTTTCAATCGATCAGGCGAACCGCGCGGCGGGCCGCCGGGCATTACCAGCCCGCTACAGTTGGCAGAGCTTCCCGGGTCGTTTTCTGTAAGATTGGCCTTCCATGAGTGCAACCAGACTTTTATTTCGCCCCTGGTACTGGTTGGCCGGTAAGCTTTTCGCAACCTGGGCGCGGCCGACCGTGCATCCTGACGACCCGGCAGGTCTTATTGCGCGCTGCAAAGGTCCGGTGTGTTATGTGCTGGAGACGGGAGGTCTTGCCGACGCGCTTGCTCTCGAAAGGGTCTGCGCCAAGCACGGACTGCCGTTACCGTCCGACCCCTTACCCTTTGCCGGTGTCCGCGAGCCCAGTCTCGTCGTCCTGCGTCGAATGCGAGGTTTCCTGCTGCGGCGGCGCGGCGCCAAAAGCTCGATGCGCCTCAAGCGGCTGGTGGAAGCCAACATGGCGGCCGGAGGGGAGATGTTGCAGCTCGTGCCAGTGGCGATCTACTGGGGCCGTTCTCCCGAAAAAGAAAGTTCCTGGCTCAAATTGCTGTTCCTCGAAAACTGGCAGGTAGTAGGTCGCACAAGAAAGTTCTTCACCACGGTCGTGCATGGTCGAAATACCCTTCTTCGGTTCAGCGAGCCGCTGGCTCTGAAGGCGATCATCGAGGACGGACAGGATCCCGAAGTGGCCTACCGCAAAGTCTCCCGGGTCCTGCGGGTTCACTTTCGCCAGCGGCGCGTGGCTACTGTGGGGCCGGATTTGTCGCACCGCCGGACCCTCGTCAATCATGTCCTGCGGGACCCGGCGGTCCGCCGCGCCATCGCTGCCGAGGCGGGCGGCAGCCGTGCCATGCTTGAGCGCACCAACTACAAGGCGCGCAAATATGCGGAGGAAATCGCGGCCCACATCTCGTATCCGACTATTCGCATTATCGATCGCTTTCTCGGCTGGCTGTGGAACCGCATTTACGACGGGATTGTGCTGAATAACGTCGATCGTCTGCATGAGGTGGCCAAGGATCACGAGATCGTTTACGTGCCTTGTCATCGCAGTCACTTCGATTATCTCTTGCTGGGATACATCGTCTATCACCAGGGACTCAGCATTCCGCATACAGCCGCGGGCATTAATCTCAACATGCCGGTCATCGGTTCCATCTTGCGGCGCGGCGGCGCCTTTTTCCTCAGGCGAAGCTTCAAGGGCAACAGGCTTTATGCGGCCGTCTTCAAAGCTTATCTGTACCAGATCCTGAGCCGTGGTCATTCCATTGAGTATTTCGTGGAGGGAGGGCGTAGCCGCACAGGCAGGTTGCTGCCGGCAAAAGGCGGCATGCTGGCCATGACGGTGAACTCTTTTCTTCACGCGCCCCGCCGGCCGATCGTATTCGTTCCCATATATTTCGGCTACGAAAAGCTGATCGAAGGGGACTCCTTCATCAGTGAACTGGGCGGCGCCGAAAAGAAAAAGGAATCGCTGCTTGGGCTGATCCGCTCGGTACGGGCGCTCAGGGAGAATTTCGGCAAAGTCTACGTCAATATCGGGCAGCC
Source organism: Woeseia sp. (assembly GCA_040904985.1). Lineage (GTDB taxonomy): Bacteria > Pseudomonadota > Gammaproteobacteria > Steroidobacterales > Woeseiaceae > IDS-8. Next base: position 3,152 of record JBBDSK010000134.1, on the reverse strand, counting down.
GGTCCGGCTCGAAGTGCTGCTGGACGAGGCGAGCGAGGACTGGCGGAGAACCGCGCTGCCGCAAGATGAACGGCCGGTCTGGATTGATCGCGTCATTGGGGAACTGGGAAACCGCATCATGCGCGGCATCAATTCCGCGGCCGCTGTGACACCGATCAGTCTGCTGGCCGTAATCCTGTTGTCGACGCCGAAACAGACGATGGGAGAAATCGAGTTGCAACGCCAGCTAAACCTGTGTCTCGACATTCTTTCGCGTTTCCGCTATTCGGACGCCGTAACGCTGCCGGACTGGACAACGGAAGAGATTATCCGTCATGGCGAAAACATGAAGGTTATCGAACGTACGAAGCATCCGCTGGGCGATGTGCTGCACATGGCGGAGCGACAGGCGGTTCTCATGACCTACTTCCGAAACAATGTATTGCACCTTTTTGCGATTCCGGCCTCCATCGCCTGCTGCTTCATACAGGGCCGCCGGCTGGAGCACAGCGAGCTGCAGAGACTGGTGCGCCTCATCTATCCCTTTATGCAGACAGAGTTGACGCTCGGATGGCACCAGGACGAAATCGACGACGCCACGACCGACGCCATCGGGGCGCTGGTTGAGCTGGGCGTTCTGACGCGAAGCAGGGACGGGAGAACTCTGGTCCGTCCGCCCGCCGGCTCCGCACCCGCGTTTCAGCTACTGATGCTGGGGCAGTCGATGGTGCCGATGCTGCAGCGCTTCTATCTGGTCATCGCCCTGTTGTTTCGCAACGGTTCCGGCACTCTGACGCGGGTGGAACTGGAGAACTTGTGCCAGCAAAGCGCGCAGCGGCTGGCCATGATTTACGGCCTGCACTCTCCTGACTTTTTCGACAAGGCCCTTTTTCGCGATTTCATCGCCACGCTGCGGCAGCAGAACGTTCTGCGTACCAATGCCGACGGGCTGCTGGAGTTCGACGACGATATCAATCGCATCGGGGACGACGCGCGCCTCGTTCTGGGCGAGGAAATTCGCCACAGTATCCTGTCGCTTACTTTCGCCGGTGCGGCTGCGGAGCCGGCCGCGTGAACGTCGTCTCCTTCTACCGCTTTGTCGACATAGCCGCCCCGGGACAGCTCCGGGACCGGGTGCAGGCATTGTGCGAGGAACGACAGGTTCTTGGCACCGTGTTGCTGGCTGCCGAGGGCATCAACGGCACCATCGCCGGCGGCAGCGATTCGCTGCAGCAGGTTCTGGACACCGTGCAGACGCTTCTGTCGCTGGAAAAACCGCTTACCGGCCGCTGGACACAAGTCTCGGAGGCGCCGTTTCGCCGACTGCGCGTGCGAGTGAAAAACGAGATCGTGACACTCGGGCGGCCGGATATCCGGCCACAACAGTCGACCGGGAAACATGTGCCGCCGGATCAGTGGAACACGCTGATCGACGATCCGCAGACGTTGCTGATCGATACCCGCAATCACTACGAGGTCGAGGTCGGAACGTTTCCGAGAGCCGTCGATCCAGGTACCGACAGTTTCCGGCAGTTTGGAGATTTTGCGGCAGCGATCCCCGCAGAGGAAAAAAAGCGGCCGGTTGCGATGTTCTGTACCGGCGGCATACGCTGTGAAAAAGCCTCGGCCCTGATGCTGGAGCTCGGCTTTCGCGACGTGTATCAGCTGGAAGGCGGCATCCTCAATTACCTGCAAGAGAAGGATCCCGGCGGTAATCGCTGGCAGGGTGAGTGTTTCGTCTTCGACAGCCGCGTCGCGGTCGACCGGGATCTCGCGGAAGGTGGATACGTGCAATGCCACGCCTGTCGCCGACCGCTATCGAGCCGGGATCTGGAGTCTCCGGATTACCGCGAGGGCGTGTCCTGTCCGCGTTGCATCAACGAGCTGGAAGAAGAGCGCGCCGCGAGGCTGGAAGAGCGGCGGAGGCAGGTGGCTCTGGCGCGCGAGCGCGGCGAGAAGCATATCGGCGCGGCTTTGCCGCACAAACGAGGGCAGGGCTGAAGCGTCCGGCGTCCTGGCGGGACTTCCAGTTTCCTAGAACCAGAACCTCAGGCCGGCGACGAGGGAAGTGCCGTCACCTCCTGTATGAAATTCCTGGCCGGCGCCGCCCCCCCGGACGTTCCGCCAGCTCACACCCACGTAGGGTGCAAACTTCGGGCGCAGTTCGTACCGCAGCCTGAGCCCCACGGCCGTACTGGAGAGTCCCCTTTCAACATCGAGCGCCGGCACCTCCTGTGCCGAAAAATTGAATTCCGCGCGCGGCTGCAGGATGAGGCGCTGGGTCAGCAGCAGTTCGTACTCGACTTCGATGCGGGCCGAGAGGTCGCCGGCATCGCTCAGGAAGACGGCCGCATCGATCTCGAACCAGTAGGGCGCCAGCCCCTGCACTCCGGCAACGGCATAGGATCGGGGAGGGTTCGGTGCCAGGTCGTGCCTCGCGCCGAGCTGCAGATCGAAGTAGGGGGATATCGCCCTGCTGTAAAGAAGCTGTAACTCGAAACTGTCGGTACGGCTTTCGTCCCGGCTCCCCTCGGTCTTCCACCAAAGCTTACCGTAGTCGCGGCCGGTCCATCCCTGAAGGTCCCACACCGCGCCGTCGTCTTCATGGTATTCGAAGCGGTCCGCCTGCAACCAGGTGAGAAGCCTCTCGTCTTCTTCCGCTGCGGCCGCCTGTTCCAAAGTTGCCGCTAGCAGCATAGTGGCCGCCATTGCCGCCAGGCTGCATCGCTGACGAACGGCCAAGAGCAGCGCGCTCACCCGCTGTCCCTGTCGCGCACTCTTACTGCGCGCATCATGCCGGCATTCATGTGATAAAGGAGATGACAGTGGAATGCCCAGTCGCCCGGAGCGTCTGCGGTAAGGTCGACTTCCAGGCGCTCGGCCGGCTTCAGGTTGACCGTGTGTTTCAGCGGATTGTGCGCGCCGTTGCCATTCACCAGTTCCACGAACATGCCGTGAAGATGTATGGGATGCGCCATCATCGTGTCGTTGACCAGAACCATGCGCAGGCGCTCGCCGTAACGAAATTCGATCGGCTCGTGCACTTCTGAGAATTTGAGCCCGTCGAACGACCACATGTATCGCTCCATATTGCCGGTGAGATGCAGCTCGATGCTGCGTTCCGGCGCCCGCGTGTCACTGTTCCTGCGCAAGCTTCTGAGATCCCGGTAGCG
>JBBDSK010000133.1:0-6986 GCA_040904985.1 Woeseia sp. | reverse complement strand
TGATTTCTTGGAGCGGGTGAACGGGCTCGAACCGTCGACCTGTACCTTGGCAAGGTACCGCTCTACCAACTGAGCTACACCCGCTAATAACGGACCCGGAAGTTTAGCCTCTCATTGGCGACTGTCAAGCCGCCTGGTCCATTTCGCCGGGCCGCCGTCGGCCAGCTCCCGCCGGCATCAGCCGTCGCGAGACATGGACGGCCAGGCGGCGCGCAGGTAGACGATCATCGACCACAGCGTCATGCCGGCGGCCACCAGCAGCAGCGCAAAGCCGACTTCGTAAACCTCTATCCCGAGCGTCGGATGTTCGTAGACCATCATGCCGATACCGACCATTTGCAGCGTCGTCTTGATCTTGCCGCCCTGGGAAACGGCGACATTACTGCGCTCTCCGATGCTCGCCATCCACTCCCTGAGTGCGGACACGGTGATTTCGCGGCCGATGATAATGGCTGCCGTCAATGCCACAACGACGCGATCATCACTTTGCACCAGTAGCACGAGCACGATCGCCACCATCAGCTTATCGGCCACGGGGTCCAGGAATTCCCCGAATCTGGAGGTCTGGCCCAGGCGGCGGGCAACATAGCCGTCCAGCAGGTCGGTGATTGCCGCGATCGCGAAAACCACGGCGGCGATCGGCCGTGCATATTCGAAGGCGCTGAAAAAGCAATACACGATCACGGGGATGGCCGCGATGCGAATCCAGGTCAGTGTATTGGCGAGATTTGCTTTCAACGGACCGCCCGCGTCACTTCAGTTATTGCCATCGAGATGCAGATCGTCGTAAATCCGTTGAGCGAGATTGCGGCTGATGCCGTGCACCTTCGCAAGATCACCGACGCCCGCGCGACGAACGCCTTGCAGACCGCCGAACTGGCGAAGAAGCTCTCTACGCCGTTTGGGGCCGAGGCCGGGAATCGTTTCCAGCCTGGACGTCGTCCTCGCTTTGCTTCGGCGCTTGCGGTGCCCTGTAATAGCAAAGCGATGGGCTTCGTCCCGGATTCTCTGAATCAGTAGTAACGCGGCGGAATCAGGCGGCAGTATAGTAGGCGTCCTGCGGCCTGCCAAGAAAAGCTGTTCCTGTCCCGCCCGGCGCGCCCGGCCCTTGGCAACGCCCACCACGCGAATTTCGTCGAGTTGAAGCTGGTCGAGCACGGTAATGGCTTCTGCAAGCTGTCCCTTGCCGCCATCGACGAACAGCACGTCGGGAATCGGTACTTCGCCTTTTTTCACGCGGGCATAGCGGCGCTCGAGTGCTTCCCGCATAGCGGCGTAGTCGTCGCCTGCTGCCGCGGGACTCAAATTGAAGCGGCGGTAGTCGCTCGGCAGCGGCCCTGCCTGGTTGAACACCACGCAGGAGGCAACGGTGGCCTCGCCCGAGGTATGGCTCACATCAAAACACTCCAGGCGCTCCGGCACCCCGTCCAGTTCGAGCACTTCGGTCAGGGCTTCCAGCTGGCGCCGGATTGTGGCGTTGCTGGCAATTTGCAGGCCGACGCCCTGCTCCGCATTGGTTCGCGCCATCTGGACCCAGCTCAGGCGGTCGCCCCGCACGCGGTGGCGTATCTGGACCTTGTGGCCAGACCGTTCCGACATCCCCTGCTCCAGAAGCGCCTCGTCCTCCACTCCGGAGTCGACAATGATTTCACCCGGCGCCTCCCGGCCGAGATAATACTGCGCCAGAAAGCCGCTCATGAACTCTTCACTGTCAGGTTCTCCGGCTATTTTCGGGAAGTGGTTGCGGCTGCCGAGAATCGCGCCATTGCGGATGAACAGTACGGTAACGCAATGGACGCCGTGCTTCGATGAAGCCGCAATCACGTCGATGTCTTTTGCAACATCACGGGAGACATGCTGCTCCGCTTCCACGGACTTGATACGGGAAATCTGGTCCCGATAGCGCGCGGCCTGTTCGTAGTCCTGCTGCTCGGCCGCACGTTCCATACGCGCGACGAAGGTGTCGATAACGTTACGGTTCTTTCCCTCGAGAAACAGAATCGCCGCATCCACATCTTCACGGTAGGTATCGCCGTCGATGTAGTCGACGCAAGGCGCCGTGCAGCGCTTGATCTGGTACTGCAGGCACGGCCTTGTACGATTGCTGAAATAGCTGTCCTGGCAACTGCGGATGAGGAATAGCTTCTGCAGTTCATTGACGGTCTTTCTTACTGCCCGTGCATTGGGATACGGGCCGAAGTAACGCCCTTTTCCTTTACGTGCGCCTCGATGAAACTCGATCCGCGGATAAAGATGATCGGTCGCCACGTGTATGTACGGATAGCTCTTGTCGTCGCGCAGCACGACATTGAATCGCGGCTTGTAGCGCTGGATCAGGTTGTATTCGAGGAGCAGCGCCTCGGCCTCGGTATTGGTGATGGTTACATCGACACCGGCAACCTGCTTCATCATTGCCGCGGTTTTCGCATCAGTGTGAGCGCGGTGAAAGTAGCTCGACACGCGTTTCCTGAGATCCCGCGCCTTTCCGACGTAAACCACTTTGCCCTTGCCATTAAGCATACTGTAGACACCCGGACGGTGGCTCAGGTTACGTACGAATGCCTTCGGATCGAATTCCTGGATCTGATCTTTCACGTTTAATTCCGGAGAATGAGCTCCCTCGCCCGGGCAAAGACCGCCTCGAACATCGGGGGCGTCAGCCTTCCGGTGTTGGTGTTGTAACGGCTGCAATGGTAGGAGTCGAGCAGCAGGAAATGGCCGTCGATCACGTGTTCCGCGGCATGACCGAAGTTGTAGGCAGCCTGCCGCAGCCCCAGCGCCCTGATGACGGCGCGATGCGCGATCCCTCCGAGCGCCAGTACGACTGCCGGGGTCGGCAAAAGTTCGAATTCACGCGCGATCCATGCATTGCAAGCCGCGATCTCGCCGCCGACCGGCTTGTTGTCGGGCGGCAGGCACTTTACCGAATTGGTGATGCGGCAGTCCTGCAACTGCAGTTCGTCGTGCGCCGACATCGACTCGGCATGGCTGCTAAAACCGAACTTGTGCAACGTCTGATACAGCAGAATACCGGCGTGGTCGCCGGTAAAGGCGCGGCCCGTACGGTTTGCGCCGTGCATGCCGGGCGCCAGGCCCACGATCAGCAGCCTCGCCTGGGGGTCGCCGAAGGGCGGCACCGGGCGGCAGTAGTAGTCCGGGTGTTTTTCCCGGACGTCATCCAGGAAATGAGCGAGCCTTGGGCACAGCCGGCAGTCCCTGTCGAAAAACGTGGTCATGTGCCGGTATACCGTTAGTCCGTGTCGTCCATGTGGCGGATTACGGCTTCGCCGAACTCGCGCGTGCCGACGAGCTTGGCGCCGGGAATAAGCTGGTCGAGTTCGTGCTCGACCTCTCTGCGGTCATGCGGCCGGTTGCGGCGCAATGGCTTGTGTATCGCCTCACGCAGTCTGGCCAGGTCGAAGGTCAGCTCCTTGTTGGCTATGGTGTTGGCAACGCCCTTCTCGATAAAGTCCGCCGCTTCCTTCCAGCCGATGTAGCGCAGCATCATTTCTGCGGACAGGATCAAAGAGCCGGGATTGACGCGGTCCTTGCCGGCGAAACCGGGCGCCGTGCCGTGGGTGGCTTCAAACACGGCGAGGCCTTCGCCGATGTTCGCCCCGGGCGCGATGCCGATGCCGCCCACCTGTGCCGCCAGGGCATCCGAAATATAGTCGCCGTTAAGGTTCAGCGTCGCAATTACGTCGTAATCTTCAGGGCGCATCAGAATCTGCTGCAGGAAATTGTCGGCGATAACGTCCTTGATGATGATTTCGTTGTCGGTGACCGGATTCCTGAAGCTGAGCCAGGGACCGCCGTCTTTTTCCGTTGCCCCGAATTCCTCTCGCGCCAGGGCATAGCCCCACTCACGAAAAGCGCCCTCGGTGAATTTCATGATGTTGCCCTTGTGCACCAGCGTGACCGAGCTGAAGTCGCGCTCGATGCAATGCTGGATTGCTTTCCGCACCAGGCGTTGCGAGCCTTCTCTGGATACCGGCTTTATGCCGATGCCGGAACTGGCGGGAAAGCGGATTTCCTTTACGCCCAGCTCCTTTTGCAGGAAATGGATGAGTTTCTGCACTTCCTGCGACCCGCTGGGATATTCGATTCCGGCATAGATATCTTCGGTGTTTTCGCGAAAAACGACCATATCGACCAGGCCGGATTCCTTCATCGGTGTGGAGACGCCGGGGAAATACCGAATAGGGCGCACACAGGCAAAAAGGTCGAGCGCCTGGCGGATCGACACGTTCAGCGAGCGCACGCCGCCGCCGACAGGCGTCGTGAGCGGGCCCTTGATCGAAACGACGTAATTGCGAATCGCCTGCAAGGTCTCGTCGGGAAGGTAGTTGTTGTCTCCGTAAATGCCTGCCGCCTCTTCCCCGGCATACACCCGCATCCATTGGATTTCGCGCTTGCCGCTATAGGCGCGCGCTACGGCGGCTTCCACCACATCCTTCATCACCGGCGTCACGTCGATGCCGATTCCGTCGCCGATGATGCAGGGAATGATCGGCTGGTCCGGCACGTTGAGGGAATGATCAGGATTGATCGTAATCCTTTCGCCCTCGGCGGGTATTTCTATGTGGTCGTAATGCAATGCCTGCTCACTTGTCGATGAATGCCGTGGTGGCGCGAATTGTACAGGTCCTGCCGGGCAATTGGATCGATAGCCGGGCGCATCCAAGGCAGATTAACGGTCCCAGTCAGTCGAGAAGCTCGTAGGCCACCAGCGTGAGAAATGGCTCGAAATCGTCTTGCTTCGTTATCTGGTCCAGCAGCTCCGCCGCCTTCCGATAGCTGCCCTCGTTGAACGTCTCCTCGCCGACGGCCGCACGAATTCTCTCGATCTCCTCATCCAGCAGCGCCCTGAAATAGTCGTAGGTAACGTTTCGCCCTTCATCGAGAATACCGGTGTCGTGATGAACCCATTGCCACAACTGCGCACGGGAGATTTCCGCGGTCGCCGCATCCTCCATGAGGTGGTTGATGGGCACGCAGCCATTGCCGTCCAGCCAGGCCGCCATGTACTGCACCGCGATGCGCACGTTGTCGCGAACCCCGCTTTCGGTAATTTTTCCTTTTGCGACCTGGAGCAGATCGGCGGCCGTAATGTGATCCTCTTCACGCAAGCGCTTGAGCTGATTCGGCCCCGGCATTTGTGCGTCGAAAATCTCCATGGCGACCGGCACCAGCGCCGGATGGGCTACCCAGGTACCGTCGTGGCCGTCAGCGACTTCGCGTTCCTTGTCGGCGCGTACCTTGGCCAATGCGCGATTATTCGCGTCGGGGTCGCCCTTGATCGGAATCTGCGCTGCCATACCGCCGATCGCGTAGGCGCCGCGGCGATGACAGGTCTTGATGACCAGCTGCGAATAAGAGCGCAGAAAATGCGTCGTCATCGCCACTTCGCTGCGGTCCGGCAGCACAAATTCGGGAAATCTGCGAAATTTTTTGATGAAGCTGAAAATGTAGTCCCAGCGCCCGCAGTTCTGGCCCACGATGTAGTCCTTCAACTCGTATAGAATCTCGTCGATCTCGAAGGCGGCGAGAATGGTTTCGATCAAGACCGTAACCTTGATCTCGTCCTTGCCGACGATTCCCGCATCCTCGGAAAAGCGGAACACGTCGTTCCAGACGCGCGCTTCCAGGTGAGATTCCAGTTTCGGCAGGTAAAAATACGGCCCGGTGCCGCGTTTTTTGAGTTCCGACGCGTTGTGAAAAAGGTAGAGCCCGAAATCGAGCAGCGCTCCCGGAACCGGCTCGCCATCGACGAGCAGGTGCTTGTCGACAAGATGCCATCCGCGAGGGCGGACGATCAGGGTGGCGGTCTCGTCGTTGAGTTTGTATTTCTTGCCCGCCGACTCCAGCGCAATGCTGCGATTTACGGCGTCCCGCAGATTGATCTGGCCGCGGATGATGTTATCCCAGGTCGGCGAGAGGGAGTCCTCGCAATCGGCCATGAATATCGTCGCGCCCGAGTTCAGCGCGTTGATGATCATCTTGCGGTCGGTCGGGCCGGTGATCTCGACCCGCCGGTCCTGGAGATCGGCCGGTATCTTGCAAACCCGCCAGTCAGCTTCCCGGACGGCGCGCGTCTCCTCGAGAAAGTCCGGCATTTCCCCATCGTCGATGGACTGCTGTCGTTCATCCCGTGCCGCCAGTACCTTTTCTATGCGAGGCGCGAACTCACGGCTCAAGGCGGCAACGAAGGCGAGCGCATCGTCGGTCAGAATGTCGCCAAAGCCCGCGGCCAACGGCGCCACGAGTTCGACATTGCGGGGAGTGGCGCTTTTGCTGTCGTTCATTCTAAAAATCCTGGATCCTGGCTGGATGCCGGCGTGCCAAAGGGGGAATTATACTGCGCCGGTGCCGCTGATTCTTTTTAACAAACCCTACGGCGTCCTCAGTCAGTTCAGCCGTCCTGATGATCGACCGACGCTCAAGGACTACGTCATCGACCAGGAGGTCTATGCCGCTGGCCGGCTGGACACCGACAGCGAAGGACTGATGCTCCTGACGGACGACGGTGCGTTGCAGGCGAGAATCAGCCAGCCGGCCTCGAAACTGGGAAAAGCCTACTGGGCCCAGGTCGAGGGCGCGCCGTTGCCCGGCCAGCTCGAGCGGCTGTTGCGTGGCGTAGAGCTCAAGGATGGCCCGGCTGCGGCGCAGACGGCAGAAGTCATCGGCGAACCGCCCGGTCTCTGGGCTCGCAACCCGCCCATCCGTCAGCGGAAGAACAAGCCTACCTGCTGGATCGATCTCAGCATCGACGAGGGCCGCAACCGCCAGGTGCGAAGAATGACGGCAGCGGTCGGACTACCGACTCTTCGCCTCGTGCGTCATGCCGTCGGGCCCTGGACGCTGTCCGGCCTTGCTCCCGGGGCGTTGCGCCGAATGAGCAACGAGCAGGCCTGGCATTGCCTCGACAGCCGCTAGTGTACCCCGTCGTCCATAATGGATCATTGTCGCGCGCGATCTTTCGTGGC
>JBBDSK010000132.1:0-38734 GCA_040904985.1 Woeseia sp. | reverse complement strand
AGTGAGTGCCAACCCTCCGAAGTATTCCTGATACAGTCTATGTTTCGCCTGAACCTCAGTACAAAATGCTAATTAGTGACAGGCTTACGCCACCGACGAGCAGCGCAGAGAATAATCCGACCGCCAGTGGTTTTAAGCCAATACTCTTAAGCCCTTTGATGCTCGTACCCAGACCTACCGCTGCCATCGCTACTGCAAGACAGATCTCTGCTAATTGCTTGGTGTAATCGACGATCAACTTCCACTGTTCGGGCTGCAGGAAGCCGAACGCGAGGTCGCCCTGATCGCCAACCGTCCGAATCAGGCTCATGATGGCGAAGCCGACGACAAACAGAGGAATCATCGTCCACCATTTTGGCGCGCTGCCGGCCTCTGCCGAAATGCGGTGATAGAGAATACTCATCAACGGAATCACGATCAGCATGCCGAGATTACGAACAAGCTTTGTGACCGTGGCGACGTTGAGTGCATGAGGATCATTGTAATACTGCTGATAAACGAGGCCGGCGCCGGCGACTTGTGCTGTTTCATGCACGGAGGTGCCGAGAAACAGACCAGCCGTATACGGATCGCCGGCGAAGAACCAATGCGCGGCAAAGGGATACACGAGCATCGCGACTACGCCAAACAATGTGATGCAGGCGACCGAGTAGCTTACCTCATCATCACGAGCACCGATCGCTGGTGCTGTTGCGACGATTGCGGTTGCGCCACAAATACTGGTGCCTACTGCGATCAAGGTTCCGAGTCTTCCGCTCAGGCCGAGCTTGCGACTGAAATAGATCACTATCAGCAGCGCTGCCAAAACAGTCCCAAAAATGACTGGCAGGGCCTGCAGGCCAATCGCACCGACCTCGTCAAGGCTCAGTCGAATTCCAAGCAGAACGATGCCTGCTCGCAATACGCGCACAAGTCCGAAGCGAATACCCGGCTGTAAAGAGTTGGGCAGCGTTATAGTATTGCGAATCAGAATGCCGAGCAAAATGGCAATCATGATTGCGCTGATCGGGCTTTTTGGAAGGCCCATCAACGTGACGCCGATGAATTCTGAAAGATACTGGCCCGAGAACGCCAGAATTAGCGCGAGGACAAGTCCTGGAATGATGGCCATAAGGTGTACTTGTTCCTGTCGAGGTGCTGGAGCATCCACGGTGCCATTTGCACCAAAATTTAGCCAAGAACGGACATTTCGTGTATCGAAAACTGATCCGTCCGCCGCCCGCTAACTTTCTGAAACACGATGCTGTTCATCTTGCTTTAGCCGGCTCAATTCCAGGTTGCAAAGTAGGGTCAATCCCGCACGCAAATCAACAGCCTGCGGCTCAGGCAGTTACCGAATGGGACATCACCGACAGGAAGACGATGGGCAGGTCGGTGAGCATTTGCGGTCCGTGAGGCACGTCGGAGTCAAAAAAGAGTGAGTCGCCTGGGCCCAGCACATAAGTCGAAGTGCCATGTAAGTAGCTCATCGAGCCACTGATGATGTAGAGAAACTCGACACCGACATGCTGGAACAGCGGGAATACGTCTGTTTCGGCATCCAGCGTGATCAGGTAGGGCTCTACGGAAACATCGCCGTGAAGATTGTGGCCGAGAAGTTGATATTGGTGTCCGGCTCGCGTGCCGCGCCGCTCGATCGTCAAGCCTTGGCCTGCTTTTACATGGATCGCATCGCGTTGTTCTTCATACGCGCGAAAAAGCGCGGTCACGGGTACATTGAGTGCGCTGGAAAGTGATTTTAGTGTGGACAGGGAGGGTGACGTATTGCCGTTCTCGATTTTCGACATCATGCCGAGCGACAGGTTGGTCGCGGCACAAAGATCAGCGATGCTCAAGCCCAGTTGTTTTCGAAAATGCCGGACTTGGCGGCCGATCGCGAGTTCGAGATCGTTCCCCGAGGATTCCTTGTGCGCCGGGTCGTCCGGGGGCGTCCTCGAAGCTTCGTTACTTTTTATGAGATTATTCATATTAGGAAATAAACTTTACTGATAGTTCAGGGATACTGTACACTGCACGTCGGCACTTTTATAGATAAGCAGGCAGCCCACGTGTGTGGAATTGTTGGAATTTATCATAAAAACAAAGCGCTAAATCCATCACTTGGGGCGAGCCTGGCCTCCATGCTGGTGCAGATGAGCGATCGTGGACCGGATAGCGCCGGCGTGGCGATTTATCGCGACCCGGTCGATGACGGTTACTTGAAGCTGAGTCTCTATTCGGCTGCCGAATGCGACTGGAGCGAAGTTCGTGACCGGCTCCAGGAAAGCTTCGGCAAGGCGTCAGGCGTTGAGCCGAGGGCATCGCATGCGATTCTTGTGGCACCCGTGAGCAACGCGCTTATTTTCGCATGGCTGGACGAATATTATCCGGCCTTGCAGGTCATGAGCGTCGGCTCGGCTATCGAAATCTACAAGGAAAAGGGCTTGCCGCGCGATTTTGTGCGTCATTTTCGGCTCGAGTCCCTAGCTGGCACCCACGCACTGGGGCACACGCGTATGGCAACCGAAAGCGCGGTGACGACAGAACACTCGCATCCATTTTCGACGGGGCTCGATCTGTGCCTCGTGCACAACGGATCCCTGTCGAACCACAACCGCTGGCGACGGCGGCTTTGCGACGAGGGAATTGCCTTCCAGACAGACAACGACAGCGAAGTCGCTGCAGGATACATGACCTGGCGTATGCAGGAAGGTGATTCACTGCACGAAGCCCTGCAGCATGCACTTGAAGACCTCGATGGCTTTTACACCTTTGCCATTGGCACTCGCGAGGGCTTTGCGGTCGTTCGCGATCCCATTGCCTGCAAACCCGCTGTGATGGCTGAAACCGAGGATTGGGTCGCGATGGCTTCGGAGTTCCGTGCGATCGCGCAGCTGCCCGGTGTCGAGCAGGCCAGGATCTGGGAGCCTGAGCCCGCAACTGTTTACAGTTGGGGTAGTTAATGGCTCGCTTCGACCTCGAAAAAACATCGCTTCGAGAGCTCAATGCCTGGCTCCACGGGCAACCCGACGCTCACGTGGCTGTCCTCAATCCGGCCGGCCGTCACAATATTGCAGTCGGCGTGGATGCTGAAACCGACATCGATATCGAGGGTCACGTTGGCTACTACTGCGCGGGCATGAACAAGAACGCGAGAATTACCGTCCACGGCAGTGCCGGCCCGGGCGTTGCCGAAAACATGATGTCCGGTGAGGTGCGTATCAGTGGAAACGCATCACAGTATGCCGGCGCCTCAGGGCATGGCGGCCTGCTTGTAATCGGTGGCGACGCGAGTGGCCGCTGTGGCATTTCAATGAAAGGGATCGATATCGTTGTTGCGGGGAATGCCGGGCACATGTCCGCGTTCATGGCGCAGAAAGGGCACCTGGTGATTTGCGGGGACGCCGGAGATTATCTTGGGGACTCCCTCTACGAGGCGGTCATCTATGTTCGCGGCGCCATGGGTTTGCTGGGCACGGATTGCATCGAAAAAAAGATGTCGCCGGCGCACAAGGAAACACTTGCCGCACTGCTGAAAGCAGCGAATCTGACCCATCCTGTCGAGGAGTTCCGGCGTTTTGGCTCGGCACGAACGCTCTACCACTTCGATATCGATAATGCCGATACCTACTGAGTCTGATTAGCGATGAGCAACCCTGAAAACCTTAGAGCATCGGCAACATTCCCGTTGCACGTGATCAATGAAATTCACCGTGCTGCGGACCAGGGCATCTATGAAATTCGCGGTTTCGGCGCAAAGCGGCGAGTTCCGTCGTTCGATGATCTGCTTTTTCTCGGTGCGTCCATTTCGCGCTACCCGCTTGAAGGTTACCGCGAGCGTTGTGCGACAAACGTAACCCTCGGCAACCGTCATGCAAAGAAACCCATCGAACTGGCGATTCCGATAACGATTGCCGGCATGAGTTTCGGCGCGCTGGGTGCGAACGCCAAGGAGTCACTGGGCCGTGCCGCGACGGCTATGGGTACGAGCACGACAACGGGCGACGGTGGCATGACCGAGGAGGAGCGCCAGTCCTCCAAAACCCTTGTCTACCAGGTTTTACCAAGCCGTTATGGCCTGAACCCGGATGATCTCAGGCGCGCCGATGCGCTTGAGGTCGTGATCGGGCAGGGTGCAAAACCCGGCGGTGGCGGAATGCTGCTGGGACAGAAGATAACCGAGCGCGTGGCCGGGATGCGGGATTTGCCGGCTGGCATCGATCAGCGCAGCGCCTGCCGACACCCAGACTGGACCGGCCCCGACGATCTTGAAATAAAGATCCAGGAGCTGCGGGAGATTACGGACTGGCAGATTCCGATCTACGTCAAGGTTGGCGCGACGCGCGTAGGCTATGATGTCGCGCTGGCAGTCAAGGCCGGCGCCGATGTCATCGTCCTCGATGGCATGCAGGGCGGCACGGCCGCAACTCAGGATGTATTCATCGAGCACGTTGGCATCCCGACGCTCCCGGCTGTTCGCATGGCGGTAGATGCGCTGCAGGATCTAAACATGCACCGGAAAGTCCAGCTTATCGTGTCTGGGGGCATACGCACGGGTGCCGACGCGGCGAAAGCTTTGGCGCTCGGCGCGGATGCCGTCTCGATAGGCAGTGCCGCGATGGTAGCGCTCGGCTGCAATCGCGATGTTTATGCTGATGATTACGCGGCGATGCAGACACGGGCGGGATATTGTCATCATTGCCACACCGGCCGCTGCCCGGTTGGTGTCGCTACCCAAGACCCTGACTTGGAGGCGCGGCTCCGGCCTGAACAAGGAGCGACCTGGGTGCGCAATTATCTCACTACGATGGTGCTGGAAATGCAGACCATCGCGCGCGCCTGCGGTAAATCGCACGTGCTGAATCTGGAACCCGAAGATCTCACGGCGCTGACGCTCGAGGCTGCCGCCATGGCAAGAATTCCACTGGCTGGAACCGCCTGGATACCGGGAATCAATGGTCAATAACGAGGGACATAACAACATGGCTAAAGATCTTGCGGCAATAGCGAA
The DNA here is from genome assembly GCA_040904985.1 of Woeseia sp. Taxonomy (GTDB): domain Bacteria; phylum Pseudomonadota; class Gammaproteobacteria; order Steroidobacterales; family Woeseiaceae; genus IDS-8. Next base: position 33,744 of record JBBDSK010000132.1, on the reverse strand, counting down.
GGCGCGGAAAATCCAGTATTTCCTGATAAGCTTCGTCGATCTTCTCGGAATCCTGCGGGCCAAGCTGGTACCCGCACGCGCGATTAAAACGATGCAGCGGGACGGCGCGGGTTTCGCAGGTTTTGCCGCCTGGCTGGACATCACGCCCGCCCACCCGGACCTGTTTGCCATTCCCGATCCCGACAGCCTGATCCAGCTGCCATGGAAGCCGGAAGTGGCCTGGCTGGCTTCCGATCTCTGGATGAACGGCAAGCCCGTCGCCGCCTCGCCGCGCGTGGCGCTTAAAAAGCAGATCGCGGCCGCTGCCAGCCAGGGCTACCGGGTCAAAACCGGCGTCGAGTGTGAATTCTTCTTAATCAGCCGCGACGGCAAAGCGCTGTCCGACCCGAGCGACCAGCAGGAGAAGCCCTGTTACGACCAGGCAGCACTAATGCGCCGTTACGATGTCATTAGCGCCATCAGTGACGCCATGCTTGATCTCGGCTGGAACCCGTACCAAAGCGATCACGAGGATGCCAATGGCCAGTTCGAAATGAACTGGGATTACGCGGATGCCCTCGTGACCGCCGACCGCCATACTTTCTTTAAATACATGGCCAAGACTCTGGCCGAGGAGCACGGATACAGGGCGACTTTCATGCCGAAGCCGTTTTCGCATTTGACCGGTAACGGTTGCCATGCCCATGTTTCCGTATGGGACCTAGCGGGACGGAAAAACCTGTTCGTGAATAAACGAGATGCGCTCGGCCTGTCGAAGTTGGGCTATCAGTTCCTGGCCGGCGTGCTGCAAAACGCCGATAGCTTTGCGGCGCTGTTTATTCCAACGGTCAACAGCTACAAGCGCGTCAATGCGCCCGTGACGACTTCCGGCTCAACCTGGTCGCCGAACGCCATTACCTACTCCGGTAACAATCGCTCCCACATGATCCGGATACCGGAAGGCGGCCGCTTCGAAGTCCGGCTCATGGATGGCGCGACCAATCCCTACCATCTCCAGGCCGCAGTCATTGCGGCCGGCCTCGAAGGCATCAGCAACAAACGGGACCCGGGCAAGGCGCTGGACATCAATATGTACACGCAGCAGCATACGCTGGAAAACGTTCGCAAGATTCCCGCGAACCTCCTTGATGCGATCCGCCTGTTCGATCAGAGCGTGGCGGCCAGGGACGCCTTCGGCGATGAGTTCGTCGACAGCTATTCAAAGCTCAAGTACGCCGAATGGCAGCGTTATACACAGGAAATATCCGCCTGGGAGCGCAGCTCTACGCTGGATTGCTAGGCCGCGATCGTCACTTACATGAACGCTTCATCTCTTTTCGTTCGCAGGTAAATTGCTATGTCAAATTCTTCCGCAGCTCGCCCTGCGGCGCCGCAAACGCCAAAAAAAATAAACCGTCTCGAACTGCCGGACCGAGCTCGGCGGGGTGTCAGCGCACGCCAGGCAGATCTCGAATTGATCGCCAAGGCTCCGCCCGGATACCTCGATACCACGCATTTTGATACCGTCCGGTTTCCTCCACCGGATTGGGCGGTGGACTGCTTTTCCTCGGCCGCCAGCGATGGGGCGCTCGCCTACACGGCCTACCGCGGAAACGACGAGGTACTCGCCGCGGTTGCCGAAAGGGTCAGTGCTTTTCTCGACATCGACTTAAATTTTCAGGAAAACATTATTCTCACGCCAGGGACCCAGGCGGGCTTGTTCTGCGCCTTGTCCTCACTGGTGGAAACGGATGACCGGGTTGCGCTGGTTGATCCCGAATACCTGTTTAGTGATCGCATACTCGGTTTTCTCGATGCCGATATTGGCCACGTTCCGCTGCAGCTGGGCGAAGATGGACCACAACTGGACTTCGATGCCCTCGAGAACGAGTTTGCCGAGCGGGGTGCACGCCTGCTCGTTTTCTCACATCCCAACAACCCGACGGGTGCTATTTATCCGGCCGCCGATATCGAGCGGATTGCGAAGCTTGCCATTAAGTACGGTGTAACCGTGCTCGTGGATGAACTCTATGCGCGCCTGATTCACGGTGATGGTGTTTTCCCCCACCTTGCCGCAGAGCCGGGCATGAAGGAACGAACCGTTACGCTGCTGGGCCCGAGCAAAACGGAATCCCTGAGTGGCTACCGACTCGGCGTGGTCGTCGCACCAAAAGAACTGATCGCGCGAATGGAGAATGTCCTGTCGATTACCTCGCTACGGGCTCCGGCCTATGCACAACATGTCCTTCTGCCGTGGATGCGTGACGATCACAAATGGCTGGCCGAGCGGCAAAAGGCGTTCACGGCACTGCGCGAATCGACGGCGACAAGTCTGCGCCGCTTGACATGGATCGGGCTTTTTCCCCAGCAGGGAACGGCATACCTTTGGGTTGACGTCAGCGCGTTGGGCCTCCCCGGTTCGGCTGTAGCCGAGGCCTTGCTCACCCGGGCTGCCGTGCTCGTAAGTCCAGGATACCAGTTTGGGCCACACAGCAGCGGGCATTTCCGAGTCTGTTACGCTCGCGACGAGTCGGCCTGGGCGAGTGCCCTCGATCGCATGGTGGAGGTGCTGAATGAATTGGCCATTCAGGCCGGGCTGCCTGACAGCCTGCAGCAATGAGCCGGCAAATCATCACGACGCCGGATGCACCGCCACCCGCGGGGCATTATAGTCAGGCGGTCAGGGCCGCGGGTAGCTTCGTTTTTATCTCCGGACAGACGCCGCGAAAAATCAACGGCGAGCGACTGGAGTTGGCTTCGTTTGCTGAACAGGTTCACCAGACGCTCAGCAATCTAAGAGCTGTGGCTCGAGCCTCCGGCTTGACGCTGGACGATGCCGTGAAAGTAACCGTCTATTTGCGACGTCATGAAGATCGTGACGAGTTTGATAGTCTTTACGCTGAATATTTCGTAAAACCCACTGCCGCCCGGGTGCTGGTGCAGTCCGGCTTTATCGGCTTCGATGTCGAGGTCGACGCGATACTGTTGGACAGTCGGCCGTTGAGGCCGAATTCCGGTTCCTGAAAAGAGCGTGTCCTGGCCGCTAATTGGCGCTGGCGGCAGGGGCCGGCACCTAGTTCTCCTTCACCCCGTAGCCACCGCCACCCGGAGTCTTGATGACAAATACATCGCCGGCCTGAAGGTCTATCTGGTCCATGCTCGAGAGTTGGGTGACCGTTCCATCCGGGTGCTCTACGAAATTGAACCCGACCTTCGCGCTCTCGCCCCCCTCCAGTCCGTAAGGCGGAACTCTACGGTGGCCGGACAGCACGTTAGCTTTCATGTTTTCGAGGAAGCGGACACGGCGAATCACGCCATCACCCCCTCGTTTGCGGCCAGCGCCGCCGGAACCCTTGCGGATCTTGAACGACTCGAGAATCACCGGAAAGCGCCACTCGAGTATTTCGGGGTCCGTTAGTCGGGAGTTGGTCATGTGGGTATGCACGGCATCGGTACCGTCACTGTCCGCGGTGGCCCCGGAGCCGCCACAAATCGTCTCGTAATACTGATGTTCTTCATTGCCCCAGATAAAATTATTCATCGTGCCTTGCGATGAAGCCGCAATCTTGAGCGCCCCGAACAACGTTCCGACCAGCGCCTGCGCCGTTTCAGTGTTGCCAGAGATCACGGCGCCGGGATACTCCGGACTGATCATCGTTTTTTCCGGTATGACGATTTTTATGGGCCGTAAACAGCCTTCGTTCAGTGGAATATTGTCGCGGGCCAGGCAGCGGAAGGTATACAAAACAGCAGCATAAACCACGGCCTTCGGCGCATTCAGATTGCCCGGGTGTTGCGGACTGGTACCGGAAAAATCGACAACCGCTTCACGATTCTTCTGGTCCACGGTTATGGATACGCAGATCCGGCTGCCGCAGTCCATTTCGTAGGAAAACTCACCATCACTGAGAGTGGCAAGGACCTTGCGTACCGATTCTTCCGCGTTATTCTGAACATGCAGCATGTAGGAATGCACAGTATCGATACCATAATGGTCGACCATTTTATAAAGTTCCTGCGCGCCTTTCTCACAGGCGGCGAGCTGCGCTTTAAAATCCGCAATGTTCATCGCCGGATTTCTTGATGGCCAGCGGTTCGACGTCAGCAATTCGTATATTTCGCGTTCACGAAAGCGATCGTTTTCGACTAGCTTGAAGTTGTCGATGACAACGCCTTCTTCTTCAATACTGGTCGAGTTTGCCGGGGCAGATCCCGGCGTCGTGCCGCCGATGTCAGTGTGATGGCCACGCGAGGCCACGTAAAAGAGCAGCTCATTGTGCTTCGAAAAAATAGGTTTTACGATGGTGATGTCGGGAAGATGCGTGCCGCCGTTATAGGGGGCATTGAGAATATAAGCATCGCCCGGCCGGATATCTCCCTCGCGGTCCCGGATAACCGTCTTGATGCTTTCGCCCATTGAACCGAGGTGTGCGGGCATATGGGGCGCGTTTGCAATCAGCGCGCCGGTTGGGTCAAAAATAGCGCAGGAGAAGTCGAGCCGCTCCTTTATGTTGACGGATGCCGCGGTGTTCTCGAGAACCAGCCCCATTTGCTCGGCAATCGACATGAACAGGTTGTTGAAGATTTCCAGCATGACCGGATCAACATCGGTGCTGATAGATATTTCGTCTCTTCTCTCAAGATAACGTTCGAGGATGATGTTGTTATCGGCGGTTCGCTTGCAGCGCCAACCGGGCTCGACGACGATGGTGCTGATGGGGTCGAGAATGACCGCCGGGCCATTGATCAGGCAATTGCCGGACAGGCCGTCACGCTCGTAAAACGGTGTCGATTGCCAACGGTCATCCATGAAGCATTCGAGCGTACGTAGGGGCTCGCTGGCCGGCATTTCCGCGCTGGGGGTTTGGATGACCTTGGATGGCTTTGCCGGGGAAATGACTTCAACTTCGACCGATTCAACAATCAAATCCTTGTTCGGAGAAATAAAGCCGAAACGCATCTGGTGGAGGCGTTCAAATTCCTCGATGATTTCGCTGAGCGGCGCCTGTTTGACAACGAGTGCTGTATCTGAGCCCTGGTAGCGGATGTGCAGCAGGCGCTTTACAAGTAAATCTCTCCCGGGTTCGCCTTGCTGCCTCAGTTCTGCGCGGCCTGCTTCCTCCAGTTGCTCGAACAGTCGTGTTACGTCGGGCATAAAGTCCGCTTCGAGGATGGCTTCCACGGCCTGCTGCCGTCCGACTATCGTGTCCGCCAATCCCATTCCGTAGGCGGAAAGTGCACCGGCGTAGGCGTGAATCAGGATGCGATTGATGCCCAATGCATCGGCGACCAGACAAGCATGCTGCCCGCCGGCGCCGCCAAAACAACATAGCGTGTATTCAGTGACATCGTAGCCGCGCTGGACCGAAATCTTCTTGACTGCATTCGCCATATTTTGCACGGCGATGGCAAGGAAGCCGGCGGCGACCTGCTCGGCTTTTCGATCATCTCCGGTATCCTTCGCGATACGCTCGGCAAGCGCCGCGAACCTTTTAACACAGGCGGACTTATCGAGAGCCTCGTTGGCCTTCGGGCCGAAGATTTTGGGAAAGTACTCTGGCTGCAGCTTACCGAGCATGACATTGCAGTCGGTTACAGTCAGTGGTCCCTCGTTCCGATAGCTTGCGGGACCCGGGAACGCACCGGCAGAATCCGGTCCCACCCGATAGCGCGCGCCGTCAAAATGCAGAATGGAGCCGCCGCCTGCGGCTACCGTATGAATCAACATCATGGGCGCACGCAACCGGACGCCGGCGACGTTTGTTTCAAGCGTTTTCTCGAACTCGCCGTTGTAATGACTGACATCGGTTGAGGTGCCGCCCATGTCGAAACCGATGATCTTCTCGAAACCCGCGGCCTCGCAGACTCGCGCCATGCCCACGACGCCGCCCGCCGGACCAGAGAGAATCGCATCCTTGCCATCGAAGTAGGCGGCATCGGTGAGACCACCACTCGACTGCATAAACTTGAGCAACCCGCCCTGATCTGCTATCCCGTCAAGTTCCTCCGAAACCTGAGCCACGTAGCGAGTAAGACCCGGAGAGAGATACGCGTCGACTACGGTCGTGTCGCCACGGGAAACAAGTTTCATCAGAGGGCTCGCGCGGTGGCTTACCGATACCTGCGGGTAGCCAATTGCTCTTGCCAGGTCCGCCAGACGGGCTTCATGGTCAGCATACCTATAGCTATGCATCAACACGATGGCTACGCTACGGATCCCCTTATCATAAGCATTTTGCAGACCTTTTCTGGCGTCGTCTTCATCAAGTGGGATCAGCGTATTGCCGTTTGCATCGACTCGTTCCGTAACTTCATAGACTTCGCTATAAAGCATTTCGGGTAATTCGATATTCAAGGCAAACAGGTCCGGCCGGCTCTGGTAGCCAATGCGCAGGGCATCACCGAACCCGGCCGTAGTGACGAGCAATGTCGGCTCTCCTTTGCGTTCCAGCAATGCATTCGTGGCAACTGTGGTTCCCATTTTGATGGCTGCAATTTTTTCCACCGGCACCACATCGTTTTTATCGACGCCGAGTATGTCTTTTATGCCTTGTATGGAGGCGTCGCGATACTGCTCGGGATTTTCCGACAGCAGTTTATGCACAACGACATGGCCATCCGGCTGACGGGCAATAACGTCCGTAAAGGTACCGCCACGGTCTATCCAGAATTCCCATTTTCCCTCGCCGTCGCTCTCTAACATTCAGGTCATCTCCAATAAAATAGGCTGGCTCTCCAGGTGGACGCAGCAATCAAATGCGGCGGCCGGGAAAAATGTTGCCGCCCCGTGCTGCCGGATGCCACTGTCCCTGTCGTCGGACCGGATGCATGGGCAAAGCCGAATGCGCCGATTCTATGATCGCATCCTGTACGGCAATTCCATGAACAGCTTCATCGAGACTTACCGGATACGGGACGCCCCCCCGGCAAGCCTCCGCGAACGCATGCAGTTCGGCGCGCTCGATATCGACCGGTGCATAGTTTTCAGTCGTGGCGGCCTGTTGATCGATACGGCAGACATCGAGTACGTCGTGGTCGCGAAGCTGTGCCCAGCCTTTTGTGCCAAACACTTGCAGCCGCCATTGTCGCGCTGTTGCACAGAGCGTGCTGAGATAGGCGGAAGCGCCATTCTCGAAGCGCATCATGGCCGATGTCGTATCATCCATATCGACATCGAGGACGAGCCGCAGACTTTGCGCATTGACCTCGGCGATGGGGCCGCCCAGATAGATGAACGCGTCGATCACGTGGATGCCCATGGCGGTCATGCCACCAGCAGGGCTCTCTGCTGAATTCGCGCGCCACATCGTTTTATCGTAATCAAGCCCGAATGGCCCCGAGAAGTTGCCTTCCATGTGGGTGATAGTACCCAGTTGCCCGTCGTCTATGAGGTGTTTAAGGCGCTGGAGCGCCGGGAGAAAACGGCGATTGTGGCCCACCGCCAGAATGATCTCGTTGCTGTGTACGCTTTCGGCTGCACGTTGCGCCTCGTCAGCGCTCAAGGTGAACGGCTTCTCGACGAATACGTGCTTGCCGGCGGAAGCGGCCGCCACGATCTGCTCAAAGTGATGACTGTGTGGTGTCGCCAGCACGACCGCGTCGATTTCATCGCCCTCGAGCAGCTGCTGGTAGTCTGTGCCAAGCACCAGCTTCTGGTGATCACAGTAGTCTATGTGCTTATCCGGCGATTGAACAATCGCGTGTGTGAAATCAACCAGATCACCTATCGGCTTGCCCTCAAGCTTGCAAGCGTCGACCAGCCGCCGGCCCCATCGCCCAAGACCTACAATAGAGCATCGCAGCATCGCATTCTCTCCTTCAGGTTTTAGGTTGACGATCTTTTACACGTCGTCGATGTGTAGCTTGTTGAGCTGTTCCTGAAGGTACGTTTTACGCTCCGCCGGGTCTTTGCTGGCGGATTCGAGGACAATCTGTGCATAGCGCTTGCCGTATTCGCGAATGAGCTTATTGTCGTCGACGCCGTCGATCGGGGGGCGAGTGACAACAGAGTCCTGGGTGAACGTCGGGACAACGCCGGAGAACTCGCGGGGCAATGAGGGAAACTCTTTGCCTTCGCTGGCTGCCCGAATGCCGTCACGGACGAGCTTGCGCATCATTGCGATTCCCCTGTCGGAACTGACCAGGGTTTCGCGTTCATGGATGGCAATCGGGCCCTGCGACGAAATGGCCTCGTAGTCACCGGGTTCGCGCTGCTGCATCAGGCGCTCGCGATCGTCCAGTTGCCCGATGGCATCCATCTTGTCTTTGCCGACAGCCGCCGGATCGCCCTTTTTTTCGGGGTCGACGCTGTCATTGAAAAACCGCCAGCCCATGACTTGGGTCTCAATGTCGTTGATCGGCCTGAAGAAACGAGTCATTGCGATCCTCTGGAATACTTTTTCGTGCGTCGGCCGCTCCCAGAATGCGCCTGCCTGGTTGTAATTCGGAAGTATCGTTTCCGTGGTGCGCAACCAGACATTGTCATTCCAGCGGCGAACGTTGACATTCATCATTCCATACGGTGTTTTAACCCAGTCGAGGACCGGGATCACGCCCCAGGAATCATCGAACTGGGTGCCGCTGACGGAAGTATGCAAAAAGCAGCTGTGGATGGGGTCCTGTGTGTTCTCTGCGATCTGCAGCCAGTTGCACGGATAATGCAGCGAATAGGGAACCATCTCGCTGTTTTCGCCGTGATAGTCGTTATAGGTATCAAGCAGCGGAAAATCCGGTCGGTCGCCGGGCGGTCCCATGTAGGCAAAGATGATGCCCTTGAACTCCTTGACCGGGTAGGCGCCGTGGCAAAACTTTTTGTAGTTTGTGTTTTCGGGACTGTTAGGCGTCTCGAGGATCGTTCCGTCCGGGGCAAAATGCCAGCTGTGGTAGCAGCAGCGGATGCCTTCGTCGGTCGCAACCCCGTACTCCAGTGATGCGCCGCGGTGGGCGCAGTGCTTTTCAACCAGGCCAAATACGCCTTTGGTAGTCCTAAACAGCACGAGCTCCTCGCCCAGAATTTTCACGAGCAGCGGGACATCCGTCACTTCTTCAGTCAGTGCAACCGGCTGCCATGCCCGGCGCAGGTATTCTCCGCCTGGCGTTGCCGGCCCGACCTCTGTGAGTTCAGGATCGGCCTGCATGTCATGTTGTCTCAGATACCCTTGGTAGGGTTCTTTTAGCCAGTGCTTCATTGTGTTTGTGCCCCCAAAATTGACATAATGGTACATTTCACGTACACATAAGGTATACGTATTGAATTTTGAGTGCAAGTGCCCGTGGTAATCAAACAGGTTGGATAAAACGAAAGTCGCCCGGAAGGGAGAGCGGATGAGCCAGACCCTGAAACCCGTGTTGTGGGAAGAACTGAGTTGGGAGGAAATCGCGGCAGTACGCGAAAATGGAACCGACATGGCGATACTTCCGGTTGGTGCGACTGAGCAGCATGGCCTGCATTTGCCGACCGGCGTCGACACGCTGTCGGCGGTTGCCATTGCAAAGGGAGTTTCGGCTATTAGCGGCATTCCCGTGCTGCCCCCGATTGCCTATGGCTGTTCACTCGGCCATTCGAAGAAATGGCCGGGTACGCTCCCGTTAAGGCCGGAGACGCTGGCGAGAATCGTCTATGAACTTGCCGAGTGGATCTATGCAGCCGGATTCTCGCGTATGCTCATTTTGAATGGTCACGTCACAAATTTTGCGCCGTTGCGCTGTGGACTTGAAAACATCCGAGCCGACTTTCCCGACATCAAAATTGCATTGCGATCCATCTGGGAGCTCACTCGAGAGGTCAATGACTTTTATACCCAGGATGCTGGCGACAACTGGCACGCAAATAATGCCGAGACTTCATTGATGTTGCATCTGCGGCCGGATCTCGTGGCAATGGATAAAGCCGTTAACGAGCCCAATCGTTCCGAGGACCACTTCTTTTCCTACACCGTCGACAAAGAAAGTCACTGCGGTGGCGTTGGCAATGCAACTGCGGGTAGCGAAAGCCAGGGCCGCTTCGTTCTGGAAAGCTGCGTGCGCAATTTGGCTGCGATGCTGGAGGCTGCATTGGTCGAGGAGGCGCCGCTTCCCTAGCGGCGCTCCAGCGGCATCTCCTGCCGGGGGCGGGAACTGCCGAATCCTGAATCGAATGACACTAAAACATAAGGAATTAGCGTGAAAGAATCTGTTCCGGATAGCTTGACCAGCCAACTGGCCCAACACGACGTCAAATACCTGATTCCAAGTTTTGTCGATATGCACGGCATTCCAAAGACCAAGATGGTACCGGTGGCTCACCTTGAGCGAATGTTGTCGGGCTCCGAACTCTTTACGGGAGCGGCTCTCGACGGTGTTCCCCAAGACGTATCGGATGATGAGGTCGCCGCCCATCCCGATCCGGATTCCTGCATGATTGTCCCCTGGCGCTCAGACAGCGCCTGGTTTGCCAGCGACCTTTACCTACGTAAAACTCCATTTGAGGCCTGCAGTCGCGGAATCCTCAAGCGAGTTTTAGCGAAAGCCAGCGACATGGGATATACCGTGCATTGCGGCATAGAAGCGGAATTTTTCGTTTTTCATGACAGCGAGCCCGCGCTTAGGCCGGTGAGCCCGCTGCAGAATCTTGAAAAGCCAGCCTACGACGTCGTGCGCTTGATGGATAACCTCGACGGCTGGCTCGCGGAGACCGTTGATGCTATGAACGATCTCGGCTGGGACGTTTATTCTTTTGATCATGAAGACGGTATCGGCCAGTTTGAAATAGATTTCGACTACGCTCATGCCCTGACAATGGCTGATCGTTTTGTCTTCTTGCGTGTGCTAACCAACGAAATCGCACGTAAACACGGTGCGTACTCTACTTTTATGCCGAAACCTTTCGCCGATAAAGCGGGCAGTGGCGCACATTACAATGTATCACTTGCAAACAGCGAGGGAAAAAACCTGTTTGACATCGGCGCGGAGACCGATGCCCGGGGTTGTGACTTGACCGAGCTCGGCTATCAGTTCATCGGCGGCATAATGAATCACCTGCCGGCTATTCAGGCTGTTGCCGCGCCAACCGTCAATAGTTACAAACGCCTGGTCATGAAAGGCAGCAGCTCCGGGTACACGTGGGCACCCTGTTTCGTTGCCTACGGTAACAATAACCGCACCAATACGATTCGAATTCCAGCCGGCGGCGGCCGAATCGAACTGCGCTCTGCCGACAGCGCCTGCAATCCCTACCTCGGTATTGCGATGATGGTCGCGGCTGGGCTCGAGGGTATCTCGCAACAGGCGGATCCGGGGATGCCCCATCGTGAGAACCTGTATCATAAAACAGAACAGGAACGCGCCGACGCCGGCGTCTCCTGGCTGCCGAGGACGCTCGCAGAAGCTATCGACGAATTCGAGCGGGACCGGCTGAGCCGGGAAGTATTTGGAGAGGCCATGTTTTCTTCCTGGATGGCCACCAAGCGCGACGAGTGGCTACGCTACCAGCATCACGTTTCTGACTGGGAGCGCGAGCAGTACCTCAGACGTTATTAGTGCTAGCGGAGTGACACTATGAATTCGATGCAGCCCTATGGGTTACGGCTGACGCAGCACACTTTGCGTATCGCCGATCCCGCAATAAGCCTGCCGTTCTACGAGCAGACGCTCGGGATGATGTTGCTTGCAGAGCGCCGTGACGGTGACCGTACCCTGTTTTTTCTTGGCTATGCCGACCCGGCAGCGGCTGGCGCCGGATTTAACCCGTTCCGGCCGCCTTCAACCGTGCCCTGCCTGCTGACTCTCGTCCACAATCCAAAGCAGCCGCTGGCCGACGTGCGTCGGCAGCCCGACAGTGCGGAGGGCTACTGGAAAATCTCGCTGTCGGTCGAGGATGTCGATATTGCGCACAATCGCTTGGTTGCTCGTGGCGTTGAGATCGATTCACCGAGACAGGTTCCCGATATCGCCTATCTTTGTCACCTTTATGATCCGGACGGCTATTGCATCGAACTCATCCAGCATGATTTCCAGCACCGTCACGAACCGGCGGAGGAAGACCCGGACTGCGCACTGGGCACTCCTGCGACTTTCTCACTGATCACCTGTCGCGCCAAGGATATAAACAAGAGCCTCGAATTCTATGCCGGTTTCCTCGGCATGCAGTTACTTTCTCGGCAGGTTGTCGGTTCGCGCGGTTTTACACTCTACTTCCTCGCATTTACCGACGAGCGGCCACCTTACGAAGATATCGAGCATATAGAAAACCGCGAATGGCTCTGGAAGCGCCCCTACACCCTGTTGGAACTGCAACACATCTGGGGTACGGAGGACAACCCGGGTTTCGCTTATCGAGTTGGCGCCGCAACAGGTTTCGAAGGTATCAGCCTTTGCGCGACGGGCTTTGACGCGGTGCTTGCGCGGGCCGACGCCTGTGGCTATACCTACGGCGTCCTCGACAAGGAGGTTTTGCCGGACGCACGAGTCGCGAATCTGGTTGACCCGGATAGCTATTCGGTTAAATTGGTCGATTTCGGCAGCTAATCAGACACGCAGCCAAGCCATGAGTAAAGTCAATTCACGAAAAGTGCTCGGCGAAGATATTTATCTCTCCCTGAAGGAAGATATTCTGAATGTTGATCTGCCGCCCGGCACAATCCTGGAGGAGGTGGATCTAATGGGTCGCTTCAAGGTCAGCCGGACCCCGATCCGGGAAGCCATCAGGCGCCTGGTGGCGAACGATCTCGTCGGCCTGGAGCCGCATCGGAGCGCGTATGTAAAAAACGTGACCTTCGATGAGATAAGCGACTTTTTCGAGGCTTACCGACTGATGCAAAGGCTGGTCTTTATTCTCAGCGCGGACCGGATTAGTAAAGTCCAAGTTCAGGCGCTCGCCAGGCTCGACACCAAAATTTCGATTGCGTTCGCCAAGCAGGACATCGCTGCCATCAGAAAGCTGAATGACCGATTCTATACCATGATTGCCGAGGGATGCTCAAACCACTTCATGCACGAGTCTTATACGAAGCTGCGTGATTTCGCCGCGAGGCTCTCGGCAATGGTTCATAAGGCACTCATCAACGACGACTGGGAAACGCACGCCATCACGCTGCAGCGGGATCATGAAGAGATTATCGAAGCTTTGTCGAACAAAGACTGCGCTTCCATTGGCGAAATCTCTGATCAGGATGTCGCGCTTTTCAAGCAAAAAGTGCTACGCGTATTTGAACGACCCGTGCCTCCCAATACACGCATAAAACCCATGGCGATTATCGGCAGATAGCATGCCAGCCCGGAAAGAGGGCAGGCGAGGGGTGGCATCGTACAACGGTCATGCCCTCGGCAGCGCCTGCGCTACGCGAGCGCGGCCGGTGACTTCGTTTTTATGAGCATCGCGGCGGTCAGCATGCCAACGGTTACCAGAGCCGCCGACGTTATCAGCACGAGGGTGTAATCGTCCTCGATGATCAGCCATCCCATGAGAGCGGGGCCGAGTGAGTACCCGCCCTTGGCTGTCGACATCATGAGCAGAATCAGTCCGCCGGACTTGTCCAGTACATTGAAACCCGCAAGCAGTGACGCCATGCCCATCGCCCAACAAAACTGCAGAAGGCAGACGGCCACGATAAACAGCGCATTGCCAGGCTGCGAGGCAAAAAACAGCAACATGAGCAGTTCGCCGGCAACGACAAAGAAAAACGGGCTTAACAGCCCTGCAGAATGGGCCAGCCAGTTCCTCGCCAACCCGCCGAGTACTCCAAAATAAGATGAAATAGCAAGAGCGAAACCGATTTGCGTGGTGCTCAGTTGTGCCGCCAGACCGAGCCGCTCTAGAAATGCCCACAAGCCGCCCTGCGCCATGAAAAACAACAAGGCCCCCAATAGCGCGAGCGCGTTGGAGAACACAGTGGCCTCGTCCAGCTTTTTCGCTTCTATCTTGAACAGGCCCTGCCGTGGCATGTACAGAACAGAGATGAAGCACGTTACACTCAGCAATGCGAGTGTCAGGAAAAAACCCGTGGTGCCCCATGTCAAGCGCACGCTTGGCAGCAACAGGTAGCCGAGGCTCTGTATAACCATCTGGCACGCGACCCAATACCCGAATACCCGGTCCGCATTCTTGCCATCGCTTTGACAGGCAAGGCCTATGGCCAGCAACGCCCCGCTGGCCACGCCAACCAGGAAGCGAGTAACGAACATCGATGGGAAATCACCGATCGCTGCCGACAGAAAGTTCGCGATTATCATAATTATCGTCGCGGCGGCACCGATGAGTGTCCAGTCACATCGACGAACCCAGTACATACCGGTTCCGGATGCGATCGCGACGCCGGCCATCTCGGCCGCTCCGACATATCCTGCCTGTTGCTTTGTGAATGCGAGTTCGTCAATGATGCCGCTGACCATCAGCGGCAGGAATAAAATTCCCAGTGTTCCGACAACAGTCATCCACATCGCTGCCGAAATAGTCGTGATGCGATTGATCTGCTGAACAAGCTGCGCATCGAGTTGTTGCGCCCCGATTGTCACTGGGCCATCTTTGTCCATGAGAATTTTCTCTTGCCCGTGCTTCTTGATTTACGCTGCTGGACAATCCGAACTGCGCTATGCTCTACAGTAACACCCGTTAGAGTTTATCTCACTCGCTTTCTATGTTACTGTCGCTTCCGGGTTTCCGGAAGCGACGGGAGCGATGAAAGGAAGTGAGTTTGCAAAACTCTGTGGATGAAATCAGGGCTGCCTTAACGCGGATTCAGTCGCTGCCCATCGAACAATCGACGGCTATGCCTGCCGCCTACTATACCTCTGAAGACTTTACGCGGCTGGAATCTGAACATATTTTTCATAAAGAGTGGATATGCCTCGGTCGGGCAGATGAGGTAAGCGAGCCTGGCGATTTTTATACCACCAGTGTAGTGGGCGAACAGCTGTTGGTTACATGTTGCCGTGACGGTAAAATTGCAGTGTTGTCAAATGTATGTCGACATCGCGGCAACATGGTGGCATCCGGCAAGGGAAAAAAATCACGATTCAGCTGCAGCTACCACGGTTGGACTTATGACCTGAAAGGCCAGTTAATGGCTGCACCCTTGATGCAGGAAGTCGAGGGTTTCGATGTTTCGACCTGCTCCCTGCCGTCGTTCAGAACAGAAGTCTGGCAGGGCTTTTTATTTGTGAATCTGGATAATAATGCGGCGCCTCTGGCGCCCCGGCTGGAGGCCCTGACGCCCTACATCGAAAACTACGATGTTGCAGAGAGAACTTTCGGCTTTAGCGAAGAAGTCGTCTGGCAGACCAACTGGAAATGCCTGGCTGAAAATTTTATGGAGGGCTATCATCTGGACGTCACACATCCAACGACATTGAGCCCGCTGACGCCGACCGGATTATGTGAACGTATTCCCACGAACGGCCACTTCAATGGCTACTATTCCTATTACCATCCAAGCTATCCGGAACGGGGTCCGTTTCCACCCAACCTGACGGACCGGGAAAAGCGCTGTTCCTTCATGTTCGGAGTTTTCCCGAACCTCGTCGTAGCGGCCGCGCCGAACATCCTGATTTACCTCTGCCTGAGCCCTGCTTCGTCCAATTCGGTGAGCATCCGCTGGGGCATGTCCGCGTTGCCACAAACCGATGGCGTCAGCGAAGAGCAACGAGCATTCATGAACCGGGTCAACTCGGAAGACAAGCAAAAGCTCGAGACCCTGCAGAAGGGACTTCAATCCCGCTATTACTCTCCCGGGCGACTGGCGAAGCCGGACTTGGAAGGAACAATCTACGACATGTACCGCTACATGGCACGCCACCTAAGCAGCGACGTCGGGCTCGGGCCGAACTAGTCTTCGGCTAAGGTACCGAGTATCGAGCGAAGCGGCTGCAGGTGCGTTTCGAAGTGCCTCCACTGCTCAAGTCCCTGTTGGAATATCGGCTGTCGCACTTGTTCTGAGCTGGGCGTGCTTACAAGGCGTTTTGTCTTGTGAAACTCAAGACATTGCTGCTGCATGTCGAGGTTGCAGTAATCGAGGATCCTCTCGACCTGAGCAGGAAAATCCTTGACGACTTCTTCATACTGCACGCAAAGTATTTTCCCCGGAAATACCTCGTTCCAATGGTCCATTAGGCGGATATAATCCCGGTAGTACATACCGATATCGCGCAGCCCGTAGCTAAAGGCTTGGCCCTCCGCAAACAGCTGCTTGTAGCCGCTAAAACAGCAGGCCATCGGTGAGCGCCGGCTATCGATGATCCGGGCATTGGGTAGCATCATCAGGATTAAACCGATGTGTCGAAAATTATTGGGCATCTTATCGGTAAAATATCGGCCCGAACCGCGATGGATCCGTGTCTCTTCGACATACTGCTTGCCCATTGACTCCAGTTCGCCTTGGCTCAGCTCCTGCAGATTATAGGGATAGTGCTCTGAACGACGACCTGCAGTCTGCCCTTTCAACCGCCTGACCATATTGAGGATATTCGGCAATTCAAATGTTCCGTCGACTTCAGAATGCGATGCCAGGATCTGTTCAATCAGTGTGGAGCCCGAACGCGGCAGCCCGACGATAAAAATGGGATCCGCGGCACGATAACCGGACCCGGTTGTTCGGCTGACCAATGAAGGCGTAAAGACATCGATCTGCTCGTCGACTTCCGTCGTTACGAGTTCCGACCGGTACGCAAGTTCCTGTCTGCGCAGCCGATTGCCGCGCTGATAATACTCGAATGAACGATCGAAGGCGCCACGGTCCTCGTGAGCCTTGCCGAGCGCAAAACACAAGTGGATGCGATCAATGTTCGCTGTTGAGGCTGCTGCTTCATGATGAGTGGCGAGCTCGACTTCCCGTTCGTCCAGCGCATACGTCTTGAGATTTGCGAGGCTCCAGAATGCATCGCCATAGTTCGGTCGGGCGGTATAGCTTTTTTTATAGTACTCGATGCCAGCCTTTACATTGCCGGCCGTTTTCGCAGCATGACCACACAGTAGCAATATCTGTGGGTTATCGGGATCCACCTTCAGGACCTCATTGTAAACGATGAGTGCCTCAGCCTGACGGCCAACGTTCATGCAAGTGTTTGCGTACAGGCGCAAGAAATTGTAATCGTCCGGTGCTGCCTGCAGAAGTTTCTGCGCCTGCTCAAATGCGGTCTGGTACTTCCGGCGTTTCTGCAACACGTCAGCATAGTCAAATCGCGCCAAGTGGTAATCTGGCCGATACTCGAGCGCTTTCATCAGCAAAAACTCGGCGTCTTCCGCAACACCGAGTTCAAGACCAATCTTCGCCAGCAGTCGCATGGCTTCAACATCCCTGGGATGCCGCTGCAGGTATTGACGGCAAATCGCTTCAGCCTTAGTGTATCGTCTCTCGTTTATCAGGGTCGAAACGCCGAGCAGTTCGGCGGGCAGTACCTTCAGCCGATTGAAATACACTTCGGACCGCTTGGCGGCAGCGTTGTTGCCGTCCATTTTGTGTAGGCTGACGAGTGCATTCCAGCTTGCAATGAGCGCGGAATCGAGGCTCACCGCTTTTTCAAAGGCCTCGATGGCGAGAGCCAGAGACTTTGATGCGATGTGCAGATGCCCCAGCTCCTGGTAGGCTCGGCCATGCTTCGGCGCCAGCTTCAGCAATTTATCAAGAACGGCCGCTGCCTCGCCGGTCCGATTCCTTAGTCTCTTGACGACTGCCTTGGTATATAGCGATTCGACGTGTTCGGGAAAGGCCGTGCAGAGCTCTGACACCTGCGCATCCGCTTCGCTTAGCTGCTTGCGTCCGATCAACTTCTGGATGCCCGCCAAGCGGCGCTCGATGCCTTGCTTTTCAGTTTGTGTTGCGGCTGTACCGTCACTCACTGTCTGCGACCATTAGCTGCCAAGATTGGGTAGGAGGCGGGCTACAGCAGTGTGCGCAGCTTGCTGCCGATCCAGCCATCCAGCGTCTAGAGTACACCCTTAACCTCGATGTCACAGAGGTAGTTTATCCAACCCGTTTAGATCGGCTTGGGTTCTGCAATCACCGTGGCCCGCCGGCGTTCACACACGTGCTGGAAAAGTTCCGATGTCGGTCGCGCTTTATCTGCGTGTCGTGTACCGGATGCTCGCCAGCTGCCTCCGCATGGCTGATCCAGCTGCCAGAACGAAAATCCACCCGGATCGTCAGCGACTTGCCCTCGGCGTCAAACACCGTCTCTCGTACATACCGAATCGGCCTCACGCCCAACGCCGCCTCAAAAAGATGTTTCGACTGCATAGTCTCCGCGCCATCTCAGAACTCAGTAAAGCCTCATTCCACCTGTCTGTGCAATCCTTTTAATGTACTGATAACCGCTCTGGCTAGCCGTCAAATCGCTGCCTGTTTCGTTCATCTGCGGCAGTTGCGGTCGTTCCTAGTTGAAGACGACCGTCTTGGCGTCATTCAGGAATACCCGGTGGTCTAGGTGCCATGTTACCGCACGAGCCAGTACGCGGCTTTCCACATCGCGGCCGATGCGAACCAGGTCGTCGGCCGTATCCGAGTGTTTTACACGGGCGACCTCCTGTTCGATAATCGGTCCTTCGTCCAAATCCGGTGTTACGTAATGCGCTGTCGCGCCGATGAGTTTGACGCCGCGATGATGTGCCTGGTGGTATGGCCGCGCGCCTTTAAAGCTCGGTAAAAACGAGTGATGAATATTGATGACCCGCCCATAGAGACCATTGGCGATTTGGTCAGAAAGGATTTGCATGTAGCGGGCGAGAATAATTAGTTCGACTTGCCGTTCATCGATGATTCCCTTCAAAGCCTGTTCCTGCCGGGCTTTGTTTTCCTTGGTCACAGGCAGCAGGTCGTACTCAATACCATAACTTTCTGCCATCGGGCGTGCAACGTCATGGTTGGAGACAATACCTACGATATCCATATTGAGGTTGCCCTTTTTCCAGCGATACAGCAAGTCGTGCAAGCAGTGGTCCGAATTGGACGCCATGATGAGCACACGCCCGCGTTGCTTGCGAGGTACCAGTTCGTGGTCAAGCGCAAACCGCTCGATGACAGGAGCCAAATGGAACCGGGTTCTCTCAATATCCTTGCTTCTAAAAACAACGCGCATTAAAAAGCGGCCCGTTTCGTGATCCTCGAATTGCTGGCATTCCGTTATATTGCCATTGTTCTCGGCAATGACGCGTGACACCGCCGCGACGATACCGGGCTGGTCTTCGCAGGATAGTTTAAGTATGTACTCGTCAGCCGGGTTCACTGCTCATCGTCCTTGTGCCTGGGTCAGCCAGTCGATTGCATAACGTTGATAGGAGCTGTAGACCGCTATTTCAAACACCGAGGCGGTCTCCAGGCAAGTCAATTGCGCAGTCGTCTTTGCAAATTCACAACGCGCTGTCGAGCCTGCCGGAAAGACCCTTGGATGTATGTCAATGCTGACGCCCTGCACGAGAACCTCCCGTACATCGGGTCCCGACAAACGAATCTGCGCATACAGGTCGGATACGTCGGTAAAGGCGTGAAAGGTTTGGCCCGCTGCCTGCTCCAGTGACCGCAAAACCGGGCCTTCGTCCCCTTCCTCGACCTGCAGGAGCCAGTGATCCGGGCTGATGCAGTACGCAAGTTTGTTGCCGGGAAGGCAGGCCAGGCGGTTCGCTGCCAGAGGCAGGTCTCCGCCCAGCTGTTCATTGCAAATCAGCCGTATTGCGGCGTTGCCCCGCAAGTCCAGTAGTCCCCGACGAGGAGGAATTTCGATTGACACCTCATAACCTTGCATATTCAGCTTCTCATTCGTTCACCATCGGGATCGAGGAATACCGGCTCACAAACTCGCGCCGACACCGTGCGTTCCCCGGTGTACAGCGTCACCGTATCCCCAAGCCGGGAGCGGCCATCGCTCAATTGGGCGAGGGCGATGGGGTAGCCCAGCGCGGGGCTGTGAAATCCGATGGTCACCATGCCAATCGACTCACGGGATTCACAAGTCTCTCCCGGCTCGATGATCGGCGTTCCCTTGGGCGGCACAAATGTTGGATCCTGTGGCAGAAGGCCCACCACTTGGGGCCGAGTACCACCCGCGTTGATGTCACGCTCGGTCGAGCGCTTGCCGATAAAATCACCTTTGTCGCTCGCGACAACCCATCCCATGCCGACATCATGGATGTTGGCATGGCCGTCGCCTTCGAGGCCGGCAGCGATGAAGCCTTTTTCGGTGCGAAGCAGCATACTGGTATCGGAGCCGACCGGGGTAATGCCATAGTCGGCCCCTGCTTCCATCAGTGCCTTCCAGAGTTTAAGGCCATTGCGCGATGGTACTTCAATCTCAAAACTCAATTCGCCGGTATAGGTAACACGGGATAGCCGCGCATCGAGGCCCGCTACCTTGCAGAAACCCGTGTCGAAAAACCTGAACGCCTCGCGGCTGATATCGATATCGATTCCTGCCTGTTGCATGACCAAGCGAGCTTGCGGGCCGCAGACACAGATGACAGCAAACTGGTCCGATACCGGCGTCAGGTAAACCTCGAGGTCTGGCCACTCGCAATGCAGCAGCCTCTCCAGGTGCCTCAGTACAATATCGGCGACACCCGATCCCGTCGACATCACGTAGTGCTCCTCGGATAGGCGAAAAGTTACGCCGTCGTCGAGCAAGCGGCCATCGTCGTGCAGCATGTACCCAAATTTGCAGCGGCCGACCGGCAATTTGTCCCACGCGTTTGTATACACACGATTTAGGAATTTGACGGCATCAGGCCCCTTGATCGAAATTTTCCCAAGCGGTGTGCTGTCATAGATGCCTGCCGCGTTTCTTACGGCGAGCGCTTCGCGCTCGATCGCATCACTGGCGGTCTCTTTGGGTTTCGCAATATAAAGGGGCCGGCGAAACAGCGCGCCGGTCTCATCAAGGTGGCCGCCATTGGCAATAAACCAGTCTGTTATGGGCGTTCGCCGCCAGGGGAATATCAGCTGGCCGTTATCTGTGCCGGCCATCGCGCCAAAACTTACCGGGCTATAGGCAGGCCGGTAGGTCGTGGTTCCCACCGTGCCCGGCGGGGTGGCGCTGATTTCAGCGATAAGGCCGATGACATTGACGTTGCTGCTCTTACCCTGGTCGAGACCCATGCCGGCTGTCGTGTAGCGTTTGACCAGTTCGACAGAACGATAGCCTTCACGCACGGCGAGGCGGATATCCTTGCTGGTAACATCATTATTGAAGTCAACAAACGCCCGGGCGGCTTTTCTTGCCGTGGGCACATCCCATACTGGCAAAATTCCAAGGCAGGGTTCAGCCGGACAATCGAATGATTCGACGGGGACGCCGACGTGCCCGCAGAGGGCCGCGGCCTCGGCACCTGCCGCATAGCCGTCAGCAAGCGCCTTCGCCAGACGCAACTCGCCCCGACAGGCGCCCGCGGGGCGTTCTTGCTGCACCGACTTGCCCGGGATGAAGCTCGCGATGCTTTCGTCATAGACGGGTTTTCCCCCGGATTGCGAATGTAAATGAACGGCCGGATCCCAGCCCCCCGAGACAGCAAGCAAATCGCAGTGAAACTCCCGGATCGACTTGTCCGTAGCAATCGCGACCCCCACTCCCGTGACCCGGTGTGAGCCCTTGACCGACACGACGTGGCTTGAGCGGAGGACTTCGATGCCCCTTGCAAGCGCCTCTTCGCAGAGGCCGGTATCCGGACTTTTACGCAGATCGACGATCGCTGCGACGTGGATCCCATGCTCTGCAATCTCAATGGCATGCCGGTAGCTGCGGTTGTTGTTGGTGAATACCACGGCCGTCCGGCCGGGTTTAACGCCATAGCGAAAGCAATACGTGGTCACGGCAGACGCGAGCATCACGCCCGGCTTGTCATTATCCGGAAAAGTGAGCGGCCTTTCTATTGCGCCGGTCGCCAGAACGACACGCCGTGCCCGAACTTTCCATAGCCGCTCGCGCAGCCAGTGCCTGTCGGGCCGCTGCTCGAGCACTGTGACAAAATTCTGTTTGTAATAGCCGACGGCTGTAGCCTCGGTCAAACGGACAACTTCCGGCATCGCGGCGAGTTCCGTGGTAGCGCTTTCTACCCAGCGCATGGCAGGCGCCGAATTGATCATCGCGCTGCTGCCCAACACTGAACCGCCGGCCTCGGTTTGATTGTCCACCAGCAAGACACGCGCACCGGCACGCCCCGCAGCGAGCGTGGCCGCAAGGCCCGCCGGACCAGCACCGACGACGAGCACATCGCAATGGTGGTAGCGGTGTTCGTAGCGCCCACCGCTTGCTTTTTGGGGAGCCGTGCCCCAGCCGGCAATCCGGCGAATAAACCGGCTATACCAGTCCCAGCGGTTGTCCGGCCACATGAATGTCTTGTAATAGAATCCAGCCGGGATAAAGCGATGCAAAACGTCGTTTATGGCGCGGGCATCAAAACGGCTGTCCGGCCGTCCGTTGACGCTGCTTGCCTCAAGCCCTTGATATAACGGCAGTGTCGTTGCAACGACGTTGGGTTCATCTTCGTCACCGAGCAGCTGGACTATGGCGTTGGTTTCTTCGACGCCGGCGCTCATGATGCCCCGCGGACGATGGTACTTGATGCTACGCCCGACCAGCATCACGCCGTTTGCGAGCAGTGCGGACGCCAGTGTATCGCCGACGAAACCCGAGTACGTTTGCCCGTTGAACCTGAACGTGATGGGCCGGCTGCGGTCAACTCGACCCATGGACGGTAGGCGATAGCTGTCAGCCACGGTCTGCTTCTTGCGTCACCGCTTGAACTTCGTCGGTACGCGAGTCGCGCAACAAGGTGATCCAACGATTGCAGCCGTGCACATGCCACCAAAACTCACGCGCCCAGCCCTTAATGTTGGGCACGGTGTAGATGTAGTCGCACCAGGCGGCATCGCTCAACTCATCGGGATCTGCCGGGCGGGGCCGATCTGCATTGCCGCCGTAGACAAACTCGCTCTCATTACGTTCGCCGCAGTGAGGACAGTTTATATAGATCAAAAGTACAACTCCTAACGATTTCCGTAACTTGCGCGTTCGAGAATCAGCCGGCCGCTGGCAAATCGCTCCAGGCTATACGGTTCGATCAATGCATCCGGACGGTCGGTGGCGATCAAATCCGCATGCATCTTGGCGGCTAGCGGCGTGGTCTTGAATCCACCGGAACCCGCTACATCGATATAGAATCCGTCGACCGCTGTCCGGGATATGATCGGTGAGTTGTCGTAGGTTATATCCAGCACGCCGGCCCACTGGCGCATGAACTTCATGCGTTCGAAAACCGGGAACACCTGTAAAATTGCTGCGATAGTAGCCTCCGGAATACGCGGCGTGCCGCGTTGCGAAAAACTTGGATAGGGATCGGCAGCCGAGCCCATAACTAGCTCTCCCTTGTCTGTCTGCATGAAGTAAGTATTAAAGCCTCGAATCACCACCACGTTGTCTAGCACCGGCTTGACGGGCGTTGAAACTAGGGCCTGCAGCGGTACCGTCTCGACGGGCAGCGTTATGCCGGCCATTTCGGCAACGTGCTTGCTGTGCCCCGATACGGCCATGCCAATCTTGCGGGTTTCGATCCGGCCCTGTGTCGTATCGACTCCAGTCACTCCCCGGGCGTCAGTCAGTATTCCGGTGACCTCACAATTTTCGATGATATCGACACCGAGGCGGCTGGCGGCCCTGGCATAGCCCCAAGCGACCGCATCATGGCGAGCAAGAAACACGTCAGGATGATGAATGCCACCGACGACAGGAAGTCGCCTGGAATCAGCGAGCAGAGGCAGCAGCTCGCGAAGTTTGTCCATGCCGATGATGCGATGGTCAGCACCGAACAACGCCGTCGTGTTGATCATGCGCCGCGCGTCCGAAAGATCGCGGTCGCTCATCAGTACGGTGGTCATGCCGCGCTTTGACAGCATGATATTGAAGTTCAGCTGCGTGCTCAGTGTGTCCCATGCCTGTACCGCCGCACGGTGAAAGCGCGCGTTGGCCAGGTACAGGAAGTTGTCGCGGATGGTCATTGTGTTGCGAGCGGTATTGCCACCACCCAGCCAGCCCTTCTCCAACACGGCGACGCGTTTGATGCCATGTCGCTGGGCGAGATAAAACGCCGCACCGAGCCCGTGGGCACCGCCACCAATGATGATGGCGTCGTAGGACTTCTTCGGTTTCGCCTGGCGCCAGGCGGGCCGCCAGTCTTTATGGTTGCGCAGGCCCTGCAGGGCCAGTGAAAGCGCTGAGTATTTCACGCCTCAAATATCGGCCATGAAGCGGCGGAAGTCCGCTATCAGCGCATTTGCAGCGGCAGCCACTATCTCCGCGCCGTGCTCCGGTGTCGCCAGCGCAGAATCCGAACCAACACGGCCATCGGGAAATTCCGCCTTGTGGCGATTGGCTGGCGGATGAAAGTCGCCTGCATGGTCGCGGATATAGGACTCGGCGAGGGAAGAGGCCGGCTGCGATGGCGGCGTGACATCCGGGATACGGTGAAATCGCTGAGTGATCGATATTTCACTCGGCGTTGCGTGCATTCCTTCCCATTCGCCAAATTCGCCGCGCCGGATCGCATTGACCTGCTCGAAATCCCACCAGCTTTTGCAGCGGATGATCGGGGCCGAATCCCCCAGGCGGCTGTAGATGTCGTGCATGGCTGCCCGAATCGGGGCGATATTCGCGCCGTGCGCGTTGAGAAAATAGACACCCTTGACTCCCTGCCGCTGTAAGCTGTCGACGATATCTTCGATCAGCGACATGACCGTCCGGCTACGTATCGAGATGGTTCCCGGGAAACTCATATTGAACTGCGAGGAGGTATAGGCCAACACCGGTGCGACGAGAATGTTGCCGAGTCGGCCGGCCTCGAGAGCGACCGTTTCGGCGCACAATGCATCGCAACCGAGCAGGCCCATCGGCCCGTGCTGTTCAATCGATCCTATCGGCAGGATAACGCCCGGCGAATGTTGCAGCGCTGTCTCAAATTCAGCGCTAGTCAGTGTAAGCAGGTTCATGTTTCTAGCGAACGAAATGCACTCATGCACTTATAGAAGAAAAAGTTACTAAAAAAGGCAGTGCCCAGCGACACGATCAACATCGAGTAGCCGATCATCATTTCATCTTGGAAGACAAAGTCCGTAATGACCGCGACCAGTGTTGGCCCGAAAGTTGATCCGGCCATTGTCATTGCCATTAGAAAAAGTGCGTAGGTTTGCCCACGCAATTGATTGGGTGTTACACGCAGCATGGCGGAAACAATATTGACCGTGATAAAAGCCATTCCGAACGGAATCAGTGCGAGGCCAACAAGTGCCAGATACGGGTCCGGAATGACCGGCGTTATGATCATGCCGGGCACCATAAACAGCGAGCCGATAAACGCGGCCTTCGCGTGCCCGCCAGCATCGCCAGCATCGCCTTTGGCTGCGAACCAATCTCCGATCCGGCCACCCGTGACGATGCCCAATGGACCGAATACCAGCAACAGGATGCCAAACGCATAGCCGATGCCGGAAACATCCCAGTTGTGGATGCGTATATAGAGAGTGGGAATCCAGGCGAGAAACATGAAATTCACAATCCCCACAACGGACATGCCGATGAAAATCGGTCCGTACAAGGAACGTTTTAGCCATAAGTAGCGAATAACATCGAGAAAAGTTAGCTGCACCGCGCCGCCCTGATCACTCGTCAAGATGTCTTTCCGTGACGGCTCTCGTGTCATCGCCAAGATCAAGGCAAACAGAAGGCCCGGAAGCCCGACAAGGATGAAAGTCGTTTGCCACGGTGCAAGTTCGCCAACATACGGTACGTTTAGCGGCGGCGAGTCAGTTACAATTTTTATAATGGCGCCACCAAGCAGCATGGCCAGCCCGGAGCCGATGTAAATGGCTGTGTTATAGAAGCCAATGGGCGACGTGCGCTTTTCCGGCGGAAAGGTGTCAGAAATTATCGACAATGCCGCGGGGCTCAAGGCGGCTTCGCCGACACCAATGCCAAGCCGTGCAACAAACAGCTGGCCAAAATTCCGCGCCAAACCACTGGCGGCCGTCATCAGGCACCACAATGTCATCCCGGCAACGATGATATTGCGCCGGTTGTACTTATCAGCAGCACGTCCAAGGGGGATGCCCATGATCGTATAGAAGAGTCCGAACGCAAAGCCCAGCAGTAAACTGATTTGCGTGTCCGAAAGCTGCAGGTCGGCCTTTATCGGCTCAACCATCAGATTAATGATTTGTCTGTCGACGAAGGAAAGGACATATGCTGTGGTGAGCAGTATAACCAAGCCCCAAGCGCGACCCGCGGACGGATAATCTGTATCGCCTGCCGCAACAGTTGCGACTGTATCTTTCTCCACCATCTACATCCCCCGTGAAGGTCTGTCTGCTTGATGCCTCCGCGCATCATCAACTGTAGTGTACCTGTTGATACAGGTTCAAGGCGATGTAGTCGATGATTAATTTGTCTTATCGTGGCGGTGAGCATCAACGCCCGAGGTCATTGTCTTATTCGACGCGGCGCGCGGGGCCAGCTGTCACTGTGCCTCGCTTTCGACATCGACCACACTGCCGTCGAGCAGATGCAGGATCTCCAGGCGGCTCGTTTCTGCCTGCTGTTTTATCCAGCGACGAAATTCGATGACATGCGAACTCTGCGAGCGGTTTCTTGCACTGACGAGATAATGACAAAACCCCGACGGAAACACTCGCCTGACAGGAATCACCAATTTGCCCTTGCGAAGTTCATCCACCACCAGGGCGCTCCGTCCGAGGGCAATCCCCCGGCCGGCTAATGCGGCCTGTACTACCATATTCGACTGACCGAATTTCTTAAATATCACATTAGGTCTAAATTCCTCACCAGCAAGTTCAAACCAGCGCTGCCAACTCGGTCGGATGCCCTCGATACTTTGCGTGTCGTCGATCAGCAGCGTATGTCCAAGCAGGTCTTGCGGTGATTCGAACGGACCGTTTGCCTCCAGAAAGGCTGTACTGCACACCGGGAACATGTGGTCGTCGAGAAGTTTCTCGACATTGACCCCCGAGTAATTTCCGCGCCCGTAGCGAATCGCCAGGTGTGCATCGCCCGCGGCGATATCCGTGAGCCTGTCGGAGGTTTCCAGGGAGACCGATATCCCGGGAAACCGCTCATCGAAATCGATCAGCCGCGGGAACAGCCACAGCACGGCAAAGCCCGGCAGGGCACTGATGCTGACGGTTTTTCCGGCGCGGCTATCCATAATTTCTTCTAATGCCTCATGGATCACCGACATACCAATGCCGATAGCCCGGCCAAGGCGGCGCGCCGCCTGAGTAGGTACTGTTCCGCGGGCTTCCCGGCGAAACAGGAGGACACCCAAACGGACTTCTAAATCCTTGATTTTATGAGATATAGCGCCTTGCGTAACACCGAGTTCGATGGCCGCCGCGGAGAAGTTCTCATGCCGGATAGCGGCTTGCAAGGCTCGCATTGCTGCCAGTGTAGGAATGAATCGATTCATGAGCAAATCTCATATATATATGAGTAACTTTATATATCAATTTAGCAACGTTTGCGACAAGCTTGGCACCATTCCCACGCCCTCACGCAGAAATGTCAGGTTCATGTTCCTAGAAAATTGCTGGTACGTTGCCGCACGAAGCCACGATGTAGGTCGTGACCTCGTGGCAAGAACGATGTTGAACAAGCCATTGGTTCTGTATCGGCTTCAGGATGGAACGGTAGCGGTGCTGGACGATTCTTGTCCCCACCGACGTTTGCCATTGTCAAAGGGCCGGCTGCTTGGCGATGCCGTTGAGTGTGGTTATCACGGCATGCAGTTCGATGCCGCAGGACGCTGTATTGCGGTGCCGACCCAGCGCCAGATACCGCCGCGAGCTAAGGTGCGCTCTTATCCAGCCGTCGAGAAATGGGGCTTCGTCTGGACATGGATGGGCGATCCTGAAAAAGCGGATACGGCAACCCTGATCGATATTCCGAATTTTGCGGACCCGGCATGGGGGCAGACGGAAGGCGGTACGCTGGAGATCAACTGCAATTATCTGTGGTTGACGGATAACCTGCTTGATCCATCCCATGTCGCGTGGGTGCACAGGAGTTCGTTTGCTTCGCCCGGCACCGACGGTACGCCATTGCAGTTGAAGGTTTTCGATGGCGGAGTTATTGTTTCGCGATGGATCGACGATCAGGCACCGCCCCCTTATTACGCGCCGCTAGTTAAATTCACCGGTGCCTGCGATCGCCTGCAACACTACGAAGTGCGAATACCCAGCATCTGCATCAACCGTTCGATTTTTACCCCGGCTGGTACTGGTGGCAGCGAGGAGGTGCTGGATGAGCGGGCCTACGTAATGGTCTCATACAATTTTATGACGCCGATTGATGAAGATCGGACGGCATACTACTGGTTTCAACACTACAACACCGATGCGGCCGATGAACAAATAGCCAGGCAGCTCAATGATGGCGCGCGCATGGCATTCAATGAAGACCGGGGAATACTCGAAGCGGTTCACATCGGGATGCAAGAGCAGACTACGCCGAACATTGACTTGGGCCTGGACGCCGGATCCATGCGTTTTCGGAAGATGCTGGACCAGGCTATTGCCGCCGAGCAAGCGGCGTAGAGACATCCGTACAAGATGATTGCATCGAACGCCACGACCGCGCGCGAGTACAGGGTGACGGCGAAGGTCGAGGAAAGTGAGCTTATTACGTCCTTCTATCTGCAGCCCGTCGATGCGGCGGCCATCCCCCCGTTTTTACCGGGACAGTTCCTGACCCTTGATCTTGACGCCACGGAACAAGCGCCGCTGCGCCGAACTTACTCGATCTCATGCGGCCCGAAAACCAAGGGTCAGTATCGAATTAGCGTCAAACGCGAGCCCCACGGGGCAGGCTCCGGGTTCCTGCACCGCGAAGTCAAAGAGGGATCAATTCTGGCCGTGCATGATCCGAAAGGCCATTTCGTCCTGGCAGAAGCCAGTTCGAGGCCCGTATTGTTGTTGAGCGGTGGCGTCGGCCTGACTCCGATGGTCTCGATGCTGCATGCCCTCTCGGAGCAACCCTCGCGCAAAGTGTGGTTTATTCACGCCTGCGATAACGGCAAGGTGCATGCCTTCGGAAACGAGGTTCGCAGCCTCGCCAACCGATTTGCACACCTGAACACGCATTTTTGCTATCGGGCCCCGGCTGAGGGCGATACCATCGGACGCGATTTCGACAGCGAAGGCCTAGTCAACCGGGCACTGCTGCAACGGTTGCTTCCGCTAGATGATTACGAAGTCTATTTATGCGGACCAACGCCGTTCATGCAGGCGATGTATGAATTGTTGTGCAACCTGGGCGTATCGGAATCGAGTATTTCCTACGAGTTCTTTGGCGATGGCGAACCGTTGCAAAGAAGCAGCATCGATTTGCCGCAACAGGCTGAACCACCCCTGGCGATAACCGCCGCGGACGCCGCGCTTGGAACGAGCAAAACACCGCTGGTAACTTTCTCATCCTCCAAAGTGACGGCCCGCTGGGACCCCGCGTACGCTTCATTGCTGGAGTTTGCCGAAGCACAAGGGTTGGCACCGGATTTTTCGTGCCGATCCGGCGTGTGTAATACCTGCGAATGTGAGTTGTCCGCCGGTGAATTGACGTATTCGGAAGAACCTCTGTGTGAGCCCGCTGCCGGACGCGTGCTGATTTGCTGCTCGATTCCGACGTCGGATATCACACTGAATTTGTAATATCGCGGCGGATCGAAATCAAGAGCCGCTAAACCCATTAATGGAGGAAGCAAAAGTGGATTGGAAACAGTTTGTAAAAGACGCAGAAAATGAGCTTGCGGTATATGCCAAGGCTTTGCCCGAGACGATGAAGGGCTTTGGAACTATGAGTGGCCCCGTAAAAAGGGACGGTGCCCTGGATTCGAAGACCAAGGAGTTGATAGCATTAGCGATCGGCATTCGCAGTCAGTGCAACCATTGCATCGGCTACCACGCGCGCACGCTGGTCCGGCTTCGGGCTGATCGCGAAGAAGTCG
This sequence comes from Woeseia sp., assembly GCA_040904985.1. Classification (GTDB taxonomy): domain Bacteria; phylum Pseudomonadota; class Gammaproteobacteria; order Steroidobacterales; family Woeseiaceae; genus IDS-8. Next base: position 3,809 of record JBBDSK010000132.1, on the reverse strand, counting down.
TCGAAGTACTTGCGATTTGCGCGTACATGGCGGGCGGCCCGGGAATCAATTATGGCGCGAACGCGTTGCAGGCGTTTGACCAGTTTTCGCAGAAATGAATACCGCTACAGCCATTGACTCAGGAATCCATAACCTCCTATTCAATTGCATGGGGCTGCAGGCGGGTGATGATCTGCTCATCGTTCGGGAACTTGGTCGTTCAGATTATTACTCGGCGACGCTGCCCGATCTTATAGCGGCGGCGGCTCGCGCGAGCGGTATCAGTGTAGTGCTCGAGGGAGCGCCGTTCCTTGAGGAAGTGCGCGAGTTTCCCCGCAATATTAGTGCGGCCATGAGCGCATCGGATCACACGCTGTTTCTTGCCCGTATCGGCGATCAGTTGCGCTTCAGTGACAGCAGTGACTTTTCCAGTCAGACTATGTGCTACGCGCTGGACGAGGAGAGCTTTGCAACGCCTTTTTGCAGTGCAGATTATGAATTTTTTCGCGAGCTCAAGCATAGGATAAACGACGCGCTCTTCGGTGAGAAACAAATCACCATACGCTGCAGGGAGGGGACTCACCTAGTAGGCGTTTCGCCCAAAGATCCTGGTGATGAGAACCAGGGCGACGTTACTGTCCGGCGTTTTCCGCTGACTGTGTTTAGGCCCATGTCTGCTGCGACATTTTCGGGAAGGCTCGCGATTTCAAAATGGCTAAGTCCCACGGGCTCGCGTTTCTACCAGCCGGCGAGTGTGATCATTGACGAGGTTGTTTTTGCCGAAATCAGGAACGGGCGTATCACCGGTTTCGAGGGAAATCGCCGGGACGTAGAAAAAATCCAGAAGCATTACGCGTTTGTGTCCGGAAAATACGGTATCGACCGCGATGTAATTCATTCCTGGCATGCAGGAATTCACCCGCAGAATGGATATAACGGGTTAGCGATCGATAACCTGACGCGCTGGGGTGGATCGGCTTTTGGCAATCCACGCTATCTTCACCTCCATACTTGCGGCGACTATGCGCCAGGCGAGATCTGCGTATCGGCATTTGATCCGACCATTACGGCTGACGACACCGTGCTCTGGAGCCGCGGTGAACTGGTCTACGCCCAGGCACCCGAAATACAGGATTTGATGGTCGGATATCCGGGAATGAAAGCGCTATTCGCAAATCCGCAGCGTGAGTTTGGACTGGGCGAGTCTCAGGACGTTTCCTCGCCGGACGCCTTGTAGTAGCCGACAGCATCGCCCTCGGTGGTCACGCCGAGCCCATTCAATAGTCGATTGGAATAGTTGAAATACGCCGTCACCTGGTTGACTTCGAGAATTTCGCCATCGCTGCAGCCGGCTTCGTGTAGTAAATCGACGTCGCGCTTTTCCATGTCACCTACATCGAGCGTCAATTTCGCGGCGTAAATTAAAAATGCCAGTTCCTTGCCGGAGAATGCTCGCTCCGGACAGCCCTCCAGCAGTGCCGCGTAGATGTTATCGGCACGTTCCTCGTCATTCAGCAGCCGCCTCGCATTCATAAAGTGATGGGTGAGGCTGTATGAGCAGTTGTTTTTTATGCTCGTATAGGAGGCAATGACCTCCAGAAACCACAACGGCAATGTGATGTCAGGGTGATGCAGGACACTTCGGTATAAAGCGATATGTCCTTGCATCGTATGCGGACGCAGCGAGTGCGCCTTCATTACATTGTCGACCGTTCCATGCGGTGTTTGGGCCTGCTCGTACATGTCGCGCAGCGTGCCTGTTGCGTCCGATTCGGAAATTAATTTAATCCATGCAGTCATGATCAGTTCACTGTTAGTGGAGACCGGATGCGAAGCCGTGTCCATGGGTTTGTATAAATGGGTTGACGATCATATGTATTATAGATAATCGCTAAAATCTTGCCGTGCTCTCGAACTGGAATCGCGAGGCAGGATGATAGAGCTGCGAAAAGGTAACTACCTGGCCGTAGACCCAGGTACGCCGACGAAGCACCAGGCAATGCTCCGAGGCATCAAGCTCAAGTGCCTCAGCGATGTCGGCAGCGGGTAATTCAGATGTAAGCTTCTGTTCTGACTGCTCGATCTTCGGCCCGAGCTTGAGCAAATATTCGTTGGTGGACATCTGCGAAAAATCAACGCTATTGTAATCGGGAGCGAAGTACGGAAGCACGTAGCGAACCTCGAATTGAATGGGCGTTCCGCTTTCCAAGTGCAGGATTCTCGAACGGTACAACCGGGATCGTGCCAGAATCGAAAACAGTATCGCGACGTCAACCGCAGCCCGTACCTCTGTCAGTTCTATGACCCGACACGAGTGTTCATGCCCGCGCGACTGAATCTCTTCGACGATATTGCGAATTTCCAGCGGGTGCGAGGCGACTTTGATGTCAGCAGCAAAGGTGCCGACACCCCCGATACGTTCTACGTGTCCCTCGGCCGCAAGCTCGCGCAAGGCCCGGTTGACGGTCATTCGGGAGGCCCCGCAGGCCTTGACGAGTTGGGTCTCGGAGGGTAATCGTCGATCCTCGTCCCAGTTTTCCGCTTTGATCAATTCCAGAACATGCCGTTTCACACGCTCGTAAAGTGGATTAATCTGTTTTGACTTCGTCGACATTTATTCATCCAACGCGTGGGGCAGCTCGATTCTCCACGATGCTGAAAGTGGATGGTCCTAAAAAAGCAATCTTGTATAGACAGGCAAAGTATACTACAGAGTGCTCGAGCGCTAGCGGCCGAGCAGCTTGCTGATCACGCCATTTTGATCGAGCACGCAGCTCAGGATATTGTCATATTCTATGCCGAGATGGGTCAGTCTCATCCGTCCGCTACGTGGTTGCGTATTGCTATGTCATGCTCTGGTTGCCGGCGGCGTGTCCTGTCCTTCGGCGCCTTCCGGGTGTTGCCGCCGCTGCCGGAAGCGGCGCTTTGGTCGGCGAATGCGACGGCCGGCAGGGCGTCAAGCTGGAGCAGCCTTTTCTGATCACGGCAAACGGTGCAGAGCTGTTCACCGCCACCTCGTCGAATGGCAGCTGGCTGTAGCCGGAGCTCTTGCCGCATAAGCACAGCGCCGGCGTAAGCTAAGTTTTGCTAATACTAAGACGATGCCGATTGACGGCCGGCTCGCCAGCGGACACCATCGCTGATGTAAGTAGACCCCCCTCTTTTGTATAACTCTCCTGGAACCCTTGCCCTCGATCATGCCGCTAGGTCTCCTAAAATTCGGATTGCGGAAACGCTACTCGAAAAAACCGCATTTTTCACCGTCGCGGCCGCTTAAAAATCACTACGATGTCGTGATCATTGGCGGCGGCGGGCACGGCGCCGCGATGGCGTATTACTTGGCCCGGTATCACGGCATTACCAATGTTGCGATTCTCGAAAAGGCCTATCTCGGCGGGGGCAATACGGCTCGTAACACGGCCGTGATTCGCTCGAATTACCTGACCGAAGGTGGCGTTAACTTCTACCGGGAATCGGTTAAACTGTTTAACGGGCTTAGCAATGAGCTCGACTACAACATCATGATGGAAAACCGCGGCCAGCTGACGCTCGCACACAGTGACGCCGCCATCCGCGGTTTTCGCTGGCGCGCCGAGGTCAACAAGCACTTGGGGGTACGGTCCGAACTCGTGGATCGGGACACCGTTCGCGACCTCGTGCCGAGTTTGCGCATGGATGACGATGCGCGGTTTCCGATACTTGGCGGTCTCTGGCATGCCGATGGCGCGACGGCGCGGCACGATGCGGTGGTCTGGGGTTACGCCCGGGGCGCCTGTCGGCGCGGCGTGGAATTGCATCAACTAACCGAAGTGCAGAAGGTCGAGATCAGG
>JBBDSK010000131.1:0-7025 GCA_040904985.1 Woeseia sp. | reverse complement strand
AGAGTGTATTTCCGAGTGAGGAAGATTCGTCGTGCGGACAAAGGGCAAGCGAGAATCTCGCGAATCGGTGAGATATCCGGGCTTAAGCCCGCAAGCAGTACTGAACGGAAAAATAACGCTGCGCATCGGTCCAGACCGTGTGCACGGAGAACCCCGCCCTCGCTGCCATCGCCTCAAACTCCTCCAGCGTGTATTTGTGCGAACACTCGGTGCGAATGCTCTCCCCGCTGTCGAAATGAACAACTTCTCCGCTGACGCTAACGTCCTGCTCGCGCAGGCTCACCAGGTGCATCTCGATACGGCCCGGCGCATCTTTGTAAAGTGCGCGATGGACGAAGCCGCCTGAATCGAAGTCAGCCGAGAACTCCCGGTTGAGGCGCCGCAGCAGGTTGAGATTGAACTCCGCCGTCACGCCGGCGCTGTCGTTGTAAGCCCGTTCCAGAACCGCCGGATCCTTCTTCAGGTCCACGCCGATGAGCAGGGCGCCGCCATCTTTGGCTTCGTGATGCATTACCCGCAGCAGGTTCTCCGCCGCTGACGGTGAGAAGTTGCCGATGGTCGACCCGGGGAAATAGACGATGTTTCGCAGCGGCGCGATTTTCGGTTGCGGCAGGTCGAAGGGCTGCGTGAAATCGGCCGCCACCGGCAGCACCTCGATGCGCGGGAACTCGGCCGCCAGCACCTCCGCGGCCGCCACGAGATGATCGCGCGAGATGTCCACCGGAACGTAGGCGGCCAGCCGGTCGAGATGCTGCAGCAAAATACGCGTCTTCAGACTCGAGCCGCTGCCGAACTCGATCAAACTGGCCTGCGGTCCGATGAGCTTCGCGATGTCGGAGATGTGCTGCGACATGATCTCCAGTTCGCAGCGCGTAAGGTAGTACTCCGGCAGTTGCGTGATCCGGTCGAACAGTCGCGAGCCGCGGTCATCGTAAAAAAACTTCGGCGACAGTGTTTTCGGCGATTGCCTCAGTCCGCGCAGTATTTCCGCAAGATCGTCCGAGGCACTGGCGTCTTGCTCCGTCAGTTCGGGCGTGGGTGTTTCCTGCTCCGACATCTGGTGCCCGGCTCAGCGCGAGCCGTCTTTCGCCAGCCGGATGCCGAGGAACTGCCAGCGCGCATCCGGGTAGAAGAAACTGCGATAGCTGGCGCGGATGTGGCCCGGCGCCGTGACGCAGGAGCCGCCTCTCACCGTCATCTGGTTGCACATGAACTTGCCGTTGTACTCGCCCAGGGAACCGGACAGCGGTTTGAAGCCCGGATAGGCGGCGTAGGCCGAGGAGGTCCACTCCCAGGTGTCACCGAAGAACTGCCCGTTCCCGCTGCCGGCGGGAACGGGATGCCAGTACCCGGCATCGGCCACATTGCCCGCCACTTCCTTCCTTGCGGCCGTCAGCTCCCATTCCTGTTCGCTCGGCAGGCGCGCGCCGGCCCACTTCGCGAACGCGTCGGCTTCGTAGTAACTGACATGGGCGACCGGCGCGTCGGGATCGAGTGCGCGCTCGCCCGCCAGCGTGAATTCGGCGGAAAGGTCTTCGCTCCAGTAGAGAGGCCTGTTCCACCCGCGCTCGTTGCTTGTCGTCCAGCCGTCGGACAGCCACAGGGCGGCGTCTGTGTAGCCCCCCTCGCGGATGAACTGCCGGTACTCGGCGTTCGTGATCAGCCGCGAGCCGATGCGATGCTCCGGCACCAGCACCCGATGCCGGGGCAGCTCATTGTCGAACGAGAAAGCCTCGCCTGGCGCGCCAACCTCGCTGATGCCGGCCGTGCCGGCGTGAAATTCCAGCGGCGGCGCAGTTACCGTGGGCGGTGCTTTGAGCGAAGGATTGACGGCCGGTTTCAGCGGGTTCATGGAGAAGACGTGCTTCAGGTCGGTCAGCAGCAGCTCCTGGTGCTGCTGTTCGTGGTGGATGCCGAGTGTGATGCGCTGCCGCAGCTCCGCATCGTCCTCGCGCTCGAGAAGAAGCTCCCCGACCGCCTCGTCGACATGCTCCCGGTAGCGGATTACGTCGTTGACGGCAGGCCGCGTCAGCAGTCCCCGCTCCGGCCGTCGGTGCATGTCGCCTGCGGAATAATAATAAGAGTTGAAAAGATAGTGAAAGCGCTCGTCGTAGGGGCGATAGCCGTCGGCGAAGGGCAGCAGGACGAAGTGCTCGAAAAACCAGGTGACGTGCGCGAGATGCCACTTCGCGGGGCTCACGTCGGGCATCGACTGCACGACAAGATCCTCCGGCAAGAGGCCCTCGCAGAGCGCCCGCGTCGCTGAACGCGTGCGCAGGTATTGCGCGGACAACGAAGATCGCCTGCCGCTCCGTTGCACGGCTTCCTCTGACGAAACCATTTGAATTTCCTCGAACGCGTTGCCGAACAGGCTACGTCAAGTGCCCGAAAAATGCACTTCGGACAACGACCGACGCCGGCCCTTATGCCACGGGCAACTCCGTCGTCTTCCGCACCGTTCGGATCGCCACGCTCGAATTCACCCGCGCCACCCCGGGCAGCCGCGTCAGCGCCTCGTTGTGCACCCGCTCGAAATCGGCCATGTCCGACACCACGACGCGCAAAAGGTAGTCGAATTCCCCGGTCATGAGGTAGCACTCCATCACCTCCGGCAGGTTCTGCACCGCGGCCTCGAAGGCCGCCAGCTCGCTTTGCTCTTCGCGGTTCAGCGCGATATGCACGAATACGTTACCGGCGAGCCCGGCTTTTTTCTGGTTCAGGAGCGCCACGTAGCGTTCGATCAGGCCTGCCTGCTCCAGCGAGCGCACGCGCCTCAGGCAGGCCGACTCGGAAAGGCTTACGCGGCCGGCCAGCTCGACGTTGCTGATGCGCCCGTCGCGCTGCAGCTCGGCGAGGATTTTCTTGTCGAAGCGGTCGAGTGCCATGGCGGAAACCTGTGTAGAAACGTGTAATAGCAGCAGAATATGCCACTAATTTGCGTATTCGTCACTGAACCAGCAAGCCGATTGCGCGTTCTGCAGGATATCCTGCCCGCTTCTATCCGAGCTTCCCGGAGCGTTACGCGCCCGGAGGCGAATTCTGGCCTGCGGAGTAAGAATCGATGAAAGTCGGCGTCCCGAAGGAAATAAAGGTTCTGGAGTACCGGGTCGGCATGGTGCCCTCCGGCGTCAGCGAGCTGATACACGACGGGCACGAGGTGTTCGTCGAGACGGGCGCCGGCGCAGGCATCGGCATGACCGATGCCGACTACGAGAACGCCGGCGCAACCGTGCTGCCGAGCGCGCGGGATGTGTTCGAAAAGGCTCAGCTGATCGTCAAGGTGAAGGAGCCCCAGCTTGCCGAATGCGAGATGCTGCGGCCGGACCAGGTGCTGTTCACTTATCTGCATCTGGCCGCGGACCGGAAGCAGACGGAGGCGCTGGTGAAATCCGGCACCACGGCCATCGCTTATGAAACCGTAACGGCGGCCGACGGTTCGCTGCCGCTTCTGACGCCGATGAGCGAAGTGGCGGGCCGCCTGTCGATCCAGGCCGGGGCTTATGCGTTGCAAAAGGCGAACGGCGGCCGCGGCGTGCTGCTGGGCGGCGTGCCGGGCGTGGCGCCCGGCCGGGTGCTCGTAATCGGCGGCGGCGTGGCCGGTTCGCATGCCGCGGAGATGGCCGTGGGGCTCGGCGCGGAAGTTACGGTGCTGGATCGCTCGGTCCCGCGCCTGCGGGAACTCAACGACATCTACGGTGGCCGGGTAAGAACGCAATACTCGACCCGGCAAGCGCTGGACATCCTGCTGCCCGAAGCCGATCTGGTGGTCGGCGCCGTTCTCATAGCGGGCGCGGCAGCGCCCAAGCTGGTGACGGCCGAGCATGTAAAAGCGATGCGCCCGGGCGCGGTGCTGGTGGACATTTCGATCGACCAGGGCGGCTGCTTCGAGACAAGCCGTCCGACCACGCATGCGGAACCGACCTACCTCGTCGATGACGTCGTGCATTACTGCGTCACCAACATGCCCGGCGCGGTGCCGAGAACCTCGACCTTCGCGCTGACGAACGTGACGCTGCCGTTCGTGAGAGCGCTGGCAAATCTCGGCTGGCGCGAAGCGCTGAGCCGCGACCGCCACCTCGCGCGCGGGCTCAACGTGCATGCCGGCCACATCAACCACGAAGCGGTTGCCAGGGACCTCGGCTATGAGTACCTGTCGGCGGACGATGCGCTTGAAGCTGCCTGATCCTCTCCCTCATAAATTGGGCAGTTACCTCGAAGCCGGGCGTCACGCCCGGCTTCTTTTTTGGCCTGAAGTATAATTGCCGCGGCTCTTAGCGGGTATTCACATGGTTGCGGCAATCCGGCTGTTTGTTCTCACCGTCTTTGCCGGCATGGCGACCGGCTGCGCAAGTTACGAGGGCGTCTACGAACCGGGCTGCATCGTTTACGCGGGGGATCGCGTAAAGCTGGACGGCGGCCGCTTTGTCTGGGAGAAATTCACCGACCAGGTTCTGATCGACAAAGCCGGCAACAAAATCGAGTTTTTCCCGGAATACCCCGTGCTGGGGCGCTACGAGCTCGAGCAGGAGCGACTGAGTTTCAATTCCCACACCGGCGAAGAGTTGCCGGACATGTACCTGCGCAGCGAGGGCAGCAGGTACTACCTCCTTACCGCCGGAGAGCACCTCCAATGGGAAGAAACGGGCAGCGCTCCCGACTGCCCGCTCGTGCGTTCCGCCGACTAGTCGGCGGGTCGGGCCGCCCGGCATCGCGCCCGGGGTGAACTTCGAAGTGTGATCTGCGTCACACTTTGCCCCGCGGCACAGCTCCTTGCCGCCGGGTGCCACAGATGGTCTCCTGCGCTATCGGCTCAATGGATTGGGGCGCGGGAGATTTGATGAGGGATGTGACCTTGGCGGCCGTCTGTGCCGCCTTATTTTTCTCGACATCCCGGGCCGCCGTTAACGACGGCATCACCGTCACGCATTTCGAGACCCTGCAAACGCTCAGCATTGAAAAGGGCGTTGCGACGGGAAGCCAGAAAGTTCAGGACGGCAGGGCCAGGGCGCTCAGATTCACGGCGTTCGGCCGCGAGTTCGATTTGCAGCTCGAACCCAACGACCGGCTCCTTTCCGCAGCGTCGCAGAAGAGCCTTGGCGGCGCCGTCGCCACCTACCGCGGCAAAATCGAGGGCCAGGCCGGCTCCTGGGCACGCCTTGTCATTGCCGAAGGAACACCCCGCGGGCTGATCTGGGACGGCACGGAAATGTTCGCCGTCGAGGCACCGGACGACAATGCCGTGCAGTCGTCTTCTTCCGTCATCTACCGCCTGGCCGACACGCACGTTGCGCCTGGTGCGATGAGTTGCGGTGCCGTGAGCACGGGAAGCGGCGCCGAGATCCTGGGCGACCTCGTCGGCGAGTTGGGCAAGACGATGGTCAAGGTGTCAGGTGCCGTATCGCAGATCGAGATCGGCGCAGTGGGCGACTACGAATTCTTCAACAGCAACGGCGGCGGCTCGGAAGTGGCGATCCTCACCCGGTTGAACAACGTTGACGGCATCTACAGCGAGCAGCTGGGGGTGCAGGTCGTGATCGACGAGCTGCAAGTTTTTACTACCGCATCCGATCCCTTCAGTGCTGCTACCGATGCCGGCGACCTGCTCGACGAAGTCGCAAATTACCGGGTCTCGACGAACGCGCAGAGGAGCCGGGGGCTGACGCATCTCTACACCGGCAGGGATCTCGACTCCAACACGGTCGGCATCGCCTTCGTCAACCAGCTTTGCCACTCGCGTTATGGCGCGGGCCTGAGCCAGGCCAGCAGTAACGCGACCTTCGACAGCCTCGTCGCCGCGCACGAGATCGGCCACAATTTCGGCGCGCCGCACGACGGCGAAAAGGGCTCCGCCTGCGGGCGGGAAACGGGCAAGTTCATCATGTCGTCGACGCTGAACGGCAGCGAAACCTTCTCCGCCTGCAGCATTGAGGTGATGCAGCCGAATATCGATGCCGCCTCCTGCATCACTGCCCTGCCGACGGTGGATGTGTCCGTGGCAGTGGAAGCCGCACCGCAATCGGTATTCCTGGGCAATGAGGCAACAGTGCAATTCGGCGTGGCAAATAACGGCAGCGACCTGGCGACGAACGCGGCGCTGGAGGTCACGCTGCCGGCGAACGTGTCGCTCGATTCGGCAACCGCCTCCCAGGGAACATGCACCAGCGGCGCCGGCGTCGTCGATTGCGCCCTCGGCACGATATCGGCAGGCAGCAGCCACACGGTGACGTTGTTGCTGACCGCAGTGGATCCGGGGAACGGCGAATTCGCGGCAAGTGCATCCGCCGATGCCGACAACGATCCCGACAACAATGCCGCAACGGCACAGATGACGGTGGACCCTGCAGTGGACCTGGCCGTGGATTCCATCGGCTCAATACAGATGGACGTGGATCAGTCGGCCTCGGTAGCGGTAACGCTGCAGAATCGCTCGGTGCTGAATGCGAGCGGCGTCGAGCTTTCGGTGTCGCTGGCCGACGGCCTGGAAGCGGAGGCCGCAAGCTGGCCGCTCGGCGGCTGTACTCTGAGCGCGCAGCAAGTGACCTGCACGACGGACCACTTCCCGGCGCAATCGGACACGACGCTGGACCTGGACCTGCGAAAGACGACAGATGCGCAACTGAGCTTTGAGGTAAGCCTGACCTCGACCGAGGCGGACGCGAACGCCGCCGACAACCGTGCTACCGGAACTACGACCGTCAGTGCAGCCGCCGCGACTCAGCCCAGCGCGAGCAGCGGGAGCAGCCCGGGCGGCGGTGGTGCCGTGGGATTGCTGTCGCTGGCTCTGGCGGGCTGCGCGGCGCTCCGCCGCCGCCGATCAGCCAATCGTCAGCCTGAGCCTCTGCTGTATTGACTACCGCCACCTCGCTCGGTCTAATACCCCGCTCGCTTCCGGCACCCCTGTAGAGTCCGCCAGTCGGACGATCAAGCTGCACTGCCATGTGCGGCGGTAATCGGGGCGACAAGCACAAAAATGGCCAGGTAGCTCAGTTGGTAGAGCAGCGGACTGAAAATCCGCGTGTCGGTGG
>JBBDSK010000130.1:0-7026 GCA_040904985.1 Woeseia sp. | reverse complement strand
CGGAACTGGGGCGTCGGTGATTTTACCGACCTCGTGCGCCTCGTGGAATTCGGCGCCGAGAACGGCGCAGCCTTTGTCGGTCTGAATCCGCTGCACAGTGCGCTGACGGCAGGCGTCGAGCACACGAGCCCTTATGACCCTTCGAGCCGCCTGTTCCTGAACACCATCTATCTGGACGTCGAAGCGATACCGGAGTTCGCGGAATCGCAGGCGGCGAGGGACCTGGTGGCCGATGAGCAGTGCCAGGCCGAACTGCGCAGCCTGCGCGCGGCCGAGCTTGTTGCCTACCCGGATGTGGTTGCAGTCAAGTTCCGGGTGCTGGAGCTCCTCTTCGCGAGCTTTTGCGAGAAGCATAAAGGCGGGGGCAGCCAGCGCGCCAGCCAGTTCGAGGAATTCCGGCGAAGCCGCGGCGAATCGCTGCGGCGCTACGCCACGTTCCAGGTCGTGCATGAGTACTTGAGCGAGCGCGATCCGCAGGCCTGGGGCTGGCCCGCCTGGCCAGAGGAGTTCCGGGACTGGCGCTCTACGGCCGTTGCCAACTTGCTTGCAAGCCGGGAACAACGCCTCCGGTTCTTCATGTATCTGCAATGGAACGCCGCCAGCCAGTTGGCAGCTGCCGCGGCACGAGCGGAGGAACTGGGGATGCCCATCGGCATTTACGCCGACCTGGCATTGAGTTCCAAATACGGCGGGGCCGATACCTGGGCCGACCGGGAGTTATACGTCGAGGGAGCGAGGATCGGCGCGCCCCCCGACAACTTCAATCAGGCAGGCCAGGACTGGGGATTGCCGCCCTGGAATCCGCGCTCTCTGCGGACGCACGAATACACCCCCTTTATCGATATGCTGCGCGCCAATATGCTGATAGGCGGTGCTTTGCGCATCGATCACGTCATGTCGCTATTGCGCTGTTATCTCATACCGCCCGGCGCCGGACCGGCAGACGGCGCGTATGTCTATTACGCTTTCGAAGAGATGCGAGCCATCCTGGCGCTGGAGAGTCAGCGCAACCAATGTCTCGTGATCGGCGAGGATCTCGGGACGGTGCCGGACGAGGTGCGCTGCGGTCTTGGCGAGATCGGTGTTCTGGGATACCGCGTCCTCTTTTTCGAAAAACGGCCGGACGGTTCTTTCAAGCTGCCTGAGGAATTCGACACCGATGTCCTCACCGTGATCAGCACGCACGACCTGCCGACGCTGGTCGGGTTCTGGCAGGGGGCCGATATTGACTGGCGCAGATCGCACGACCTTTATGCACGTGACGAAGACCGGGAGCAGCAGATCCTGCAGCGCGCGGAAGACCGTGCCAGGCTGCTGATGGCGCTCGAGAAAGAAAAACTGCTACCTGCGGAAGTCGACACGGGACTCGCGGTTGGCGTCGAGATGACGCTCCCATTGCGTTGCGCCTTTCACCGCTACCTGTCGCGGAGCTCCAGCCGTCTCGCGGGCGTGCAGGTAGAAGACCTTCTGGGCGAACGCGAGCAGGCGAATCTTCCAGGCACGACCACCGAACATCCGAACTGGCGCCGCCGGGTTTCGCTCCAGATCGAAGCCTGGCGCGACGAACCGCAGGTCCAGGCCATTGTTTCAGCGATGCAAGAGGAGCGCCCATGCGCACAGCCGCAGCGCGGGGCGACGCAGCCAGAGCCATCGCCGCACCGGGCAAGCATTCCGCGAGCGACCTACCGCGTGCAATTGCACAAGGAATTCGGCTTTGCCGATCTGGAGCGGGTCGTTCCTTATCTTGCGGCGCTCGGGGTCAGTCACGTCTATTGCTCGCCCTATATGAAGGCGCGAAGCGGCAGTAATCATGGATACGACATCGTGGACCACAATGCTCTGAATCCCGAACTCGGCGACCGGGCAGATTTCGATCGCCTGTGCCGCAAGCTCGAGGCATGCGGCATGAGCCAGATACTGGACATGGTTCCGAACCATATGGCGATCACCGGCCACGACCACGACTGGTGGCTGGACGTCCTCGAGAACGGGCCGGCTTCGCGCTATGCCGAGTTTTTCGACATTGACTGGCAGCCGCTAAAGGAGGAGCTGCGTGGCAAGGTCTTGTTGCCCGTGCTCGGCGATCATTACGGAAACATTCTCGAACACGGCGAGCTGGAACTCGTGTTCGACGCCGCCCGAGGCAGCCTGGCCGTCGAATATTATGAACATCATTTTCCCATCGACCCGCGGGAATATCCGCGCGTGCTGGAACCGGAGCTGGAGCTGTTGCGAAGCCGTCTGGACGAAGGCGCGGCGGCGTTGGTGCAGTTCGAAAGTCTCATTACCGCGTTTGGCAATCTTCCTCCACGTACGAGCACAACCGAGGAAAGCCGCCGCGAGCGAGCACGCGACCAGAAGCTGCACCAGAACCGGCTTGCACAACTGGTAGCCGACGCGCCGGACATCCGTCAGTACGTCACGGAGTGCCTGCGCGTTTTCAATGGCGATGAGCAGTATCCGGCCGACACATCCCGGCTGCATCAGCTTCTGGAGGCGCAGGCGTATCGCCTGGCGTACTGGCGCGTGGCATCGCACGAGATCAACTACCGCCGCTTTTTCGACATCAACGACCTGGCTTCGATCCGGATGGAGAACCCCGAAGTGTTCGAAGCAACGCACCAGCTTGTTTTCGAATTGATCGCTGACGGCACATTGCAGGGCTTGCGCATCGATCATCCGGACGGCCTTTACGATCCGCGCGCTTACTTCCGGGCACTGCAAGAGCGTTCCGGCTTGCAACCGGATGAGGCGGATGCGTCCGCCGAGTTGCCGCTTTACCTGGTTGCGGAAAAGATTCTTGCCGGTGGCGAGACGCTGCGCGATGACTGGCCTATTCACGGAACAACGGGTTATGAGTTTGCGAACCTGGTAAACCGGTTTCTGGTGCGGCCTGAGGGACTGGCGGAGCTGGAGTTCATTTATGCGGACTTCATCGGCCGGACATCCAGCTATCAGGAGATACTGCATCGGTCAAAATCGCTGATCATGCGCACGTCGCTGGCAAGCGAACTGAACGTCCTCGTTGCGGAACTGGACCGGATGGCAGAGCAGGATCCTCACACCCGCGACTTTGGTCTGGGCGGTTTACGCAACGCGCTGTTCGAAACGGTGGCCTGTTTTCCGGTGTACCGGACCTATATCGTGGAGGGGGAGATGTCCGAGGCGGACGCGGCCGTGATCAATCACGCTATTGATGCGGCGAAAGCGTTGAGCGAGGCAGCCGACACGAGCGTGTTCGAGTTCCTGCGGGACCTTCTTCTGAATCGCAGCGCGATTGGTCGAAGTCCGGTACTGCAGGAGCGGATTGCCCGGTTCGGGATGCGCCTGCAGCAGTACACAAGCCCCGTCGCCGCCAAAGGCATGGAAGATACGGCGTTCTATCGTTACGGGCGCCTCATCTCGCTCAACGAGGTCGGCGGTACGCCGGAGCTTCCGGCGGCATCTGTCGGGGAGTTCCATGCGGCAAACCGGGAGCGCCAGAAAAATTGGCCGCACTCCATGCTGGCGTCATCCACACACGACACAAAACGCTCCGAGGACGTCCGCGCCAGGCTTCACGTGTTGTCCGAGATTGCGGTTGAATGGCGTCAGCGTGTCCAGCTTTGGGCCCGGATCAACGAGCCGCTGACGGCCGGCGGGGACGCCGCGGGTCGTGTCGATTCGGAGACAGAATATTTTCTGTACCAGACGCTCGTGGGCGCCTGGCCGATTGACGGCGCACGAAACCGGGCGGACTCGCAATCATTTTCGGAGCGTATCGGCACCTATATGATCAAGGCGGTAAAGGAAGCGAAACGACGCACGTCCTGGCTGAACCCGGACCCACAGTACGAGGATGTGCTGCAGAGTTTTGTTGCGGCGCTGCTCGACCCCGCCTCCAATGCGGATTTCATGGCGGAGTTTTTACCCTTCCAGCGCCGGGTAGCTCGGCTCGGCTTTTTCAATAGCCTGACACAGCTTGTTCTCAAATTCTGTTGCCCCGGCGTGCCCGATATCTACCAGGGCAACGAATTCTGGCGCTTCGACCTGGTTGATCCCGATAATCGCCGCCCAATCGATTTCGAGCGGCGAAGGGGCAGCCTTGAAGATCTACGCCAGGCGTATGACCAGGGCCGCCGCCGGGATCTCATCGCGCAACTGCTATCGAGCATCGAAGATGGCGGCCTGAAGCTTTTTATCGGCTGGCGGTTGCTGTCCTTACGTAACGCACATCCAAAGCTCTTCGAGCGCAGCGACTATTATCCGCTCCGGGTGAGTGGCAGCCATGCCGATCATGTTTGCGCGTTCGCGCGAAGCTTCGGGGATGTAACGCTGATCGTTGCCGTGGCGAGATGGTTTTCCGATCTGCTGACTGACGACGGGGTAGCGCTCGATGCCGGCAAGCTCGCCGATACGGCCATCGACCTGCCACCGGGAGCCAGGAGCTTTATCGACGGCTTCACGAGCGAGCCGGTGGATTTCGCCGCAAAGAGCCGGGTGCAAGCCTGCGACATGTTCGCGTCACTGCCGGTGGCGGCTTGGATTGCTGCCGATTCCAAAGCTCACCAGAAGCAGTAATCTGGCGCCTTATTCGCTGCAAAATTTGCAAGGGCGGGTATTTCGTTCATGGGAGGAACCGGTCCAGGGCCGTCGGCTTCACAAGTTCCTGGCGAGCAGAGACTACCCGGCTAAAAAATCAGCATAAAAAGGAGAATCACCACGATCAGGCCGATAAGAAATATGATTCCAATCGCACTACCGAGAAACTTCAGCATCAGCGTTCTCCTGGTCCGGGAAGGGTCGAAGCTTGTTGGTGTTGCCGCACTTCAGGGCAAGCAAGAACCGTACCAGTGAGTCGGCTGCTTGTCTCGGCGAGTCTCCGGACCTGCTAAGGAATCGCCTCTGCAGAAGCCCGGGATGTGGCAGCCAGCCCTATTTTTCGACAAAGATGTCGAGCGGCAGAATCGCCGTAACTCCCACGTTAGGAGCGTCAACAAGCTGGCCAATTCGCAGGTCCACGGCAACGCTCGCGATGATGTAGGCTTCGCTGCGGCTGTAGCCATAGGTGCGGGCGATGTACCTGACCATCTCATCGAGTGCGTTCCGTGCAGCCAGATTGATGTCCTTGTGCAGGTTCTCAAGTGCCGCCACCTTGCCGGATTCCAGATACCGCATCGCCGGTGGAATCGTGCCTTTTTCCTTCACCGGAAGGCCCGTGACCGCGTAGAACCGCTTCGATGGAATGTCCAGCAGCCGAGCGGGGCCTTCATAATGCGGCCCGAGTGACAGGTCTGGTGCAACGCCTTTCTTTAATACTTCTGTAACGAGCGTAACGTCCGCGTCCATTTCTATGGCGGTGCCCGCAACTTCGCCGTCGCCCTGGGCGAAGTGCAAGTCGCCCACAGCGAGGCCACAGCCTTCCACGAAGCAGGGGAGGTAAATGGTGGCGCCGACGCCCATGTACCGTATGTCCATGTTTCCCCCGTGCTCGCGTGGCGGCAAAGTGCGCAGGCATTCTCGGGGTCCTGATCCATCTGCCCCGCAGATTCCGGCGGGCGAAGCATGCGACGGGTCCGGAGAAAAGACTGCGCCGCCGGCCTTCGCCAGTGCAGACTCCCGGGCAAGAATCTTCCGCAATTCCGGCTGCCCGGGCAGCGTCGTCACGACACCGGGAAAAGAACCGTTGGGGATGCGGATGCCGGGCAAATCCACGGATTCTGCGTAGCGCCGGTTAAGACGCCAGAGAACGCGATTGTCCTCGCCGATCATGTCCGAGGCGAAGCCGAAGGACGAGGCTGTTGTATAGGCAAAAGGTCCGGGTGCGATGTCGGTAAGCGTCACTGCAATCACATCACCGCGCCCGGCCCCTTCGATAAAGACAGGACCGGTCAACGGATGAACAGTGCCGATTTCAGCGCCCGTTTCGCGCGGATCTTTATACGAGCTGTCGGGATCGAGGTCGCGGTCGCTGGCATTTCGAGCCTTGAACACGATCGTTTGTCCAGGCCTCGCCCGCGCCGCCATGGGAATGTCGGGATGAAGACGGTTTATACAATGCGGATCCTCTCCGCAGTGCCTTCCTTCGCCGCCAATTATGAGCACATCATCGGCGGCGAGCGCCGTTGCCGCTCCGGCGGCAAAGATCAGCCTGAAAACGGCGATGTATAGCGGGGCAGTTCCGGTGCGCATTTCTTCTCCAATAAGCTCTTTTGTAGCGGGATTATGCCATGGGAAAAGGGCATGCCGCCGGCGGGAACTGGGGCCGTCGTTCCCGGTTGCAAGCGAAAGGACCGGAGTTTGGCAGGCGCTGGCTTTCGCGACGGGAACCTTTCGCATGCTGCTGCATCTTGGTGGTGACGCAGGTAATTTCTTATGGAAAGGACAGCATATGAAACACATCAAGAAAAGCAGCTCTTCGCAGGACCTGTTGCTGGAAACGGCCCAAACCGCCCGACGCCGGTTCATGAGTCGGGCGGGCGCAGTTACGTTCTCCGGGATTGCTGTTGCGGTGCTTGGCGGTCGTTCGACGGCATTGGCCGCGGGCACCGCAGACGACGCTGTGCAGCAGGATATTCGCATTCTGAACACCGCAATTGCCGCAGAGCACGAAGCGGTTGCTGCTTACCAGGCCGGCGCGGAGAGTGGCCTTCTGGAGCCAGCTGTGTTGAAAGTTGCTGTTAGCTTCCAGGGCCATCACAGGGAACATATCGATGCTTTGACGAAAGCGGTTCGAAGTCTTGGTGGCAGTGAGGTACGCACGCAAGAGAACTACGACTTTCCATTGGCCAGGCTAAAGCAACAGTCGGACGTTCTTCAATTCGCGGCCGGACTCGAGCGTGGTGCCGTCAGCGCGTACGCCGGCGCTATACCTCTATTCGACAACCGGGATCTCTCCGCGGCAGCGGCCAGTATTCTGGCGGATGAAGCCATGCATTGGGCCGTGCTGAGAAATGCGCTAGGACTCGACCCTGTTCCTGGTGCCTTTTTCTCCTAGGGAATCTCTGCACAAGTCCATCCTGGACTTCTGCAGAGTCGAAAGGGCAA
>JBBDSK010000129.1:0-7071 GCA_040904985.1 Woeseia sp. | reverse complement strand
CGAGCGCTTCTGCGTTAGAAATATACCTGAACGAACTTCAGGTTCAGGACACTAGCGCCGCGCCGTGGCGGCTCCGGTGTTCAGCCCGACCGTGCCGAAGCCGGGCAGGCGCAGCGCCAGTTCGCCGGGATCGATGCCGATGCCAAGGCCGAGAATGTTGATCTCGATGCCCTCCTCCAGCCCGCCCGCGTTGCCGGCGTGGCCGAACAGCGAGAGCTGGCCGCCGGTGCCCGACGGCGTCACGGCGGCGAAGGCGGGACCGGGCAGGTAATCCTTGCCGATCGCCGTCGGCGGCAGGTCGGCGCGCAGTACCGGCACCTGGCGCAGCACATGGGCGACGAAGGTGTTCGAGTTGGGGCCGGGCCAGGTGGTGTAGCGGTCCGGGTAGGGATAGGCGGCGACCGCGGCCGCGATGCGGCCGATCGCCGCCGCCGCCGCCGGCCCGCGCAGATCGGCCAGCACCGCGGGCCGCGCGCCGTACCAGCGGCGGTCCGGTACCGCTTCGCGATCCTGCACCGCGCGGCCGCCGCGGCGCACCGCCCAGCCGGTGACCTCGTAGACGGTATAGGCCGCCGCCCCGGCCGGCTTGACGGCGATCCAGCTATGCACGGCAAACGCGCCGCGCCATTTGAAGGCGCGCGCGGCGTAAACCTGGACGACCGCCTCCGGCGTCGCTGCCGGGTCGGGCGCCAGCCCGGCGCTGGCGCGCGAGGCGGTGCGCCAGTCGGCGGCGTCGTGCGCGCTGGTCAGGGCGATCACGCCCGGCCCCGTCAGCAGGGCGGCGAGGATAATGGGGACGGCGAGGAGGTATCTCATGCGCGCCAGCCTAAAGCAGCATCCGATCGAACGGAAACGCCGAAGCGAATTCGCCCGATCGGATAAAGCCGCGCCGCGCATCAGTGCAGATCGAAACGAACGACGTTCATCACCCTGATCCAGGCGGCGACGAAGTAGGCGACGAACTTCGCCCGTTTTCGTCCTGGGCGTGGACCTTGGCATTGGCGCGCAGCGCCGCGTTCGAGAGTAGCAGATCGACCAGCAGATCGAGGTAGCGGGCGACGGTTTTGCCGTCGACGCCGAACCCGCGCGCCAGCACGGCGGCATTGAGCGTGGTACCCTGTTCGTGCGCGAGCATGATCCAGATACGGCGCAACGCTTCCGCCGGCACGCGTGGCCCCAGTTGCGGGATTCCGCGTTCCACATAGGTGCGGATAAAATTCTCGCGCCAGATCGCGCTCGCCGCCTCGCTGCCGGCAAGAAAACTGTCCGGAAGACCGCCCCTGATCCGGAGCCGCTCCGCCTGGCTCGCGGTCACTTCAGGCACGCTCAGCGGACCCGGCTCGATACAGGCGATGCGGCCGGCGAGACTTTCACCCGACTGCCGGAGCAGGTCGATCGATGCCGAGCCCAGCAACAGGAGACCGGCCTGTCTTCAGATCCCGTCGGCCACCCCGGTCGATCAGGCCGCGCAATGTCTGGAAGAGCTCCGGCATGCGCTCGACCTCATCGAGAATCACCAGCTTGTCTTCGTGACCGGCGAGATAAAGCGCCGGGTCGCTGAGCTTCGCCCGGTCGGCCGGAGATTCGAGATCGAGATACAGGCTCGGGCGCTCCCGCGCGATATGGTCGGCAAGCGTCGTCTTGCCGGCTTGCCGAGGCCCGAGCAGCGCCACGGCCGGAAACTGGGCCAGCCGGGCGAGAATGCGCGCTGTCTTTAGACGCGGTATCATCCTTGCGATTATGGTATGATATTCCGCAAATGCAAGGATCGTATGGTTTGCAAATGCGTGCAATGCGGGACCACAGTACGACTTCAATGGCGAATGCCGGTAACCTCCATCGTCAATGGACAACGAAATCTGTACTGTGTCCCTGCAATTCCCGCCGCCCCCCACAGGCCGTCGAGTAAATCGATCAAATCGATGAAAGGCTACTATGGATTGTATGGATGCGGCAACGCACGCGGCTTTTCCCGTTACCGCAGTGGCCAAGTGACGACTGCCCCTAGCCAGACTTTAGCAACGCGCGATCCATTACGTCCCAGCGATTATGCCAATCGACCAGATCGAGCCACTGGCCGGCAAACTCCTTGGTGCCGGAGTTGATTATCCTTTTATAGAGATAGAGCTGCGCACCCTTCCTGTTCACGTGGCGACCCAGGGCGACCTGACGCCGGACCTCTTCATTTGGGACTATGTAGAAGTCGACCACGTTCTTGATCGGGATTTGGCTCCGTCCGTCGGGCCGGGTACCGGCTGGCCGGGGATTCAACATCACCCCGGCATCGACTAGAAACAGCACATCGTAATCGAGATCGGCGGCGTCCGGTTTGCCCCAGGTGTGCGCGAGCCCGATGCTGTCGACATAGGTACCGCACTTCACCTGTATCCTGACCCGATCGTCGACGATGAGGTCGTAACCGCTCTGGTTCCGTCGCATCTGATTGGCGTCCGCGAGCGTCATGTGCGACCGCAGCGGAGCGAGCGCCGCGAAGGCAGCCTGAATGCCGATCGTTTCGCTGATCCGCGGCCGCTCGCCGCGCCTGAATTCGGTCTGCTTTCTGCCAACGACTTCCGACGCCACGGCATGATTCAACCGATCGATCACCGATTGTGGTGGCCGGTAACCGGGGTCCGTCAGCATGATTGTCTACTCACCACATAGCGTTCGTCTGTTCACCACCATACCGCGATCTCTCGCTCGGGCAACCGCTGCGTCGAAACCTCGATCACGATCGCCGCGGATGGGACCCAAACCGCATTATGCCCGCTGGGCACTTTTCAGGTTTCAGATGTACTTTGTCGCGCATGACGACCGACAAACAGGATCATGCCGTCGGCGCGCTCGTCGGGCTCGCGGTCGGCGATGCCATTGGCACGACGCTTGAGTTCACGAGGCGCGGTGCACAACTGCCGCTAACCGACATGGTCGGCGGCGGGCCGTTCCTGCTGACGGCCGGCCAGTGGACTGACGATACGGCGATGGCGTTATGCTTGGCGGATTCACTGCTCGCAAAGAACGCGGTCGATGCGGCCGACCTGTCGGACCGCTTCGTACGCTGGTGGCGCAATGGTGAGAACTCCTGCACAGGCACTTGCTTTGACATCGGCAGCGCAACTGTTGCCGCGCTCGGGCGCTACGAGCGCACTGGCGACCCGCGTTCGGGCAACGAGGATCCCGGCACCGCCGGCAACGGCTCGCTGATGCGATTGTCGCCTGTCGCCATCCGCTGGCACCACGATGCGGCGGCGGCCCGCCCGGCGGCGCGCGCGCAGAGCGAGCCGACGCATCGCGCGCCGGCCGCGCTCGACGCCTGCGGCTGGTTCGCGGAACGGCTGGTGGCGGCGATCGGCGGCATCCCGAAGGCGGCGGTGCTGGCGTGCCACGGGCGCCAAGACCTCGTCGACGAGATCGCCGCTATCGCCGCCGGCTCCTGGGGAGAGAAGGAGCGCCAGGAAATCTCCTCGTCCGGTTACGTGGTCCACTCGCTGGAAGCGGCGATGTGGGCAGTTGCGCGCTCGGACGGCTTCGAGGAGGCAGTGCTGCTCGCCGCGAACCTGGGCAACGATGCCGACACCGTCGCGGCCATCACCGGCCAGCTTGCCGGAGCTTTGTGGGGCGTCTCGGGCATCCCGGAGAGTTGGCTCGACCGGCTCGCCTGGCGCGACCGGATCGAGCTCCTCGCGCTCGACCTCTACCGCGCCGGCCTCGCCGACGCGGACCGCTAACGCTGCCGGCGTCGCAGACACCGTGAATTTCGCATCAAAGACATACGTCCATCCGCTTACCGTGATCTCGCCCTTGGGCAACCGCTGCGTCAAAACCTCAATCGTCCGTCGGCCGGATGGGACCCGAACCGCATTATGTCTGGTGTGTCCTTTTCGAGTTCGGCTAAAACCCGTTACACCTGACGGTTCGACAAAGGGGACGGGCGTGGGCACGTTGTACGACCGCGCCATCGACAACGCTTTTAGCACGGCGATCGAATTTGCGACGCTGAGCGTGCCGGTCGGGTGAAATGCGTCGGCACGTAACGCTGCGCGCTGGCCGGGAACGACGCGTGGGGCACTCGGGAGCGGAATCAATCCATGGGATGGAATCAGAAATACTGGGACATACTCGAACAGTTGTACTGGGTGCCCGGGTATCTGGGACTGGGTTCAATTCCGCAAAAAACGTGGGTCGAGCGCGACGGCCTGGTCTGTGTTCCTAGTGAGTTGGTCAACCGGACCGGCCCTCTCTACCGGCGAGTTCTGTCATCCGATCAGATCGTCGATCATCTGCTGCGGCAGGAGGAAATCCTCAACCACGTGTTCGACCTCACGTTCGGTATTGTCGGTGATCGCATCACGGAACGGCTGTTGCTGCGTCAGCTTGGATTCTCGGACGAGGGGCCGATCGAAAGCATCGGACGGGAAGTCCATGTCAGATATGGCCCCGAAGCGGCCGGGGTAACGCAACAGGACGGCCTGTACGTCAGCGGCAAATCGGTCGTTGGCGTCGAGCTGAAACTCGGCGCACGATTGTCGCCCGAACAGATTGTGAAATACGTCGCGCTGCTTTCCTGGGAGGAACAGTGGTTCGGCGATCGGGAGCAGCTCGGCCTTCTCTTTATTGTCCCGGAGGCCGCGATAGCACGGCACTGGGAAAAGTGTGGCCTTGAGGGAGGGCACATCAATGCTGGCTTTCTCGACCGCCTCGACCCGCAGAAGCTCAGTGCGAAACTGGCAACTTATATCGATATGGAACGGGACCGGATGGCCGCTGTTCTGGAGCGCATGGAAATCGGCGTAATTTCCTGGTCAGCGCTCCACACCGAGGTGCTCGCGATCGCGGGGCAACTCGCGCGCGATCAGGTTGGTGACCAGACGCTTCTGCGGCTGCTTGAGGGCTTCACCGACCAGCTGGAGCGCCACCACGGCACCGGCGTTTCGGTCGGCGCCCGATAGTCGACAAGGCCCGTTCCGTCACGGCCGGCGCGCTGGGGGGCGGCTCGGGCATGGCGCTGGGCACAGCCGGATCGCCGATCTCGCGCTGGATCTCTACCGCGCTCGCCGTGCCAGCGCCGGGCGATGGGCCCAGCCGACTTCGCTCCAGCTGCTTACCTATTGCTTACCCGCTCGGCGAGCGTTCAGCGCGATGTCCGCTAAGTTATTGAAAAAATGGTGGGCCCAAGCGGAGAAACATTGAACCAGCTGTTCCAGACATTGGCTGAATGGAACACGATTCTGGAAAACACTTCGCTGCGCTCTGAGCCACTAACCCCTTCACCGTAACCCGATTCTAGGCTGACCCGGCAAGCGTTCCGGCGCTTTCGCCCACAGCCATACCGACTCTCATCCATTTTGAACTGCGCATCGCGCCGTCGTCTCGTTCGAGACGGCGACTGGCGCGTG
This sequence comes from Woeseia sp., assembly GCA_040904985.1. Taxonomy (GTDB): domain Bacteria; phylum Pseudomonadota; class Gammaproteobacteria; order Steroidobacterales; family Woeseiaceae; genus IDS-8. The sequence continues at coordinate 1,675 of JBBDSK010000129.1, read as the reverse complement.
CTGCCACTTGCAGAAAGACCGACATGCCCGATCCAACGAAGAGGGCTCCGGCGCCCTTTTCGTTGCGCCTGACCCAGGAAGAACGCCAGCAGCTCGACAAACAAGCCGGCGATGTACCCTTGAGCGTCTACATCCGCTCCCGCCTGTTCGACGCCTCAGCGGCCAGCAAACGCGACCGCCAGCCGGCAAGTGACCACAAGACTCTTGCACAGATTCTCGGGCAGCTCGGGCAATCGGGCCTCGCGTCCAACATCGCCGACCTCGCGCACGCCGCGCGCAGCGGCTCCGTCCCGCTCGATCCTGAAACACAGAAGGCGCTTCGCGCCGCACTCGCCGATATCCGCGAAATTAAATCCCAGCTTATGGGAGCGCTCGGCATTCGGGAGGATTGAGCCATGATCCTCAAAGCCTCACAACGCGGCGGCGCGAAGCAGCTCGGGCTGCATTTGCTGAAAACCGAAGAGAACGAACACGTCGAGATTCACGAAGTGCGCGGGTTTGTCTCCGACGATATCGTCGGCGCGCTGAAAGAAGCGCAAGCGGTCAGTCGCGGTACCAAGGCGAAGCAGTTCCTGTTTTCGGTATCTCTGAATCCGCCGCAGCACGAGAGCGTCGGCGTCGATGTGTTCGCGGACGCCTGCAACCGCATCGAGGTAAAGACCGGCCTCGCCGGTCAGCCGCGCGTCATCGTCTTCCATGAAAAGGAAGGACGCCGCCACGCCCATGCGGTGTGGTCGCGCATTGACGTCGACAGCATGACGGCGGTGAACCTGCCGCACTTCAAGACGCGGCTGCGTGAAGTCTCCAAGGAGCTTTATCTCGAACAGGGCTGGACGATGCCGCGCGGCTTCATCGACAGCCAGGCGCGCGATCCGCGCAATTTCACGCTCGATGAATGGCAGCAATCAAAGCGCGCGGGCTGGCACGCCCGCGACCTCAAGGGCCTGATGCAGGAATGCTGGGCCGCGTCGGACTCAAAGGCCGCTTTCGAATCCGCGCTCCGGGAGCGCGGCATCACGCTCGCCCGTGGCGACCGGCGCGGCCATGTCGCGATCACGCCTGAGGGCGAAGTGCTCTCGGTGGCCCGCTATGCGGACAAGAAGGCAAAGGAAGTCCGCGCCAAACTGGGCGAACCGGACGAACTGCGCAGCGTCTCGGAAGCAAAAGCGCAGATCGCCCGCGAGATGAGCGGGACGATCGGCCGGCACCTGCAGGAAGCGCGCGACCGTCACAAGCAGGAGATGGCGCCGCTCGACGCACGGCGGCAGGAAACCACCAGCAAGCACGGCGAGGAGCGCCAGCGCCTCGATGCGGCGCAAGAAGCCCGCTGGATCGAAGAAACCCGCCAGCGCTCCGAGCGCTACAACAAGGGCATTCGCGGCCTGTGGGACAGGCTCACCGGCCAGCATGCGAAGACGCAGCGGCGAAACGAAACAGAAGCGCTCGATGCGCTCCAACGCGACCGCGAGCAGCGGCAATCGCTGATCGACGCACAGCGCGAAGATCGGCAAAAACTCCAGACGGAGATTCAGGAGGCGCGCAACCGGTACACGCAGATGCGCACCGAGTTGCGCAGCGAGCGCGAGACCTACGAGAAGATGGCGCCGGAACGCGAAGCGCCGCCGCCGGTGCGCGATCACTTCGAGCGCGTCGCCAGGCTGCGCGAGCAGCCGCC
>JBBDSK010000128.1:0-7106 GCA_040904985.1 Woeseia sp. | reverse complement strand
TGTCTCGCACGCTCCTGCAAGGCCTTCCCCGCAACCGAGGCGCCGCCAGTGCGGTGGGCTGGCGTTCATAATGCGGGCCAGGGAAGCTCTGCAGAAGTCCAAGATGGACGTGTGCAGAGATTCCCCCGGCTCTGTGCATCCGACGCTATTACAGCTGCCATCTCTTCAGCCGCGCTCCCGGTCTTCTCCGCTTTCCCCTGCGTCAGCAGGCGACATCCGGTCAGCTGTTCCACTCCAGGTCTGCGTGGATTCGCGGCGCGGGTCCTGCGCAATCTCGCGCCGGGCAGTATCGCTGGTTGCCGGCTGGTCGTATCCCAGATCATCCTTTTCTACGCCGTCGAGGGGGCCGGTCCAGTCTTCCGGCGCTGCAGCGGCCTCTACGTCCATGCCGCGCCAGGTCCGCAACGTCACCTCCTCGAGGTCGCCGTGGAAGTGCTGAAGCTCGAGGAGGCCTTCGCCGTCGTCGAAAGCGACGACCTGAAACAGTTCGCCGTTGGCGAGGTTTGCGTACCAGTTTCCGGCAATTGGCTTGATTTCATTGTCCATGGCTAGAATGACCTCGCAGTTATGGAATCGTTCCGGAGGAGAATGCGCCGAAAATCCGGCAAGGCAGTGGCGGCCATTTCCGGCAAGCAAAAGGAGTCCTTATGTTCGTAGCGGTTTACTGGTGGCGAGTCCATCCGGGAAAAGAGGAACAGTTTCGCCGCGCATGGAGGCGGGGGACCGGATTGATTACGAAAAGTTATGGTAGTTTCGGCTCGCGGCTGCACCGCGACTCCGACGGCAGGTTCGTTGCTTACGCGGAATGGCCGGACGAGCAAACCTGGCAAGAGGCCTTCGACGCGAAGATGTATTACGACGAACCTGAAACGCGCCGGGAGTTCGTAGACGCCATCGCAGAGACACCGCCGGACAATGCCCCGGTGTTCACGATGACTGTTACCGACGATTTGCTGGCGCGGTCTCGAAAGACGGCAATAAAACGCTAAGGAAGCTCTGCACACGTGCGCGGACTCTGCAGAAGTCCAAGATGGTCTTGTGCGGGGATTCGCTGGTAACGTACGCGTGACTATCACCTTGCGCTCATCCTGCTGTGGTGTTGCCACCGAGTTGCGGCAGGACATGTCCTGTTACGTAACTCGAGTCTGCCTCGGAGGCAAAGAAAACGTAGGCCGGGGCTATTTCTTCCGGCTGCGCCGGCCGGCCCATAGGGGTCTTCGCGCCGAAGCTTTCGGTCTCCTCGTCGCTCCGCTCGGCCGGGTTGAGCGGCGTCCAAACCGGTCCGGGCGCTACGCAGTTGACGCGGATGCCGCTCTCGACGAGGTTTTGCGCCAGCGATTTGGTGAACGCGTGAATCGCGCCCTTGGTCGATGAATAATCCAGCAACGATTTGCTGCCCTCCATTCCGGTTATGGAACCGGTATTGATGATCGAAGCGCCGGGATTCATATGCGGCAGCGCTGACCGGGCCATATAGAAGTAGCCGAAGATGTTCGTGCGGAACGTGTGTTCCCATTGCTCGAGCGGTATTTCGAGAAGACCGCCCTGGTGCCGCTGGTAGGCGGCGTTATTGACAAGCACGTCCAGCCGGCCGAAACGTTCCATTACCTTCTCGACGGCCTTCCGGCAAAAATCCGGTTTGGTTACATCACCCGGCAGTAACAGTACCTGTCGTCCTTCCTGTTCCACCGCCTCCCGCGTCTTCTGCGCGTCGGGCTGCTCTTCCTTCAGGTACACAATTGCAACATCCGCGCCCTCGCGTGCGTATATGACGGCAACGGCGCGCCCGATTCCTGAATCGCCGCCGGTAATAAGCGCCACCTTGTCGCGCAATTTTCCTGCGGGCCGGTACCCGGCCGCCTCGTAGCGAGGCTCGGGCTGCATTCTCGACTCGAGGCCGGGTGGCGACATTTTTTGCGGAGGGAATGGCGGTTGCGGTTTGGGGCTCATGTTCAGTCTCCGTCTTGCAGGCAACTTTGCGAGCTGGCGCCGGAAACTGATTCAATTTCCGTGCCACGGCAGGGATAATGTTGCCTGCGCCGGGTGTGCTGTTGCTGTTGCGCCCGGCTGGCTTGCCTGCCAACAATTCTTGCTCCCGACGCTGGTGCGGTCGTGGCTAAAATCCTTTTTTTCGCCGCCCTGGACCCGCCGGCCACTCTGACTGTCGAACTTTGCTATGCCCATGAAGAAACTTGAACGCAAGATCGAGCATCGCTACCGCATTTCGAATCCGCAGTTCAGGCGTGAGATGTCGGTCATGCTGGGTTCGTCGATCACAAGCGGTAATCAGGTCGTCGCGCTGCAGAACGGCGCGGAGATCTTCCCGGCGATGCTTGACGCCATCCGTGGAGCAGGTACCTCGGTGACGTTCGAAACCTTTATCTACTGGTCTGGCGAGATCGGCAGAGAATTCACCGAGGCGCTGTCGGAGCGCGCGCGTGCCGGCGTCACCTGCAATGTCTGCATCGACTGGGTCGGCAGCATGAAAATGGACGAGACCCTGCTGGGCCGGATGAGAGAGGCGGGTGTGCACGTGCACCGCTATAGGCCTCTGCACTGGTATACCCTGAGCCGTTTTAATAACCGCACGCACCGAAAACTGCTGATAACGGACGGTCGTATCGGCTTTACGGGCGGTGTCGGCATCGCCGATCAGTGGCAGGGCCATGCGGAGGATTCCGAGCACTGGCGCGACTCGCACTATCGCGTCGAGGGGCCGGCTGTCGCGCAGCTGCAGGCCGCCTTCAACGACAACTGGATAAAAACGACGGGCGAAATCCTGAACGGTGAAAAATACTTTCCGCCGCTTGAATCGGCAGGAGAGATGCACGCGCACATGTTCATTGCATCGCCGGCCGGGGGCAGCGAGAAGATGCACCTGATGTACCTGATGGCGATCGCCGCGGCCGAGTCTGCAATCGATCTCGCAGCCTCCTACTTTGTGCCCGATCAACTGCTGCTGAACGCCTTTGTCGCTGCGCGTCGACGCGGAGTCAGGGTACGCATTTTGCTGCCGGGACCGCACATCGATGCAGAATCGATCAGGCTTGCGTCAAAAAATGAGTGGGGGGAACTGCTGCGGAACGGGGTGGAAATATACGTCTACCAGCGCACCATGCTGCATACAAAACTGCTGGTCATCGACCGCGAATTCATTTCTGTAGGTTCGACCAATTTCGATATTCGTTCATTCCAGATCAATGACGAGGCTAGTCTTAATATTTATGACGCGGAGTTCGCACGGCATCTGACGCAGGTGTTCGAGGTTGACCTGCAAGCCGCCGAGCCTTACGGGCTCAAGAAATGGCTGGATCGGCCGCTGTCCGAGCGGCTCAAGGAAAAGATGATGGTGCCGGTCAAGTCGCATCTTTGAATTCGCATCTGCGCTGGTTATCGGGTGCGATACACTCGTCTACCCGGCCGTTTCATCGAAAAAATCGACTTTCCCCGACTGCAACGAGTACTCGGCACCGACCACTCGCAGTTTCTCCTGCGCAATGAGCTGCTCCAGTATGTCCGATCCGTGGCTCAGCTGTCTTACAGACGCTCGAACATTGGCACGCACGGCTTCACGCACCAGCGCGTCGTGCTGAAGTCCCGTCGCAAGTAGCGGTTCTACCGAGGGCCGCACGCGGTCGACGATGAACTTGAGATTCTTTGACTCGCTTTTGGCGGGATGGCGCAGTTCGTCCAGCGTTGCAAGAACGGCGCCGCAGCTCGAATGGCCCAGCACGACGACCAGCCGTGTGTCGAAATTCGTTGCGGCGAACTCGACACTTCCGATCTGCGACTGCGCGACGATGTTGCCTGCAATCCTGATGACGAACAGGTCACCCAGTCCCTGATCGAATACGATTTCGGCCGGTACCCGCGAGTCGGAGCAACCAAGAATGATCGCGAAGGGTTGCTGTCCGCTCACATGGTCGGCCAGGCGTGGATCGACCACACGCCTTTCATTGCCCTCCATGTTGGTCATAAATCTGTGGTTGCCCTCACGCAGGCGCGCGAGCGCTTCGGTTGCCGGAATCATCGCGACAACAGCCCCGCTGCCAGCCAGTCAACCTGCGGTGGGTTCGCACCGCCCGGGACGGTAGGAATACGAATCACTCTGTGCCCCTCAACGTTCATTTCAAGAATGCTGTCCGGCAGCAAACCGCCGCTCAGCGGCGGGATGAAGTGCCAGGTAATCGGATGCTGCATCGGCAGCGTTCCCGCCCGCCGCCCGGGCCCTTCGTCGCTCCGTTGCGGAGTGTACACAATAGCTCGCTGATGTCCCGCTTCATCCGGAGTTGCTGCCGTCCGACCACGGCTTGCGGACGCCTGCAAGGCTTGATCGTCGCGAATCGCCGTTGCGGCCAATGACGCTGAAGGAACCGTCCGTCTCCAGCACCACCGCTTCGATGTTTTCCAGCGCCGTGCGACCGGTAGCGCGTACGGCAGCGCGCACCTCTTCTTCCGTAACGCGCGCCGAGCGCAGTCCCTGCGGAAGAAATTCGCCGCGAAAGAACAGCAGTGCCGGCTCCCCGGTTACCAGACGGCGGACCCAACGCACGCGGACGCTGGACCACGTCACGGCGAACTGAAGCCCGATGAGCACGGCAAACGCGATTACGCCCTCCGCAAGCGAAATGTCCGTGTTGAGCAGCACGGTGGCCAGGGTGGAGCCGAGAGCGACCGTTACGATGAAATCGAAAGCATTCATTTTCGACAATGTCCGCCGGCCGGAAATCCGCAGCAGCAAGACCAGGCTCGCATAGGCCAGCACGCCGATCAGCGCGGTGCGCAACAGCGTGTACCAGTTGTCGAAGAACAGATTTTCCAGCGCAACCTCCAGTTTTAATTCTTCCCGAGCGACTACCGGGAATCCGGCGCCCGCTCTGACGTCGCGCCATCTCGCTGCGAATGAACGCGGTTATCTGGCCCCAGAGCGACGAACTCGCCTTCGAAGCGGCCGGCAGTGCGGCCCTCGAAAAGAAGGTCACAGCATGCGGCGATTCTCGCCACGCGCTTGCGATCGAGGATGCGCAGGAACTGCTCCCAGTTCGCCGTCGGCGCGAGGCGGGAGCTTGCGGTGAAGGTTCCAGTGATCGGCAATTCAAAGCTCATGCAATTTCGCTGAATGACCAGCCGGCTGGGAAGGCCGGCGCGCAAAAGCCGGGTGTGCACGAGGGACCAGGCGGCAAGAACGGCTAACGCAGCAGCACTTCCGCCAAATACCGTTTCCCGGTGGTTGATGTTGGGCTTGAGCGGCGCGCTCAGGACCACCCGGTCCGGTTGTATCTCGAGCACAGAAACCTGCATCGCCGCCGACAGCGGGATGTGCTGCTGCAAATAACGTTCCAGTTCGGACGGCGACATCACCAGACATTTTACCCCGAGCTTTCCAAACTATCCCTATGGAGGCCAGTCATAACCTCAAGCGCCATTGCTGCGGGGGGAGGCCGAGTGCTCCGATTGTCGTGGAGGAAAGCCGATGACCGCCGTATGGACTGTTGCAGCAAGCGATCGAAGATATCCCGCCCTGAACAGGGACCTCAGTGTCGACGTCGCTGTCATCGGCGGTGGGGTGACCGGCCTCGCAACCGCCGTGCGGCTTGTTGAAGAAGGCCGGAAAGTCGCCGTGCTCGAATCGCTGCAGGTTGGGGCCGGAACGAGCGGCCAATCGACCGGCAATCTGTACGCTACGCTGGCACAGGGGTTGCGGTCGGTAAGAAGCAAATGGAACGAGGATGCGTTGCGTGACGTGGTTGCCGTTCGCAGCGAGGCGGTGGACGAGGTTGAGCGGCGGATAAAGCGCTACTCGCTCGACTGCCAGTTCGCACGCAGGCCCTTGTACCTCGCCTTGCCGGATCCGGACGACGCGCAGCAGGAGATGATCGAGGCCGAATATGAGGCATCACTGCTGGCAGGGTTGGGTGCCAGAATGGTGCAGGAAGCACCGGAACTGCCGATTCCTGTGAAGCGAGCGCTGCTCATCGAACAGCAGGCGCAATACAACCCGCTGCGGTATGTGCAGGAACTCGCGAGGGTCGTCGCCGGGCAGGGCGGTCAGGTGTTCGAGCAGACGGCAGTGGCCGACGTCGATGCGAGTGCGGGCCAGGTGCATACAAAGGGCGGTATCGTTACGGCTCGCAGCATCGTCTTTGCAACTCACACGCCAAAGGGCATCAACCTGCTGCAGGCCGAAATGGAGCCGTCCAGGGAGTACGGTGTGGCGGCCCCGCTGGCCGGAGATTCACATCCTTCGGGAATTTTCTGGCTGCTCGACCGGTTTCACTCCGTCCGCACCTATCAGCAGAAGAACCGAAGCTGGCTCGTCGTGATCGGCGAGAAGCATTCCACGGGTCACGGCGAGGCGGGCAGAGAATATTACGCCCGGCTCGAACAGTATGCGCGGGAGCGCTTTGACATCGATACCGTGTCGTACCGGTGGTCGGCGCAGCAATACAGGACCGCGGATCTGTTGCCCTACATCGGTCGCAGCGCCCACGATAACGTCTATGTCGGTACGGGCTACGCCTCTGACGGCCTGACGTGGGGCGAGGTCGCGGCCGCGATAATAAGCCGCCTGATATGCGGCAAGGAGGTTGCGCTGGCGAAGCTGTTCAGCCCACGGCGCTTCACGCCGGTCAAGTCGGCGAAAAAATGGGCCGAGCTGAACAGCAAGGTTGCCAAACACCTGACCGGCGACTATGTGAATATCGCGAGTCTGGACAGCCTCGACAGTCTTGCAGCCGGTGAGGGCAGGGTGGTGAAGCTGAACGGCCACAGCGTTGCGGCTTACCGTGCCCCCGATACGAGCCTCTCGGTGCTGTCGGCCGTATGTCCCCACATGAAGTGCGCGGTGAAGTGGAACGCGGCCGACCTTACCTGGGATTGCCCCTGTCATGGCAGCCGCTTTGCAACCGATGGCAGCGTAATCGAAGGGCCGTCCTACCATCCGCTTAAGCGGATGGATGCGCGCTAGGGAATCTCTGCACACTTGTGCCGAGCTTCGCTAACCAGAATCGCACATTAAGTCTCGGACCACGGCCAGGCAGGCATCCCCTGCGGGAGGTCCTTTGGCGGAAATAAAGCGGACCGCAGGGAGCCATTTCGCCAAAGGA
>JBBDSK010000127.1:0-7168 GCA_040904985.1 Woeseia sp. | reverse complement strand
CGCATCATGCGCAGCGGAGAGACGCGCTATTTCGATCATCCGCGGTTCGGCGTTGTGGCGAGGCTAACTTTTATGGGAGACGTGGTTGAAGGCGCGGAGAGCCCCGACGCCGATCCGGTTTTGACGGATCCTGTTTTGACGGAGCCTGCAGAGCCTGGCAACTGACCGCATCGCTCGCCTCAGGCGTGCAGGATATCGTCCAGAATGTCCGCCGCGGTCCCGCCCTTTCCCGCCTGCATAACCGATGCCTGGTGCCTCACGGTCACGAAACGCCCCGACTTCGACCTGGGATGATGTAGCCCGAGATCCCGCACCGCGGCCACGATTCGTTCCGCGAACTCGAGCACACGCGGCTCGTCCGGTGTGTGAGACAGCACGACGATAAAGTCACCCTCATCGTTTGTGATATGCGCGGCGACGTCGCTGGCGCGCCGCATGCAGCGCCTTACAGCCTGCGCGACGCGCCGCAAACAGGAATCGGTGGCGTGGCGTCCAAATACTTCCAGGTAGGCGCCGAAGTACTCCAGGTGGAAGGAAATGACCGCGAGGCTGCTTTTTTCTCGCTGGGCCACGGCCCAGTCGTGCGCCAGAACTTCACGGAAGGCCGTTTCGTTCAGCAAACCCGTGACAGGATTGTCCCGGGACAGGTCGCGAATTCGCCGCCTTGCCCGCCGCAGCGCGAAATGCATCTCCTCGTCGGCCGAAGCCGCGTGCACGCCCGAGTTACTGCGCCAGTAGAGCGCACAATATTGCCGTTCGGATCCCCTGCCGGCGTCGAGCAACTTCAAAACGAGCAGATATTCACGCTTTTCGAGTTCAACCGGGATGGTGGCTTCCTGGCGTGAGCGCACGGCCTCACTGATCTCCAGCGCCAAATCTCGCCCGTGCAGCTGTTCCACGATGTCCGCGAGCGGCCGGGTCATCGCAGCATCGTTCTGTGACAGGCGCAAAAATGCCGCGTTGCAAAGCGCTACCGGCCAATCCGGGAGTGCGGTGCTGGCAACGACGATAGGCTCCGCCGCCGCATCGACCAGACGCTCGAGAACTTCGCGAGGCAGGGTCTTCATCGCGACCGCTTAGCGCGAAACCCGCAGAATGGCCGAATTGTTTTCCCGCTCCGGTTCAACGCGGCAAGTTCCTCTCACGACCCTCGCGCTCGAGCTGGCCGAACAGTTGCTGCAGCAGCCGCAGTGCCTGCGCTTTCGCGCTGACCAGGTTTTGCTCGATGTCGTCATGGATAGCCTTTTCGCCCCTGCCCGCCGCGAAATTTACGATCAGCGACAGGCAGGCGTAATCAATGCGCAATTCCCGGGCAATCGCAGCCTCGGGCATCGCTGTCATGCCGATAAAATCGGCGCCGTCCCGCGCGAGCCGGTCCACTTCGGCAGCGGTCTCCAGCCGCGGCCCCTGGGTCACGGCGTAGACGCCTCCATCGTGACAGCTCACTCCCGCCGTGCGCGCCGAGTCCAGAATCCGTTGCCTCAGCCCGGGGCTGAATGGCTCGGTGAAATCTATATGGTCGAGACTAGCCGAAAGACCGTCGTAAATACTGTGATCCCGTCCATAGGTGTAGTCGATCAACTGCTCCGGCACCGCGAGCTGGCCCGGCAGTAAACCCGGTGCGATGACACCGACGGTGTTGACGGCCACGACCTGCTGCACGCCCAGCAGCTCGAGCGAAGCGAGGTTGGCGCGGTAGTTTATGCGATGCGGCGGAATCGAGTGGTCGTCACCATGACGGGCCAGGAAGTAGACGCTTCCCGCCCCGTAATCGAGGGTGCGCACGGCGGCGGACGGTTTGCCGTAGTGGGTGGTGAGCACGCGGCCGGGCGAATCTCCCGCGAATTCGCTGAAGCCGGAGCCGGCGATGACCGCCAGGCGCATGCTCGAGGTCATCGTCTGACCCTCTGGCGATGAAACCGGAGCGGCGGCATCAGGCGCCCAGTTCGAGTTCCGGGCGATCGAACCAGCGGCCCATACGCTCGGAGGCGTCCTGCCACTCGCGGCTTGCCAGGAGCGTCTCACGCAGATGCCTGCCCGTTCCATGCAGGCGCGCAAGCCGCACCAGTGACGGCGGATTCGACCAGTCGCGCAACGCCGCCACGGTGGCACGCGCTGCCGGACGATCGTTGCAGACAAGCACCATGTCACAGCCGGCCGACAGCGCCAGATGGGCACGTTGCGGCATGCTGCCGAATTCCAGCGTTGCCTTCATGCTGAGGTCGTCGCAAAACACCGCGCCGTCGAAACCAAGCGCAGAGCGCAGCTGGTTCTGGATCCAGTAGCGTGAAAATCCGGCCGGCATCGGGTCCGCTTCCGGATACACGACGTGTGCCAGCATCACAGCCGCCAGAAGCCGCTGTCCGATGAGGGTCTCGTAAGGGCGCATGTCGTCCAGCAAATCGCCGTATTCCCGCCGATCCACCGGCAGTTTCTCGTGGGAGTCGGCAACAACGGCGCCGTGCCCCGGGAAATGCTTGCCAACCGGCATCATCCCCCCGCCGCGGTGACCGCGGCAAAAGGCCGCGGCCAGTGCCGCCACGGCCTCCGGGTCGGAATGAAAAGCGCGTGCGCCAATGATTTCGCTCATGCCCCGGTCGAGGTCGATGCAGGGCGCAAAGCTCAGATCGATATCGGCCGCCCTCAGCTCGGAGGCAACGAGCCAGCCGGCGGTGCGCGCCAGCGCCAGCGCTTCGTCCGCATCCCGGTCGTATTCCCTCCCGATGCGGCGCATGGGCGGGATCGCCGTGAATCCCTCTCGGAAGCGCTGCACGCGGCCGCCCTCCTGGTCCACCGCCAGCAGCAGGGGCGGCGTCCTGAGCGCGCGGATCGACGCCACCAGGTCGGCCAGCTGCAAGGGCGAGGCGTAGTTACGGCTGAACAGGATGACCCCGCCCACGGCGGGTTCCGACAACAGGTCGCGGTCTGCCAGTGTCAGCAGAAGCCCCTCTATGTCGAGCATCACAGGCCCTAGTGCCATGGTTGTAAACCTTCTCCGGCGCCGGGATTTTGGACGGCAGGGCCGCATGCTGCCGCCCAGGGCCGGGCTTCCAGCGCTGCAGTTTATTGAACTTCAATCTCACAAAACAAGTGTAACGTCTTAGTTTTTCTGTTTTTCCCGCTATTTGCGGCCACCGCGTCGCGGGGACCTGGCGAATACGGCAATCGCTTCCGTATGGGCGGTATGGGGAAACATATCGACGATACCGGCTGCCTCCAGCACGTAACCCTGTTCCGCGGTCAGTACGCGCGCATCCCGGGCCAGCGTCGCCGGATGGCAGGACACGTACACGATACGCTCGGGGCCGAGACGCTTCATGTGCCGAACGACGGCGTCCGCACCGCTTCGCGGCGGATCCAGAAGCACCCCGTGCCAATCCTGGCGCAGCCACCCTTCTCGTCCGTCCACGGCGGCCAGATCGGCACAGCGGAAGTCGCAATTGCCGATATCGTTCAGCACTGCATTGCTCTGCGCCCTGGAGACCTGCACTGCTGTGCCCTCGATGCCAAGCACGTGGCCCGCTCGCCGGGCCAGCGGCAGGGAAAAATTGCCGATGCCGCAAAAGAGATCCAGGACCCGGTCATTCTCCTTCAACTGCAGCAACTCGACCGCTGCCGCCACCAGAAGGCGGTTGACCGCCCCGTTTACCTGTATGAAATCGACAGGCTTGAAGTGAATCCGCAGGTCGAACTGCGGAAGTTCGTAGAAAAGCGCCTCGGCGGGAGACTCAGGGTAAAGCGGCTGCAGGGTATCGGTGCCGCCCGGCTGCAGCGATATCCGCAGCCCCTGCTCGAAGCCGAACCGCTGCAACTTCTCCCGGTCTTCCGGGCTCGGCGGGTCAAGCACCCGAAACACGAGCTCGGTCGCGTTGTCCGCCGCGGCCACTTCGATCTGTGGGAGGCGCTTTCGAATGCTCAGGGACCCGATCAATTCGCTCAGCGGCTCGATCAAACCGTCCAGAGGGGAGACCAGTACTTCGCAGCGATGCATGTCCGCGATCAGTGTCGTGTGCTGTTCCCGAAAGCCGACCAGGACGCGGCCCTTGGCACTGACGTCTCTCACCGCAAGACGCGCGCGCCGCCGATACTGCCAGCCGCTCTCCGGCAACGGGTCGAACAGGGGCTCCAGCCATCGCTGCGGCGCTACCCCGCCGACGCGCTTCAGGCTGTCCCGCAGAGCCTGCTCTTTAATGTGTCGTTGCTTCCCGGCGCTCACGTGCTGCAGCGCGCAGCCGCCGCAAACGCCGAACGCCGTACATCGGGGCTCGAGCCGTTGCGGCGAGGGCACCAGCACCTCCAGAAGTTCCGCCTCGTCGTAGCCGCGGTGGACTTTGCGCCGCACCATGCGCAACCGTTCTCCCGGGAGAACGCCCGGCACGAACACCTTCTTCCCCTCGATGGCGGCAATGCCCCTGCCGTCGTGAGAAAACGCGTCGATCGTTGCGATTTCCGGTTCGCGCCGCCGCGGCATCAGCTTCCGTCGGCGCCAGCGGGCGTCACGCTCTTCCAGGCGGCCTGAAACTCGTCGAGGTGCGGCTTTTCAGCGGCGGCCAGGCTCGCGCGAACCAGGTCGAATTCCCGCTGCAGATCGGCCGCGTCGAGTTTGCCGCGCATGAATTCGAAACGCAGGTAGATGAGATAGGTATTGAGGACATCGGTCTCGCAGTAATTGCGAATTTCCCCGATGCCGCCCTGCAGCCAGCATTCCCATACCTTGTCCCCGCTCATCCCGAGCTTTCCCGGGAACCCCAGCAGCGCCGCAACCTGGTCGAGCTTCGCGCCGGCGCGCGGCTGAAAGCCCGACAGGACATCCATGAGGTCGACATGGCGCCAGTGAAAGCGGCTGAGGTAATTGTTGAAGCGAAACTCGCGATCGCCGTCGCCCGTTTCCCAGTATCTCGGCGCCTGAATACCGTGCCTCAAGGCGCGGTAGTGCAACACCGGCAAATCGAAGCCGCTGCCGTTCCAGGAAATCAGATCGGGAGAGTAGCGGTCCAGTCCGTCATAGAAACGCCCGATCAGCTCCGCTTCCCCGGAGTCCGGGTCGCCAAGACTCCAGACCCGAAAGCTGTCACTGCTGCGGAGCGCGACCGAAATGGCCACGACGCGATGCAGGTGCAGCGGCAAAAACGCGCTGCCAGTTGCCTGCTCGCGCAGGAAGGTCATTGCGGTGCCGACGTCCTCGTCGCCTAGCCCCTCGAGCTGCCAGTACCGGCGGCCGAATTCCACGTCCGGAACAGTTTCAATATCGAAGGAAAAACAATTCATTAGCAGAGCTTCTACGAGTAGATTGTCATATCATATCCGGCGGCGCAGCCGGGGCGCCGGAGCCGCCGGCCTGCATGACCACCGCAAAGGCAACGATCAGCCCGGCATCGTCCGTCAGGCTAACATGGCCCTCCCCGACGCCGAGCGCGCGGCAGACGTCACGGCCGCGCGGGGAGAAAATAATGAGCGGCCTTCCGCGTTCATTATTCACAATACCGACGTCGCGAATCCACATGCCGTAGCGAAAACCCGTGCCCATCGCCTTGACCGTCGCTTCCTTCCCCGCGAAGCGCATTGCCAGGAAGCGAACCGGCCACTTTGAGCGGTCGAACAGGACCCGCTCTTCAGGCATCAGCAGACGCTCGACGAAGCGCTCGCCGAAGCGGCCGTACGTTTGCTGAATCCGGCTAAGCTCGACGATATCCGTCCCCACTCCGAATATCACCGGGCCCTCGCTTCGTTCATGAGGCGCTTCATTTCGCTGACGGCGAGGCCGATGCCGTCGTATACGGATTGCGCAATGATGGCGTGCCCGATGTTCAGCTCGACGATCTCGCCAATCGCGGCAATGGCCTGCACGTTGCCGTAATGCAGGCCGTGTCCGGCGTGAACTTTGAGTCCCAGCTCATGCGCGCGCGCGGCGGCAGTAACGATACGCTGGAGTTCCTCATTGCGCCGCCTATCTTCGGCGTCCGCATAGGCACCGGTGTGAATTTCCACCACCGGAGCGCCCGCCTCTTTTGCCGCCTGGAGCTGCCGCGCGTCCGGATCGACAAAAAGTGACACGCGGATACCCTTCTGCGCCAGCTGCTCGCAAGCGTCGCGAATGCGTCCCTGTGCCCCGGCAACGTCGAGCCCGCCTTCCGTGGTGAGTTCGCTGCGCCTCTCGGGGACGAGGCAACAGTCGGAGGGCTTCAGTTCACAGGCGATGGCAAGCATCTCCGCAGTGACTGCCATCTCGAGGTTCATATGCGTCGTCATGGCATCCCTGAGCGCATAAACGTCCCGATCCTGGATGTGCCGCCGATCTTCACGCAGATGTAAGGTGATGCTGTCGGCTCCGGAAGCCTCCGCCATAAGGGCCGCGGCAATCGGGTCCGGATACCGGGTGCCGCGCGCCTGCCGCAGCGTGGCGACGTGGTCGATATTGACCCCCAGCCGCAGTTCAGCCACGTTACTCAATGATTTTTCTCCCCCGCCGCATATCGCGGTAAACCTTGCGGCTCTTCAGTTCCCTGCCTCCGAGATGAAACGCGATAACCTCGCGCAGAAGCCGGCTGGCCGAGCGCAGCGTTTCCGGGCGCGAAAAGTCTCGTTCGCGAATATAGATCAGTTCCTGTCCGGAGTACGTCGACGGCCCGACCGGCTCACGAGCCTCCACCGGGCCCTGCTCCGGGCGATAGACGTAGTGGCCGGAAGCCGACAGCGCGGTCTGCGTCTCCGTGTCATGTTCCAGATTGAGAGCGTAGCCGAGAAGACGCAGGAGTTCCATTTCGAACTCCCGCAATTTTGCCGGAACGTCGCGGGCGGCGGAGAGATTTTCAATCGTCTTGCCGTAGGCGGCAAAGATGTCCGGTTGCGGATCGTGCCGGTGCAGAAGATGCAGGAGAAGTTCGTTGGCGTAATAGCCCGACATGAGGCCCTCGCCGCTGAGCGCGATCGGCGCGCCGCGCAATTCGGCTCCCGTGAGCGTGCCGAGGTCACTGCGGCCGGCCCAGGAAATAGTCAGCGGCAGAAAGGGACGCAAAATTCCCTTGAGTTTGGAGGTGCCGGAACGGCTGCCGCGGGCCACCAGCGAAATCCGCCCGTGCTCCAGGCTCAGAACTTCCAGAATGCGGCTGGTGTCCCGGTACGGCCGGTGATGCAGCAGCCAGGCGGGTTCGTTGTGCACGCGTCGGCT
>JBBDSK010000126.1:0-7212 GCA_040904985.1 Woeseia sp. | reverse complement strand
GCAGAGCATAGTACAGCTATCATAACTGAGTTAGCTATGTGGTGCTAACAGCACCATACAGGATAAATTTCAGTCCCGGGAGGAGATGCTGACCCGGAGATTGGAGAGGCCTGCCTTTTTCAGCCACTTGGCGGTGTCGACCATATAGTCGCGCCAGAATTTTTCGGCCGAGTCACCCTTTCGGGCCTTTATCAGAGTTACCAGTTGCTCATGAGCGTCGGTGGATTCCTCACTTCTTCTGAGTATCGCCTTCTTGCTGAGCCGGCCGGAGGTGACAGGCAGCTGCGGATACACGTAGTCGGAAATCTCGTGCAGCATACCGGCAAGAAGGCGCAGGACCGTATTTCCCGACTTGCGCACGAGTTGCCCGTGAAAAGCATTGACGGCTTTGGCCGCCGAAATGTAATCGAACTGTGACAACGCAAGTCGCTGCGCATCCACACACTTTTCGAGCGCTTCGATTACCGCTTTGCGGGACAACTTCGCATGTTGCGCGGCAAGCGGCGGCTCAAGAATCGTTCGGACGTCATGGATCTGCTGCAGCGTCGTGTCGTGTGTCGCGAGATACAGGCCGCCGTACTGGGCGGCCATCTCGATCGAAGGTGCCAGTACCTTCGCCCCATTGCGTGCGCCACGGTCGAGCTGGATCAGCGTCTCCGATTCAAGGACGCGAAGCGCTTCACGGAGCGTCGGACGGGAAATCCCGAATTCCTTCAAAAGTTGCGACTCGGAAGGCAGCGTGTCGCCAGGCCTGAGAGCACCGGTCGAAATTTGCGAGCGGAGCTGCTGGGCAACGATGTGCGGCAACTTTGGCGCGCGGACACGGCGCTGTGCAGCGTACTGCTCGGTGTGTGGGGACTTACGAACCATATCGCTCAATGAGTATCGGCAGTGCGGCTGCGCAAGCCGGGGTCGGCTCATGCCCGTAGAGTTTAGCGTTATTGATTTCGGTTACGGTAGCGCAAAGGGTTGATGCAAGCAATCTTTCACTTGCTCGCGGGCCGACGACTCCGCCCCATGGCGGCGATCAACGGGGCGATCGGAACTCGAACAGCTCGTCGCTAGAGCCCCGTACAAACGGGATGCGCCAGATCGGCCGCGCAATCCGGATCAGGCGGCTGCCTGACGCGGTTTGACAGCGGAGATGACTGTCCATGGAAAACGCCACGCATCGTGCGCATCGAGATCCAGATTGGCGCTTTCCTTGAATCTTTCAATTCTGACGTCCTCAAAGCCGATTCTCGCGAGAACGTCGGGCAGGTCCATTTCGGCGACTCCGCGCATGTATGTTTCGTTATTCCGCCTGGAATGCCCGTAGTGCATGAATCGGTCGAATGCATCCGGCAGTACGTAAAAATCGAGGTGCGCCATGTGCCCGCCCGGCTGCAGCAGCCGGTAGCACTCTTCGAGCAGGCGCAGCACGCCGTTCACCGGCAATTCGTGCATTAGCATGGTCGACGTGACGAGGTCGAATGATTCGTCGGCGAAACGCGTACGGCGCGCATCCTGCTGGCTGTAGTGGACGTTCTTCACACCATTCTTGCGCGCGAATTGCGCGGCGACATATAGACAGGATTCGGACAGGTCGACGGCTTCGATATTCGACTTCGGAAACCGCTTCACAAAAGGGCGAGTGCTCTTTCCGAAGCCGCAACCAAGGTCTAGGATCCGCTGGTATTCCGCACCCTTTGTGATGAATTGTGTAAACCGGTTGTGAAGGTCTTCGTGGGTCTCACCAAGGAGCGGCGTGGTTGTTCTGGCTCCGTACTCGTAAGCGAAACCGGCGGTGATATCTGACCAGAGTCCTCCCTGGTGCTGATGCACATCCAGGGACCTGTAATACTTCGGTAGCTCCAGGTCGGCGTCTATGGTGGGCGAAAATTGGTCGCGGAGTGAAAACCCTGATTCTTGCGTCAGCCTTTCGGCTCTTTCAGAGTGATAGGGGATCACACCGTAGCGGGAGGTATATTTCATGCGCTGCAGGTGCCGCTCGAGCCAGGCGAAGAATTGGTACGTTACGTCAATCTCTAGCTCGTCGATTGCTTCGTCAGGCTTGAGTGCCCCCGCCCCGCTTTCGCTGACTCGCCTCTCGTATCTTGAGCGCAGTTCCCGGTACAAGGTCGTCGTCCAGAAGCTCTTCGCACTCAGCAGGAATGCCTGCGCGGCTGCAAAGTCGCTCTCGCGCATCTGTGTGTTCTTTATGTCGGAGTGTTTCCGATTTTGTGAATCAGTCTGTTGGGCCGAGCGCATCTTGTGTTCCAAGTAGTGGGCGAAGTAAGTGCTCCGAATAAGCCTTTGCCTCAGACGACTGTCGATCCTGGTCCTCGCCCTGCGCTCGCAGATCGTCCACGTCGACGACGCCCGAGCTGCCGAGACGATCTTCCAGCGCGCGGAGACGCGATTGGAGCACGAATACTTCCGTTGCAAGAGCCATGACCGTGCCCATCAGGCGATCAATGGCCGGATCATCGAAGAACTGCTGTTCTGGCCTGGCGTGTAGTAATTCCCGTGAATTCATGTTTTTCGTTGTATATTTCAACAAAGGTAACTAGGTTATCTGAATGGTAGCCAATCTGATCCGTTTTGCATAGGGTGCCGTGCGCACGGATTCAGGGTGCCGAGTCCGCAAGCATCAGCCAAAGCGTCGCAAGTATCGTCCGGCAGGCGCCCCAACGACGTTTGAGCCGTCCCATATCAGATTGCCGCGAAGCCAGGTCCGCTTGACCCTGCCGGTCAGCTCCATACCTTCAAATGGGGTATAGCCCTGCGCCGACTCTGAATTTTCCGCGGCAACGACAAAGGTCTCGTCCGGATCCACCAATACAATATCCGCGTCGAAGCCCGGGGCGATATCCCCCTTTCCAGGAACCCCAAAGCGCGTTGCCGGGTTCTTGCTCAGGAGTTCAGCAATGCGATTGTACGACAGCCCGCGGCGCCGGCCTTCGGAAATGACCCCGGACAGGAGGTATTCAGTTCCGCCGAAGCCCGACTTCGCGACGAAGATGTCATCCGGCGAGCGCTGGTCAACTTTCATTTCAGTGCGGCAGCAGGCGTGGTCACTTACAATCCAGTCGACCTTGCCGTCAAGAACGGCGCCCCAGAGATATTCGACGTCCTCTCGTGGCCTGATTGGCGGATTTACCTTGGCGCGGTTCCCGCAGGGCGCGTCAATGTCCAGCAGCAAATGACCAATTGTTACCTCTCGCCGGAACCGGATTTGCGGGAATGCGGTGCTCATTGCGATAGCGGCTTCCATGGCCTTTCTTCCGCTGAGATGCAGGAGGTTAATATTCGCACATTCAGTCTCATGAGCCAGGTAGGATGCGATGCAGACCGCCAGCCCTTCCGAATGCGGCGGTCTTGATGCACTGTAGGCGGCGAGTCCACTGAGCTTTCCCTCACGCTCAACGAGCTTGGTGTACGCCGCCATAATCTCGGCAGTCTCGCAATGGAGGCTGAGCGATATCCTGTCAGAGGCATCAGAGTACCGGTCCATTGCCCGTTTAATACCGCGCATGATGAACTCGAAGTGGGCCATGTCGTATTTGTCGTCCTCCCCAATCATCAGGAAATCGTTCTGGTTGTCGGACCGCCCGTGCAATCCATATCCACCGTAGAACATGAATATCTTGAAAGACGTGACACCGAATTCCTCGATCAGCGGCTCGATCTCTCCAATATGACGCGCATCCATCGGCGCGAGGTGATATGCATAGTCAACATGAAAATTTCCCTCCGATAGCTCAAGCACACGTGGGAAAAAATCCATGTAGCTGCCACCGGTGTTGAGGTAATACTTCCCGGTCCGGATATAGTTAATGCTGGTGGTCACGCCACCCATGGCGGCAGCGCGACTCTCCGTCACTGCGTCCTCGTCGAGTGGTGCGTAGATCCCGGTATGCATGTGCGCGTCGACCAGCCCTGGGAACGCTATGAGTCCCTTCGCATCGACGACCTGCGACGCCGACTCCGCCGCAATACCAGCAGCAATGGCCACGAACTTTCCATCCCGGATGCCAATATCGGCGGCTTGCAGCTCCTGTTGGCCAGGCCGTGCCAGCTTGGCATTATTGATCAAGATGTCATATTGTTCGTTTGCCATTCTTAAAGCCTCACTAAGTAACCTTTGTTAAATCTATACTATTGCCGCCGAAATCTGAAGGCGCAAAATGGAATTGGCCATGGACAGCGCAACACCGCTCAATAAACTGAAAGTCGTAGAGTTCACACATATGATCATGGGGCCGGCGTGCGGAATGATGCTTGCCGAACTTGGCGCTGACGTAATCAAGGTCGAACCGCCGGGGGGCGATAAGACGAGGAAGCTGGCCGGGTCCGGCGCCGGCTACTTTCCGATGTACAACAGAAACAAGCGGAGTATCTGCCTCGACGTCAAGACAGATGCGGGAAAGGAAGCCGCGCTGCGGCTCATCGATTCGGCCGACGTATTCATCGAAAATTTCCGGCCGGGCACGATGGACAAACTGGGATTCAGCTACGCTGACTTGAGTAAACGAAATCCGCGCCTGATATATTGTTCGGAAAAAGGTTTCCTTGCCGGGCCGTATGAAAATCGAACCGCACTCGACGAAGTTGCGCAAATGATGAGCGGACTCGCGTACATGACTGGCCCACCCGGGCGTCCGCTTCGTGCCGGTGCATCGGTTGTCGATGTGCAGGGAGCGCTGTTCGGCGCGCTCGGTATCCTCGCCGCGGTGGTTGAACGTGAAAGCACCGGGCGAGGGCGGCATTTGACCGCGTCCCTTTTTGAGAGCGCAGTTTTCCTTGTAGGGCAGCATATGGCGCAATTCGCGGTAACGGGCGTTGCGGCAGACCCCATGCCGGCGCGCATTTCTGCCTGGGCCGTCTATGACGTGTTCGAAACGGCCGACGCCCAGCCCGTCTTTGTCGGTGTCGTTACGGACGGTCAATGGAGGACATTCTGCGACGCATTCGGGCTGCGCGAGTTTGCCGCCGACGAAACCCTGGCGCTCAATCCAGACCGGGTTCGGCAACGTGACCGCATATTGCCGGTCATCCGGGAAGTATTCGCTACCTTTTCCCAGTCGGAGTTGATTGCGCGTATCGAAAAAATCGGCCTGCCTTTCGCGCCGATCAACCGACCGCAGGACATGTTCGAGGACCCGCACCTGAATGCGAGCGGCGGGCTCGTTCCAGTAACCCTGACCGATGGGCCGAATCGCGGATCGCACACCAGGCTGCCGACCCTGCCCATACAATTCGGGCAAACCAGGGCGACGTTCCGACACGATGTACCGAAAGTCGGCGAGCACACACGCGAGATCCTGATCGGCCTCGGCTACTCCCAAATCGAAGCCGACAACTTCGCCGCGAACGTCTGAAGCGCCTGCTCAGCGGATGGCCCAGGGCCGCCGTTTCGCATCGCCCGCCTCGAACTCGTCGATGAGGTCCGCGCTCTCCAGCGTCAAGGCGATCGGCGACAGGCCGCGCAGCAGCATTTGCTGTTCGCGCTCCCCTATTTCGAAATACCAGGTGCGGTCCGCGAAGTGGATGGACCGGCTGCCGAGATCGACGGTGACTTGGTTGCCGAGTGGATCTTCCATGACGGATGCGGCGATCACCTCGACAGAATCTTCGTCGAGGCGCACCGGCAGCAGGCCGTTGTTCAGGCAGTTGGATGCGAATATCGAGCCGAAACTGGGAGCGATAATGGCTCGTATACCCCATTCCCGAAGTGCCCACACCGCGTGCTCGCGCGAAGAACCGCAGCCAAAGTTGGCTCCGGCGAGCAGGATGCTGGCACGATCGAAAGGCGCCTGGTTCAAAACGAAGTCGGGGTTTGGGTCGCGGGCGCCCGGATTGAGATAACGCCAGTTCGCAAAGAGTCCCTGCGCCAGGCCTGACTTGGAGACGTGCTTCATCTCGCGGCTCGGGATGATGGCGTCCGTGTCGATATTGATCCGCAGTAGCGGCGCGGCGATGCCGCGGAAGACCCCGTCGTTCGTCATCGGAGATCTGCCACGCTGCCGATGTGGCCGAGAATCGCGGAGGCGGCAACAGTTACGGGGCTCGCGAGATGCGTCCGCGTGCCGGGACCCTGGCGGCCCTCGAAGTTCCGGTTCGTACTGCTGATCACGCGGTCGCCGGGCTTGAAACCTTCCCCGCCGGCATAAAAACAAAGGGAACAGCCGGACTCCCGCCACTCGAAACCCGCATCGCGGAATACAGTATCCAGGCCCTCAGCCTCCGCGGCGCGCTTGACTGTCGAAGAGCCTGGCACACAGAGTGCACGGATGCCGGATGATACCTTGCGCCCCTTGAGTACCCCGGCAGCCTCGCGCAGGTCGGACAGGCGTGCGTTCGTGCAGGAGCCGATGAACGCTGCATTGATCGGCACGTCGCGCAGCCGCTGGCCGGGTGTCAGGCCCATGTATTGCTGGGCGCGCTCCATCGCTTCCTTCGCGTGCCGGTCTTCGGCCTCGTCCAAAGAGGGTACGACGCCGTCCGTTGCGGCGATGTGCTGGAGGCTTGTGCCCCAGGATACCTGCGGCGCGAGGCCGCCGACCTCAACAGCAATCTCGGCATCGAAGTGCGCGGTTTCGTCGGTTTTGAGCGCACCCCATGCGGTAATAGCCGAGTCCCAGGCGGTCCCTTCCGGTGCGTACGGCCTGCCCCGAACATACTCGATCGTGCTGTCATCAGGCGCCACAATTCCGGTCCACGCACCGAACTCGACCGCCATGTTGCACAGTGTGAGCCGCCCCTCGACAGGAAGTTGGCGGATGGCTTCGCCGGCAAACTCGATCGCGCTGCCAGCGCCACCGTCGGCGCCGTACCGGCCAATCAGGTGCAGGATCAGGTCCTTCGCCGTCACGCCGAGTCGGAGGCTGCCGTCGAAACGCACTCGTGTCTGCCGCGGGCGTCGCACGATCAGTGTCTGGGTAGCGAGCGCATGCTCCGCCTCGGTCGAGCCGATGCCCCACGCGAGTGCGCCAAGCCCGCCGATCGTGCCGGTATGACTGTCGGGACAGACCAGGGTCAGTCCGGGCAAAGCAATGCCCAGTTCCGGCGATACGACGTGTACGATCCCCTGCCGCGGATCGTTGATGTCGAATAAAGTAATGCCCGCGGCACGCGCCGATTTGCGGGTCGCCCGGATGAATTCCTGGCCATTGGGGACGCGTGTCTGATCCGTGCGACCAGGCATCGTATCGACGATATGGTCCATTA
>JBBDSK010000125.1:0-7235 GCA_040904985.1 Woeseia sp. | reverse complement strand
GCGCCGAATGGATGGCGAACCACATGATGTCACGCATTGGCATGCTGGAGCGTCGTTTCTCCTTCTCGCCGAAGTACTCAGTCAGTCGCTTGAGTTCGTCTTTTCTGGAACAGAATAGGCAACAACCGGTACTAAACGAATACACAATAGAGCGAATTATCTAGTTGAATTATAATCGGAAAATGGAAGAATTGGAAAACAGGCTGCGGCATTCGACAGTGGCGGTAGCCCCCTGCCTCTCGATTACGGATTTTGATTTTTAAGTTATTGGTTTAAATAACGGTAAGGCGAAGGGCGCCCGTTGCAAATGCATCACCTATCACAACCGCGCTTGGCTGGATCACACAATTCTCTCACAGTGGGGAATCCCTGAATCACCCCATTACGTATGGAGCGTTGCAGCGCGAAATTTGCACCCGTGCCGTATTCATGCAGAATTCAGTCCCTCAAACCCTTGAAGTTGAGTTCATGGCGACGAGAAGATTCACTCACCATCGGGACCTTTTGAGTGGTTTTATTCGGGTGCACATCTTGCACCATGCCACCAAGGCTGAGTTGTATGGCCAATGGATGATTGAGGAGTTAGCCAATCACGGTTATCGATTGAGTCCCGGCACTCTTTACCCGATCTTGCACGCGATGGAGCAAAAGGGGTATCTGAAATCCCGCAAGGAGCGCCACGGCAAGACCGAAAGACGACTTTACTGGGCGACGCCGATGGGACGGAAAGCGCTCGCAATGGTGCGCAAGTACCTTGCCGAACTGCAACTTGAAGTCGATGAGGGCAGCAGCGAATCCGATTGAGGCGACTATTGCGTTGAGTCGGAGTAGAGGCGCCGATCGATTGACCAACGACCGCCACCGCTCAGAAGAACATACATCGCGCCAAGGAGCATCGCCCAATCAGTTCGGGTTTCGTGCGACATGCTCCAGAAGCCATAGCGTTTCAGGTCTCGCACATTAAAGATCAGCCAGTCGGATCCAAGCAGAATCGGGATTTTTGTGGCGATTATGGCGACCAGCATAATGATAATGATCGGCACGGCGGCAAAGCGGCTGAAGAGACCGAACAACAAAAGTACGCCACACAGAAACTCGACCCAGCCGACGAAGGGTCCCATCAGTTCCGGCCATGGGATGCCGATGCCGATGAAGCGACCGGTGCCGAGAATTTCCGGAAAGATCAGCTTCTGTACGCCTTCCGGGATGAAGACGCCGGCCAGTGTGAGGCGAACAAGAATCGACCAGTCGCTGTGGCCCGGAGATCTCCACCAATTCATTGATAAACTGTTGTTCATTCCAGAGTTGCTTCCTTGTTACTTGTACTCGGCCATATACGTCGCGCCATGAGCCGCCAGAGAAGGCCGATGCCGATCAATACCGTGCCGACAATCCAGATTCGCGGTGGCAGAAACGGTGTGAGAAAGAGGCAGCCGCCGAGCCCGAGCCAAGCGACGAAACGCGGGTAGAGACGCTGGCTCCGAGGTAGCTTTAGTGCGGCCAAATTGGTGACGGCATAATAGATCAGTACCGTGGAGGCACTGAATGCCCAGGTGGTTTCCACGTCGCCGGTCAGTGCGAGACCCGCAATCGCGATGCCGACCGCGATAACAGCGGCGCGTGGCACGGATTGTGACGAAATCGCGGCGAACTGCGGCGGGATGTCGCTCCGGCGACCCATCGCCAGCACAATGCGTGACAGACCGAGAATGAGATTCAACAACACGCCGAGCATTGCAGTGATCGCACCGAGGGCCAAGACGAGTGTCAGGCCGGGCACCTCCAGCGCCGCCGCGGCGCTTTCAAGCGGCGTGGCCTTGTCTGCTGCCGACCCGACCAACCGCTCGCTCCCAACCGCGCCGATCGCGGCGATCGCGACCAGGCTGTACACCAGTGCACTGACTACGAGCGTCATGATGATGGCACGCGGAATGGTCGCACGGGGATTGATGATTTCCTCGCTCATAGTCGCGATTCGGCCATAGCCTGTATAGGCGACGAACATCAGGGCTGTGGCATACAGGAGCGCTCCCGTACCTCGGGCCCCTGTCTCAGCAAAAAACGGAGTGAAGTGCTGCGAACCATTGTTGGCCAAATTGACGAGTCCGGCGACAGCAAAGCCTGTCAGAGCAAGCAGTGTCACGGACACGATAGCGATATTCGTGAAACTCGATCGTCGCAAGCCGGCAAGCACGAGAACAGTCAGGCCGGCTGCAATGAGGGCGGCGATTGCTGGCAGCCACCGCGCAACATCAATGCCGATGAGGTGCAGCCCGTAACCGGCTGCACCAAGCGCCGCAGTCGCGGCAGAGGCGGTCTTTGCGCACAGAAACATCCAGCCGGCGGTAAAGCCAAGCGCCGGGTGCAATAGCTGGTAGCCGTATTCGTAGGTGCCGCCGCTGACCGGATAAGCGGCCGCAAGCTGCGCGCTCGACAGCGCGTTACAGGTGGCCAGTGCTGCGGCAAGTCCGATCGCGAGTATCACGGCCGGCCCAGCCGCACCCGCCGCGATCCCGATGCTGACGAAAATGCCTGTGCCGAGGATTGAGCCAAGCCCGAGCATGGTCGCACTGAAGATACCGAGTTCGCGTGTCAGGCGTCGTTCAGTCATTGGTTCTGGCACTGTTGGATTGTTGAACAACATTGAGCAACAAAATCGCAACAATATATTTCAGGGGTGGAAGTGCCTTTGGCTTTTGGCGGAATTTAATCATGACTGCCAAGATCGGAGAACTCATTTTCAACAAAGTACTACGGTCAGGATACCTACCAGCTGCTTTTGCACGATTGTTGTGCAGTCACCGACCTTCGGTGTTGTTAAGTTTGTCTGGCGGCATAAGATCGAATAGCGGCTGCTCGTTCATAAACCGGACATTTTCTGCCTGATGGCAAGCCTCACAAGCCGCCTTAGCTACAGTGAATGCGTTCCATGCCTTATCTGCTTGGCGAGCCGCAAGGCTGTCGCGAACTGTCTCGAAGGTACTTCCAAGAAAAAAAGCATTTGCGTTGTCTGCGCGCGCCGGGCGCTTCGCGATCCCGTTGCGAATAGTTGTGCCGATCTTTTCCCAGTGATACAGGGCAAGGTCGAAGTTTTCGCGCTCGAGAGCGTGATACATGCTTTCGAACCGCTCGCCGACTTCCCACATTGGCTGATCGAAACCCCGCAATTGCCGCTGCAGGCTTTCGAATCGTTCGCGATCGCTCGGCGCTGACAACAACCAGTCGTTCGCTGTCAGCTCGGATTGGGAAGAAGGCTCCTCCGCCAAAGACACCTCAGTCGGCGATACAACTGCAATCAGAAACACCAGAGCAGTCAATTGTGCAGTCAGTGACGCCATGATCCGAGAACACTCGGCCATGTCAAAAACCTCCCTACTTATTACGATTGCCAATACGTTTAAGAACACCGCGTACGATATCGAAACACGATACCGCAAGCAACACACGCGTGATTCAGGCGTCTGGTCAGCGCCCGGCTTGCCGAGTTCGCGGGCGATTAAGCGGGCTGATTTTTGGAGGTTCGCTAATTTTCTGCATTCAGCTAGGCGAGAGAAGTTTTTCGGAGCGGTAGTTCGCGAACTCGCTTGTTGATCGCCGCGAAAATCGCGTTGCAGATCGCCGGCGCAACCGGCGGCACACCCGGCTCGCCGACGCCGCCGGGTTTGGCGGTGGACGGAACAATATGGACGTTAATTGCCTGCGGCGCTTCGTTCATGCGAATGACCGGATAGTTATCGAAATTGCTCTGCACCACCGCGCCGCCTGCAGCACTGATTTCGCCATGCAGTGCCAGACTCATGCCGAAGATGCCAGCTCCCTCCATCTGTGCGGTGACCCGATCCGGGTTGATAATGGTCCCGGCGTCAATTGCGGTCCACAATTCCCGGACCTGCAACTCACCCTTGTCACTTACACTGACCTCGGCAACTGTCGCAACGTACGCGAGAAACGATCGATGCACCGCAATGCCGAGGCCTTGCCGTGAGGGCAACTTCCGGCCCCAGCCGGCCATTTCGGCAGCTTTTGAGACAACTGCCTTCAGTCTCGCAGTGTCGATGGGATGATCCTCAAGGCTCAGCCCGTAATTTCCGTACTCGGCGCCATCCTCGGCCGGATCGATGCGTCGATCGGGTCCGATCAGTTCGAGCAGGAAGTCCTTCGGGTCGCGCCCCGCCAAGTACGCCAGTTCGTCGGCAAAACTGCTTGCAGCGAAAGCGTGGTAGACATTCGATACCGAGCGCAACCAGCCGATTCTCAGATGCGCTTTCGCATTGCCGGTTTCAAGCCGCAGGTTGGGCACGGCGTAGGGATTGTCGACGAAGCCCAAGCCGAGTTCCCCGTTGGACGGGCCCTGGTTGCCGGAATCAAAGGTCGAGCTGATCGATGGGAATACGGTGCGTTGTAACCACGCCGTAACCTTGCCGTCGCTATCGACTGCGGCTTGCAGATGCTGGCAGCTCACTGAATGAAAATAACCCTGGCGAATGTCGTCTTCGCGGGTCCAGGTAACCTTCACCGGCGTACCGCTACGTTTCGCGAGCAGGGCCGCCTCGGCGATGAAGTCCGGTTTGGACTTACGGCCGAAGCCACCACCCAGCAGGGTCACGTTGATCGTAACCTTTTTGGGCTCGATGCCCAGTACCTCAGCAACGGTGGCTTGTGCGGACTGCGGATCCTGAGTGCAGGCCCAGATCTCGCAGGATCCGTCCGCGTTAATTCTCGCGACGGCCGCCGGCGGTTCCATAGGTGCCTGCGACAAATGCGGTGCGTAATAGGTAGCCTCGAGCGTTTTCTCCGCGTCCCGCATTGCCGTAGCGACATCGCCACGATCGATGACGATCGTTCCGTCGGCTTTGGCCGTCGCCTCGAGCTGTCGTCGATACTGGTCCGAATCGTAATGGCTGTTGGGGCCGAGGTCCCATTCGATTTTCAGTGCCTCTCTTCCCTGTTGCGCAGACCAGGTATTGTTTGCGACGACTGCGATGCCGCCCAGCGGATTGAATGCCGGTGGCGCAGTTGCGGCAGGCAACTGGATGACATCGACGACGCCCGACACGGCCCGCGCAGCGGTATCGTCGACGGAGACAGCCCGGCCACCCAATGCCGGGCAGCGTTCGATCGATGCATACAGCATCCCGGGCAGAGAAGTGTCGATACCGAATTTGGCAGCGCCGGTCGTCATTGCCTCGCCGTCGATCAGGTCCATCGGCTTGCCGATGTAGCGATATTCATCGCGCGATTTGAATTCGACGTTTTCCGGCACATCGAGATCCGCGGCAACAGCGGACAACTCGCCGTAACCCAGGGACCGGCCGCTGGCCTTGTGGTGAATGGCGTGCTGTCTTGCCAGACATTCATCAGGCGGAACACCCCAAATGTCGGCTGCAGCGGCGATCAGCATTTCGCGGGCAGTTGCACCGGCGGTGCGCAACATGTCGAAGTGATTGCGGATACTGGTGGATCCGTCAGTATTCTGATCCCCATACTTCTTGTCCCCGGTGGCTTGCACCAGGGTGATTCGATCCCAGTCGGCTTCCATCTCATCCGCGATGATTTGCGGCAAACAGGTACGGATACCCTGGCCCATCTCGGAACGGTGGCAGACGATCTCAACATTGCCATTGGAGTGCAGACTGACATACACGTTCGGCGATAAAGAGCCGGGAGTTCGCCCAATACCCGACGCGCATACGCCCACGTTGGCACCCAGGATTAGGCCGCCGCCCAGAATCCCCGTATTGCGCATGAATTGCCGTCGCGAAATACGTTGAATAAGCGCAGCTGGCGTTTTCATGACTGATCCCCCGCCACCTTGCGGATTGCCGAACGAATTCGCGTGTAGGTACCGCAGCGGCAGATATTGCCGCTCATCGCTTCAGCGATATCGGCGTCCGATGGATGCGGATTTTTTGCCAGCAGCGCTGATGCACTCATGATCTGGCCCGGCTGGCAGTAACCACACTGTGGCACGTTCAGTTCACGCCAGGCGATTTGCACCGGATGGTTCCCGTCTTCTGACAGGCCTTCAATCGTGATCACCGACTTCCCCTCAGCAGCAGATACCGGAAAGACGCATGAGCGGACAGATTCGCCGTCCACGTGGACGGTACAAGCACCGCACAGACCTCGACCGCAACCGAACTTGGTACCGGTTTTTCCAGAAATATCCCGTATCGCCCACAACAACGGCATTCGCGAATCGACGTCGAGGGACACAGCCTCACCGTTGATAGTTAGCTCTATGGCCATCTTTTAGCTCCCCTGGATCGTGGCAGTGCGGCAGCGGTGCGGGCTAGTCGGCGCCGGCAACACGTATTTCCTGACCTGGTCAACATCATTTCGTATATTGATACAAATTTTCCTCCGAAGCTATTGGAGCCGATCGCTGCTGGTGAGGCTAAGTCATTTCCGGTGGATGTTAGAAAATGCCAATGCCAGAGGGCAAGATAGTGGAATCTAACGGGAGCTTGGACCTTTTCAATCGTTCTGGCCGTAGCTCAGATCAAGCTCTCCTTTAGTCGAATGTAACACTTCTGGTATTTACGTCTTCCGGACGCAAATGCGTATATCGGCTTAGTGTTCCCCAGCTGTCATGCAACGTAAACTGCTGAACCTCGACGATCGCATATCCGGCCTCGAACAGCCGGCTGGTCGCCTCGTGCCTCAGGTCATGGAAGCGAAGATCCTCAATTTGCAGCACTCGACAAGCGCGGGTGAACGCGGCACCGACCGTCTTTGGATCATAAGGAAAAACCCGATCGCTCGCCGGATCTTGACGCTGAATTATCATCCACGCCTCAGGCGTGTACTTGAATCTACGAAACTGAGTTCGGTCGGTCGGGTGTTTGAGATTTCTGACAACACCGGTTTGAGTGCGCTCGTCGTTATCGCTGAATAGTAAGCGTGTTATTTCGCTCTGGCGCCGCGCCGAATGGATGGCGAACCACATGATGTCACGCATTGGCATGCTGGAGCGTCGCTTTTCTTTCTCGCCGAAATACTTCGTGAGTCGCTCGAGTTCCTCTGTCGTCGGTCGCCGGAATCGCTGCTTCGATTTGGCAACGAGCTTTTCCGCCTTCACGACCTCGCAGGCGTTATCGACAATATCGAGGTCGAACGGCAAACCCCAGGCCGCACGGGCATAACGGAGGATGATTCGCAGCCAAATCAGATCGTTGTTAACTGTCGCGGGTCCTGCGCCGGACTTCCGGCGCTCCCTTACATGTTGAATCAGA
>JBBDSK010000124.1:0-7247 GCA_040904985.1 Woeseia sp. | reverse complement strand
ATCGGGCACCGATCCTGTCGAAAAGTACCTCGCGCGGCCAGGAAAGGTGGCTTCTGCCGGCTTCACGATTGCCGCGCTTGATCATGCTCATCAAGGTAAGCGTATTGGTGTTGCGATACTGAAATTTCTCGCCGGGCACGTAAAGCAGCGGCTGGTTGAGGACCAAGCTTTCGGTGTTCTGCCCTCGAAAGTACACGGTCTCGTGGTCGTGCATCTCCGTGTAGTACAGGGTGTCGTCGTCATTCGGGTTATGAAACTTGAGCCCGGCGCCCATGTTGAGCAGATGACGGGGTGTGATATGCCGGCGTGGGTCAGCGTGCGCACTCCACTCGACGATGGGTGCCGGTTGGTCGATGTCGAGACCAGATTCCCCGACGAAAATGCCGAACAAGATGGCTGCGACACTCTTGCCCATCGACCAACCGATGAGGGGCATGTTGGGCCCATAATTCGGTGCGTAGCGTTCCGCTACTATGCGACCACGATGCACGATCAAGAGCGCCCGGGTGTCTTGCGGCACGCCGAGCGCTCCATCATCAAACGCAAATTCCAGCGCTGCGGACAAAGCGGTGTCATTGGCGGTGCGGCCCCGATCGTTTCGATCTCCCAGCGGCCAATCCATTTCGGCGGCCGGCGCCAGCCGCGTACCCGCGTCGACTGGCTGGAACGCCGTTCGCTCGGCGCCGGCTGGAAGCAACGCGCAGCCCAGCGTCGGCGTGTGCACAGCGACGTGCCGCGGGCTGGGCCGAAACCGGTCCGTCGCCGGTGACCAGACCGAAACCTGCGAGCGCTCGTAGTCAATGTCCCATTTCGTCGTGGCCCAATCGTGAAAATAGTAAGCCTGCCAGTGGAGGTCCTTTTCGATGACATCCTCGGCACGGCGACCCGACACGAACACGCCCGAACACAGCAGTTGCGCGTGCAGCGCGAGCGAGTTGTTACGCCGCTGCTCGTCGAGCTCTTCCGACGTCGGCACCGCCGCCGACAGATACGTCGGTCGGTCCAGCACCTGAGCGCTCGCCGACGCGTACAACAAGGCGACACACAGCAGGGCACCAAGTGCAATAGGTATCGTTCGCAACGCGGGTGTAATTGTCGGTGTCAGGCACGGCATAAAATTGTCCTCGCGATACTCGCGCGCCCTCTGGCCATGGATCGACCAGCCCTTCATGCGTTACGCGTCCGGCGGTAAAGCCCCCCGAACAACGAAACGCGGCATCGTATCGCGTATCGTAGGTTGCGCGTAGCACGCAGGTCCGTTGGAGCTCCGACAATCTGCACGGAAGTCGACCTCAAGGCAATGACAGCGAACGACATGCTAGTTTCGGCTAAACCACTAGAGGAAAAATTCGATCTAGGTCTATTCGAATCGCTTCGAGAGCCTTACATATCCGAACTGCCCCCGTGGATCGTAGAGGCTCGGTACATACTGTTGCTCGAGTCCTGGAGTTGTCGGTGGATCTTGGTCAAACAAATTATTGATCCCAAAAGAGATTGTCGGGAACTGCTCGGTCGAGTACGAAACTTGTACATCGGTTCTGAAGTAGTTGCTCAGAACGGGCACTTCGGGGCTCCAAACATTGTCGTATTCCCCAATCCATGTCTCACGCAACGTCGCTTCCCAAGGACCATTCGACCAATTCAAGGTTGCAGTGCCTCTCCATTCGGGATAGGCATCCAATCCCAGGAACGTACCCAGAAAGTCTTCCGTCGGCAGATCCGGAGACAGCTGCTGCTCGAACTCCAGATAATTAGCAAGAGCGACGTTAACAGAATAAAACCCGGTACTGGTCTCTTCAGTGACATAACTCAGCGACATTTCGATACCGGATGTTTTGCGAGCGGCGAGATTACGTGGACTGACTCTAATCTCCTCGAATTCGTCTCGGGCGGCGTTGTAATCGACATCATCGAAAAATGGAGCACTTGGGTTCTCGGGGCCACCACCCGCGACATATGCGTCCAAAATGGACTGGGCGATCAGGCCAGGCACCGAGGAAATCAGGTTCGATTGATCGATCTCATAATAGTCTAACGACAAGGTCAGGTTAGGTAGAAAGTCGGGAGACAGTACTGTGCCAATGTTGAACACGTCCGATTCTTCCGGCTCGAGCGGATTCGCCCCCGGTGTGACATTGATCTGTAGTTGCACGGCGTTTCCTGTACGAGGATCGACGATAAACGGTTGGCTGGTAAAACTGGGTCCGGCTACCTCGGCCGTTGATGGCGCCACAAAGCCCTCGGCGAAATTTGCGCGGATTAGCCAGCTGTCGATCGGGCGGAAGCTAACGGCTCCCGAAAATACGGTAATATCGTACTCGTTGTTCTTCTCCTCCTGCTCTTTTCTGAAACTACCAGTCAACGACAGGCGCTCGGTGACGGGAACATTGACCTCGGCAAATCCGGCAAGGATGTCTCGCTCCAGTCGGAAACTCTGCGCTGTAAATCGAGGTTCCGGGGCCGTTGAATCAATAAACTCACTCGATGATTGTCTGTACTCCAAGCCAATTGCTGCTTCAATGTTCCCGGCGGGCAGATTAAAAAGCGGACCGCGAACGAGAGCATCATAGATTCTAAGCGAACTTTCCTCGGTTACTGTGTAATCGATCTTCAAGTCCTCGATTTCCTGAGCAGAAAATTGTCCGGACAAGCTACGAACGAACGGGTTGAACGCATCGGGTGTCGTTCTGGATATGAGATCCAGGTAAAGCCGGTAGTCGAGCCGGTTCTTGACGTTGTCGTCAATGGTCACATTCGCATAGTTGTACCCAGCACGCCAGTCCCATTCGCCCGGCAACTCGCCTTCCAGGCCCGTATAAATCCGAAATATATCCCTATCGTTTTCGTTTATTTTCGGCCCGAAGCCGAGGAAGCGGATGAAATAGGTATTGATGTCAACCGCGTTGGCGCCAAACGCCTGTTGGACATAGTAGTTCGTTGCCGGGATCGGCGCTTCTCCAAAGTTGAACAATCGGTCCGGAGCGGAGTTGAGCGTATCCACAGTACGACTGTAACTAAAGTCGACGAGCAGCCGTGTATTCGTTTGCTCATCGAGCAGCATGCCGCCATTGGCGAACGTGGATACAACTTTGAACGGTTTGACGAGAGGCTCCACCTCCTGGAAGGGGAATCGGTCGCCGGGGATCCCGAAATCAAATGGTCGAAAATCTTGTGGGTTGGTAGCGGTATCTACAGTGTCTTCCAGTGTGTAGAATGTATTCCCTTCGCCGCCTCCCTCGATCAGGCTGACCGGCAACGAAAAAGCACCCGGGAGACTCCCGGAACTAAATCCGGATCCAGCGGCCCAATCGCGATCTACGACCCATGCGTCATTTTCTTTGGCGTAGTAGCCACCGGCGACGTAGTTGACGCGTCCATCGTCGCCTCCGAGAACAAAGGATAACTCCGTACGCGAGATATCATCGCTGCGGATCGTATCGCCGAAATAGGCTGATACCTCCGCGCCGCTGAAATCGTCATTGAGAATGACATTGATGACGCCACCCACCGCATCGGTGCCGTACAGCGAGGACGCACCGCTTTTCAGAACTTCCACGGTCTTGATTGCGGCAGTGGGTATAGTATTGAGATCTACCAGAGAGGAAACGCCATCCTGAGCGGTTCGTCGACCATTGATCAGAACCAACGTGTTGCGTGCACCGAGACCTCGCAGACCGATTGTGTTAGCGCCAGCGCCGCCCCCTTCAAAGAAGGTATTGGTATTGTTGATATTCTGCCCTGTCACGAAAGGCTGGTCGGCCAGATAGCTTTGCAACGTTGCTGCGCCGGACTTTTGTAGCTCGTTCGCCGTTATCACTGTGACAGGTAACGACTCCGAAGCATCGACGCCACGCAACCTAGAGCCGGTTACGACGATCTCCTCTATCTCCTGATCAGCGTCATCAACAGCGTCCTGAGCCTGCGCACTCGAAATTTGCACACCGAACAATGCAGCGAATCCTGCCAGCGTCAGAGCAATGCGCGCCGATGACGTCACTCGGCGAGTCAACAAGGACATAGTATTCTGGAGATGAATACACCCAGCGTCGCAACTTGATGAATACTGGCAAACGTTTGTCATTGTACTTCCCCCGCCTATGTGTCCTTTGACTGGGTACTCATGTGCATGTGCACGCACCCGTAACCGGTCGTTAGTGTCTGATTCCGTTCGCCCCTTGGGTCATTTATAATTACGAGAATTATATAATCATATTTGCGATTATTGGTCAAGTATTAGTTGACGTGTGCTTGCCTAGTGCCACTGTATTTAAAAATAAGGGATTATGGCGACTAGTTCAGGAATTTTATGAAGTGTACCATGAGCCAGGGATGGGAAGCGCCATTCGAAAGGACCGTGACACGATCGTGGACACGTTAACGCACGCCGATAGCAAGCAACCGGCACGCTGGTACCTCAAAGGACCCCCTCTGCCAACATAGTTGAGACAGTCACCGGGCGATATTGCTGTCGCTAGGGCGAGGAGGTTTTGACGGATGGACAGCATGGACGCTCGCACGGTGAACCCCGATACGACAACCCGGCACCCGGGTCCTGAGTTCACGGCGAAGGCGAAGCGGCGCTGGCAGCGGGCTATGGGCGCGGCGTGGTTCTCGCCGATGTCGCTTAAGGCGACGAAACGGCCTGGCTGGCGCGAGCGCCTCGCCGGTCTTCGCTTGACGTATGCGGTGGAGGTGCGCCCCGCCACGACAGTGTGGTCGGGTGAGCATCAACCGCTTCCCGAGCCGCAGTCCAGCGCGCCGCGGCGAGTCGGCCACGCCGTCGGTTGCAACACAACAAGGCGCACCAGCCGGTCGCGGTGGCCGACCCGCCGCGCCGGCCGAAAAAAAACGCCGCTCGACTCGAAGCGTCTCCCGTACCCGAAAGCTTCCGCCCGCGCGGGGCGCGGGCCGATGCAGCGTCATGAGCCCACCTCGATCGCCACTTGCCGGTTTCGCCTGGCCCGCGCAATCGCCGGAACACTGCAACTTTGTCCGTGCTGTGGACGCAGTCGGAGCAGTCCGTAAGTAGTAACACAGTAGTACTCGCTGTCCGTGCCGGCATCCAAAGGAAGAGCTGATTCTGGGAGCGTGAGTAAATGCTATCGTTGTCGCGGCAGCCCAAGCCTTTGCTGAAGGCCCGTCATCGGTGACCGTCTGCGGCGCATCAACAGGATCGAGAACCGTAGCGTAGCATCTGGAGAATCATCACTTGTTTGCGATCGCGGGTCTGCATCACCGTCAGTCAAATGCCGAGCCGCGTCGTTGATAGCTCTGTCCACCCGCGAGCACGATTCCTGCGGCGATGAAGTCTTCTATCTCAGCCGGGGTGTAGCCGAGCTCGGCGAGTACTTCGCTCGTGTGCTCGCCGAGTACAGGCGCGCCCCGATCGAAAGCAACCGGTGTTTCAGTGAAGCGAATGGGCAGGCCGAGTGTTTTGACCTGGCCGAGCGTGCTATGGCGCACCTCCGTCACCATACCGCGAGCTTTGATCTGCGGGTCCGCGAGCATCTCCTGCACGTCGTTGATCGGCCCCGTGGGCACGCCGGCCGCGTCGAGTGTAGCGATCCAGTGCGCCTTTGGTTGCTGGATGAAGGTCTTCGACAACTCTTTGACCAGCGTCTCGAGATTTTTTACGCGGTCCTCGTTCTTGTGGAAGCGGGGGTCTTCCGCCAACTCGGGCCGGCCGATGGCCTTGACCAGGCGCAGCCAGTTGGGCTGATTGGCGCCGCCGACCATGAACCAGCCGTCGCTCGCCTCGAACGCCTGGTAAGGCGCATCCAGCGGGTGGGCTGTACCCATTGGCTTGGCAATCGAGCCATCCGCGAAGAAACTCGCTGCCGGCCAGGTCATGAAGGAAGCCGCTGCTTCCAGTAGCGAGGTATCTATCCGCTGCCCCTTTCCGGTTTTCTCCCGGTGGATCAGTGCCGCGAGAATACCAATAACTCCATGCAGGCCGGCGGCGATATCGGCGACGGGCACCCCGGACTTGACGGGTGGGCGGCCCTCTCGTTCACCGGTCACACTCATGATGCCGCCCATCGCCTGGGCGACAACGTCGTAGCCGCCTTTGTCCGCGTATGGCCCTGTTCGGCCGAAGCCCGAGATCTCGCAGTAGATGAGACCGGGGTTTATCGTTTTCAGGGTCTCGTAACCGAGCCCGAGCCGCTCCATTGTTCCGGTGCGGAAATTCTCGATCGTCACGTCCGACCGCTCGATCATCTTCAGCGCAATTTGCCGCCCACGGGGATCCTTCAGGTTGACGCAAATGCCACGTTTGTTGCGGTTCAGCATCATGAAGCCCGCGGCCTCACTGCCGTGCCAGGGCGGCACCATGTGCCGGCAATCCTCGCCTTCCAGTCGCTCAATCTTGATCACGCTGGCACCGAGGTCGGCCAGCATCCGCCCGCAGGTGGGGCCGGCCATTACGTGCGCGAACTCAAGCACGGTTATGCCGGTCAGTGGACCGCTTTGCTGATAGGTTTCAGTCATTTCCGCTCACTTCCCGACAAAATTCGGCTTCTCCTTGGCGAGAAAGGAGCGATAGCCGATTCGGTAATCCTCGGTCTCGAAACTCAAATAGTGTTCGTCGTAATCCTCTTTGGTCAGCGGACGGGGGTCGAGTAATCGATTGAAAAACTTCTTGTGCCAACGGTTGACCAACGGTGGCCCGTCGGCGATCCGACGCGCGGTCGCGGCTACCTCGCTTGCCAGTCCATCGACCGTGGTGATCCGATTGACAAGGCCGCGGGACTGGGCGTCTCTTGCATCCAGGATCCGGCCCTCAACCAAAAACTCGAACATCGTCGGGCGATCGGTAATGTGCCAGATCGGCAGCATCTCGTCGTACGCCATGGTGAGACCAAGGCGGTTCAACGGCGCCCCGAAGCGACTGTCATCACTGCAGATTCGCAAATCACACATTGCCGCGATCTCCAGTCCGCCGCCAACGCAGGCACCGCGAATCTGTGCAATGACGGGATGTGGGCAGCTCAGCATTGCATTGCGCCCGCGATTCATGTTTTCAGACAGCTTGCGGGCCTGCGCCGCGTTCGACCGGTAAGTCTCAAACTCGCTGATGTCGTTGCCTGGACAGAACCCTCTGTGGCCCGCGCCCTTGACAATGACGCACCGCACCCGATCATCCTGATTCAGGGTCTCCCATGCGTCACCAAAGGCAACCCACATGTCCCACGTCATCGCATTCAGCTTGCGCGGGTTGTTCAGCGTCACCGTTACAATGCCGTCTT
>JBBDSK010000123.1:0-7261 GCA_040904985.1 Woeseia sp. | reverse complement strand
CCAGAGAGTCCGGGCCGGCGAGTAAGCGAAACTGAGGTCGCCCATCAGCCAGAACAGCATGCCGCGCAGATTCTGCTCGGGAGTCAGCGCCAGAAGAAGAGTCGTGGCGGCGCTGAATCCCGCCGCCAGCACGACGCCGGTCAGAAGAAGCCTGGCCGGAGCCCAGGACCCGCTGCCCTGGGCAATGGTAAAGACCAGCAGCGTCGCCGCCATTGCGCCGGCAAACGCCGCCGAATCCACCGCCACGCTCCCCAGGCCGAGCATCATCGCGAGGAGCGCTGCAACGGCGGCACCGCCGGAACTGCCGAGGATGTAAGGCTCGGCAAGCGGGTTACGGAGAAGCACCTGCATCAGCACGCCGGCAACGGCAAGAAGCCCGCCAACGCCGAATGCGGTCAACGCCCGCGGCATCCGAAGTTGCCACACCAGATTCTCGATGTTGTCGGGCGCATCCCCCACCAGCGCATCCCAGGCCGCCGCGAAACCGATCTCGGCACTGCCGGAGGCCAGCGCTCCGGCAACGGCAGCCACGGAAACGGCGATGAGACCTCCGAACAGAACCCCTGAACGACGCGCAACCACTTTTCGCCTCCGCCTGACCTCTCCACCGCGCCGCCACAATACCGCGCAGACAACAGTGACGCATCATTCTCGAGCGCACACCATGAAAACGTTCTTTGCCTGCCCCCCGGAATAACGGACAATTCCGTTTGCCCTATGAATGACAAGACAGATTACATAGATTCCGACGGCTTCCGAGCAAACGTGGGCATCATTCTGGCGAACGCAGACGGCAAGCTTCTGCTGGCAGGACGTATCGGCAGCAATGGATGGCAGTTTCCGCAGGGGGGCATGATGCCCGGCGAGAGCGAAACCGATGCCATGTACCGGGAACTGCATGAGGAGATCGGTCTGAAGGCGGACGATGTCGAAGTTCTGGGGGCAACGGGGGACTGGTTGCGATACCGACTGCCGGACAAGTACCTGCGCCGCGGCAGCAAGCCATTGTGCATCGGCCAGAAGCAACGCTGGTTCATGCTGAGATTGCTGGTTCCAGAGGACCGCCTGCGCTTCGATTGCTGTGAAGATCCCGAGTTCGACCGCTGGCGTTGGGTCGATTTCTGGCGGCCGGTGAACGAAGTGATTTATTTCAAAAGGCGCGTCTATGCGCGCGCGCTGCATGAACTTGGCCCCTGCGTTTTTCCGGACGGGACGCCGCCGCGCCCCAGGTGGTGGCCCAACCGCTGGCGGGCTGTTTTCGACAAGGACCTTGCGAAGGCACAGGCCGATTCTTCCTTTTGACTTGCGCTGGTCTGCTGCGGTCAGCCCCATTGCGGTTTTAAAACCGCGAGAAGCACGATACCGAGAAGAAAGACGACGGGAATTTCATTGAACCAGCGAAGGCCGGTCGAGCTTTGCGGCACTGGCGTCGCCTGCAGGCGGCGAATCCAGTGGCGGCACCAGAAGTGGTAGATGAACATCGCGGCAAGAAGAAGCAGCTTGATCTGGAACCAGCGTGTCGACAGCAAGGCAGGATTCATCCAGAGAAGCGCCAGCCCGAACAATGTGGTGAGCGTTGCGCCGATGGTCATCAGTGCGTAGAGACGCTTTTCCATCAGGGAAAAACGACTGCGGCCGGTCGTATCGTCCGCCTCGGCGTGATAGATGAAGAGGCGCGGCAAATAAAACAGTCCGGCGAACCATGTCACCATGAAAACGATGTGCAGGGCTTTGAAAGCCAGGTAGTAAGTCGGCTGCATTGGTGAATCAGCTGTGTCTGTTGTCCGCTAAAGCCATAATCACGCAACCGACATCGTGCATGATGAAATCAGGCGAAGCCGGCGGCGGAATACGGTCTCGTGACCGGTATCCGCGATCCGCGCACTTCTGTTTGCGCCAGTCGCCGCGTAACATGATGAATTCATAATGCCAGAGACGAGAAGAAGTGGCGAACAGGCACGGCATGAAGCGAGGCGCGACCCGCGCCTGGATATTGAGGGCTGGCTTTGTCTTTGCTGTACTGTTTTGCGCTTATCTCCTGTTCGAGCTGGGGCGCATACAGGCCGATTACAACGTTGTCGACGCCGCGGCCGAGCGGCACGCATACCGGGAGCAAATAAAATCGCTCAGCGATGAAATTCTTGCTCTCAAGGAGCAGATCCGCTTGCTCGAGACACACAGCGTTATCGACCGCGAGGCGTATCGCGAGGTCGAGGAAAGCCTGTCCGGTCTGCAGGAAAGAATCCAGGCACAGCGAGATGCCATAGGCTTTTACCGAGGCATTCTGTCACCGGACGATGGGGGGCGGGGATTGCGTGTTCAGGAACTGAAGCTCAGCAAGGGGAAAGGGGAGCGCCAGTACCATGTAAATCTCGTGCTCGTGCAGGTGATGCAACACGAAAGAAATGTGAAAGGGGACGTCGCCCTCAGCCTGGAGGGCGGGCAGGATGGGCAGTCCGTGACCTACACACTGGAGCAACTGGTACCGGAAAACGAGGAGAGCGACTGGCCGTTTTCCTTTCGCTATTTTCAGAACTTCGAGCGGGAGCTGGTGCTTCCGGAGGGTTTTACCCCGGAAAAAGTGCACGTCGAGGTACGCTCGAGAACGAAGTCGGTTTCGAGCGTAACGCAGAGCTTTTTGTGGCAAGCTGGCCCGGGCTAAGGGAACGCGGGCCTGCGGCGCCGGACCTTACAGCAGCCGAAGAACGCGAAGGAGTACATGATGTTTGGGCGAAAATCACCGATGGAGAGTCGTATAGAGACTTTGATCGGACCGAATTCCACCGTTCTGGGAGACCTGGCCTTTAGCGGCCGCTGCCACGTCGACGGCCTGGTGAAGGGCAATGTCAGTGCCGATCCGGACAGCCAATCCGCGCTCAGCATTGCGGAGGACGGCAGCGTCGAGGGCGGCGTCACGGTGCCTTTTGTCGTACTTCAGGGGATCGTGCGCGGCGATGTGGTGGCCTGTCAGCGCGTGGAACTAGGACCCACCGCTCGTGTCATTGGTAACGTGTATTACAACCTGATCGAGATGGCCATCGGCGCGGAGATCAACGGCAAACTGGTACACAACCCCGATGGACGGGGCGGCGGGCCGGGCGTGGCTGAGCGCCGCGAGTCCCGCGGGCCGGCTCGCCTGGAATCGGCTGAGTCACGAGCGGCCGAAGGAGGCGCGGCTTCTTCGGCCGAGCCCGCGGCGGCCGCGGCTTCCGGTTCCTGAGCGACCCGTCTCCGCAGATTTGCAGACAAGATGGGCACGGACGAGTAGAGTAGTGAATATGCAAACCAGTACAGAAAGACCAGCGGCGCCGCAACCTGTCGTATTCACCGACGCAGCGGCGAAAAAAGTCAGCGAACTCATCCAGGACGAGGAAAATCCGGACCTGAAATTGCGCGTTTTCATATCCGGCGGCGGCTGTTCCGGCTTCCAGTATGGCTTTACGTTCGATGAGAAAATCGAGGACGGCGACAGCCGGGTCGAAAACCAGGGCGTTACGCTCGTAATCGACCCCATGAGCGCTCAATATCTCATTGGCGCCGAAATCGATTACAAGGAAGACTTACAGGGTGCCCAGTTCGTCATTCGGAACCCGAACGCGAGCACGACCTGCGGATGCGGTTCTTCGTTCAGCGTCTGATTCCCCCGGCCCGGCCAGGCGGCCGGTCAGCCGCATCCCCCGGTTAAACTTGCGAGAGCCTGAGATCGGTACACGATCTGTCCACGCCGGTTCCCCGGCCGCGGAAGAGCCCGCGCAGCGTCCCGCCCCCGAAGTAATTGCTGCCGTCGACCTCGGCTCGAACAGCTTTCACATGATTGTCGGCGAGCTTCGCTACGGGCAGCTTGCCATCATCGACCGCCTCAAGGAGACCGTGCGGCTCTCCGAAGGCCTCAGGGAAAAAAACGGGCAGCTGGGGCGAGCGGCAAAAAAACGCGCTTTGGAATGCCTGTCGCGCTTCGGCGAAAGGCTGCGGGATATGCGCGCCTCCAGCGTTCGGGCCGCCGGCACCAGCACGTTGCGGCGGGCGAGCGACAGCCGCGCCTTCCGCCGCGAGGCGGAACTGGTGCTGGGGCATCCGATCGAAGTCATTTCCGGCATCGAGGAAGCCCGGCTGATTTACAGCGGCGTGACTCACAGCCTGCCGGCCTACGACGGGCCGCGGCTCGTTATGGACATCGGCGGGGGCAGCACCGAGCTTATTCTGGGGCGCGCGGCAAAGCCCGACACGCTCGAAAGCCTGCATCTCGGTTGCGTCGCGCTGACCGAGAAGTATTTTCGCAAAGGCAGGATCGACAGACGCAGCTTCGAGAAGGCACGCCTCGCAGCGCGGCTGGAAATCGCGCCGGTGCAG
This sequence comes from Woeseia sp., assembly GCA_040904985.1. Lineage (GTDB taxonomy): Bacteria > Pseudomonadota > Gammaproteobacteria > Steroidobacterales > Woeseiaceae > IDS-8. The sequence goes on along the minus strand of JBBDSK010000123.1, from coordinate 2,911 downwards.
TCGTTTTTTCGGGACGTGCCGGAAATGGAAGCGATAGGCACCTCCGGCACGATCCTCGCAACGGCGGCTGTCGCGCGCGAACTGGGCCTTGCCGAAACCAACGACCTGACGCCTGCGGATCTCGAGGCGCTGATCGAAAACGTCCTCACGTTCGACAACACCGCCGACTTGTCGATGTCCGCGCTGCCACCCGCGCGCGCGCAGGTATGGCCCGGCGGGCTGGCGATTCTTGCCGAGCTACTCGAGGTCCTCGGCGTCGACAGGCTACGTACCTCAGACGGCGCTTTGCGCGAGGGCTTGCTGTATGACCAGCTGGGCCGTCTGCAGCACGAGGATGCGCGCGAACGCAGCGTCCGCGCCCTGGCAAGCCGCTATTCGGTCGACCACGCGCAGGCATCGAGAGTGGCGGCAACGGCGGGAAAGCTGCTGCTGCAGTGCGCGGACAAGTGGAAGCTCGGAGCCGATGCCTCTCTTATGCTGGAATGGGCTGCGGCGTTGCATGAAATCGGCCTGGACATTTCCCATGACGGCTATCAGCGGCATGGAGCCTATATTGCCGAACACGCCAACCTTCCGGGATTCCCTCACGAGGAACAGCGAATTCTCGCCTTTCTGATCGCCAACCAGAGACGGGACATAAACCTGCGTTACGCCCGTGATCTTCCCCGTGCCTGGCGCGAGCCCGTGCTGCGGCTCGCACTGTTGCTGCGTCTCGCCGTTCTGCTGCACCGCAGCCGCAACAGCGCGGAACTGCCTCCGGTGAAACTGGCGGCTGGTAAAAAGGAGCTCAAGCTCTCATTCCCGAAGGGCTGGCTGCGGGCCAATCCGCTGACGGTGGCCGACCTCCGGCGCGAGCGGGATTACCTGCGTCAGGCCGGATTTCGACTGCGGTTCGGCTGATTGCCCCATCGACGGCGCGCGGTTGCAACAGGTGCACCGGCAAATCCGGCCGCTCAACTGGCGCCGGCAAGCTCCGCCAGCAGTTCCTGCTGCGCCGAGACCGGAAAGTCGCTTCCCGGGTCGAGCTTCTCGTAGCTGCCGTCTCCCTTTAGCGCCCAGGCCTGGCAATTGTCGGCAAGAAGCAGGTCGAGGTCGGCTTTCAGGCGCTCCTTGAGCGGCCGCTGCCTTACTGGGAAACAGGTTTCCGTGCGGCGAAAGAAATTGCGGTCCATCCAGTCTGCGCTGGAGCAAAAGTACTCTTCCTTTCCGTTGTTCCTGAAGTAATAGACCCGAGAGTGCTCCAGGAAACGGCCAATGATCGAACGCACGCAGATGTTTTCCGAGAGCCCGGGCACGCCCGGTCGGAGCGAGCAAATACCGCGGACAACCAGGTCGATCCTTACCCCTGCCGCCGAGGCCCGATAGAGGGCATCAATGATCTGGGGCTCGATCAGCGCGTTGATCTTTGCCACTATTCTTCCCTCTGCACCGCTCGCCGCATGCGCTGCCTCGCGCTCGATACGGCTTATCAAATCCTGCAAAAGGCCGAACGGAGCGACGAGAATCCTGTGCAGATCTCTCGCGGCGGTGAGACTGGTAAGCTGCATGAAGACATTGTGCACATCCTCGCCCAATTGGCGGCTGCAACTGAGGAAGCCGTAGTCGGTGTAAAGACGGGCGGTACCCGGATGATAATTGCCGGTGCCGAGATGCACGTAGCGTGTCAGCTTGCCTTTCTCGCGACGTACGACCAGGACCATTTTTGCATGCGTTTTATAGCCGACGAGTCCGTAAACGACGTGCGCGCCGGCTTCCTGCAGCCGCGTGGCGACTGAAATATTCGCGGCTTCGTCGAATCTCGCCATCAGCTCGACCACGACCGTTACCTCTTTGCCCGCTCTCGCTGCCCTGACGAGCTGGTCGACGAAAGGGGAGTCCGGCCCCGTCCGGTAAAGCGTCTGCTTGATTGCCAGAACCTGCGGATCCGCCGCGGCGGTTGCGACAAAGTCAATCACAGGGCCGAAAGACTGGTACGGGTGGTGCAGCAGGATGTTTTCCTTGCGCAGTGCCGAAAAAATATCTTCATCGGCTTTCAGAATGGCGGGCAATCCGGGCGAAAACGGGGTGTAGCACAGCTCCGGCCGGCGAGCCATGTCGCAGATCGTCGCAAGCCGGTTGAGGTTGACGGGACCGTCCACGGTGAACAGATCGCTGAAGTCCAGCGCAAAATGGTCGAGCAGGAAATTTTGCAGATCCTGCGGGCAGTCCCTGTCGACTTCCAGCCGCACCGCGGCGCCATAGCGGCTGGCAGCGAGTTCTCCCTGCAGGGCCGCGATGAGATCGTCGACCTCTTCGTCGTCCACGTAGAGATTACTGTTCCGCGTAACCCGGAATTGATAGCAGCCCTCTACGCTGAGCCCGGGAAACAGCTGCGCAACGTGCGCGTGAATGATGGAGGACAGGAAAACGTAGGTCTGGTTACCCGCCTCATCGAGGTCCTCGGGGAGGCGAATGATCCTGGGCAGTGACCGTGGCGCCTGCACGACCGCGCGGTGCCGCAAGCGGCCAAAGGCGTCCTTGCCCGAGAGGCGGACGATGAAGTTGAGGCTCTTGTTGAGCAGTCGTGGAAACGGACGCGACGGGTCCAGCGTGATCGGCGTGAGCACGGGGACGACTTCGTCGTCAAAGTAGTTCTTCAGCCAACGTCTTTGCGCCTTGCTCCATTCCTTGCGTTGCAGAAAACGAATGCGTTCGCGAGCGAGGGCGGGGAGAATTTTCCGGTTCAGCAGATCGTACTGATCGGCAACCAGGAGCAGGGCGCGGTGCTGGATTTCATTCAGCAACTGTTGCGGCGTCAGCTTGTCGGGTCCGGAAGCCGGAGCGCCCAGTTCCACTCGCTGTTTCAGCGCCGCTACCCGAATCTCGAAGAATTCGTCGAGGTTCGTGGAAGAAATGCACAGGAAGCGCAGTC
>JBBDSK010000122.1:0-7285 GCA_040904985.1 Woeseia sp. | reverse complement strand
GAGGCCTGGCCGGTGGTCGCCGACGTCGCCGACCACGACAGCCTCCGCGCCTTCGTGGCGGGGATCGCGGACAAGGCGGGCCGCATCGACATCCTCGTCAACAACGCCGTCAGTTCGGTCCGCGCGCCGATGGACGAGCAGACGGACGAACTCTGGCGCAGCCACATCGACGTCAAGCTGATGGCCTGCATCCGCGCCTGCCGCGCGGTGCTGCCGCACATGCGGGCGCGGGGCTGGGGCCGCATCGTCAACATCGCCGGCCTGACCGCGCGCATTTCCGCGCCCTACCGCATCACCAACGGGGTGGTGAACGCCGGCGTCGCCAACTTCACCAAGCAGTTCGCCGACTTCGTCGGCCCGCATAACGTCACCGTCAACTGCGTGCACCCCGGCACCACCGCGACCGACCGGATGCGGGAGGGCTTCGAACGCTACGCCCGCGACGCCGGCGTGAGCGTGGAGGAGATCGCGCAGCGCAAGCTCGCCGAAATCCCGATGGGCCGCTTCACGAAGCCCGAGGACGTCGCCGCGACCGTGCTCTACTTCTGCTCCCCGCTGGCGGACGTCGTGACGGGGCAGTGCATCGCCGTCGACGGCGGGATCGGGACGGCGGTGAGTTATTGAGGGGGTCAGCTGAGTGACCACAACGCTTGTGTCCCTGACGGATAGCTCTCAAGATAAAACATCTACTACGGGAAAATGGTCTGTGGGGGTGTGCGATGGGGGAACGCTTGGGTCCTATCACTGTTTCAATTATCAACATGAAGGGCGGGGTGGGAAAGTCGACGATAGCGGCTCTCTTAGCTCGGCATGCGGCATATAACCTAGAGCTTGATGTATTGGCTGTTGATCTCGATCCTCAAGCAAATCTAAGTCAAGCATTTATGAGAGGTAGTTATCAAAAATTTCTTGATAGCAAGCAGGCGTCAATTGTAGAAATATTTAATGGGTATCAGCCAGCGAGTAAGAGCCGAAAGAGTCCCAAGCCTCTAGACCATCATGATGCTGTAGTTTCAGTATTGGGGAACGAGCGGCTACAGTTGGTGCCATCTCGTTTCGATTTTTCAGATGCACTTATTGGCTCTCTGAAGCCAAATCCTCGTGTTCTTGCTAAGTTTGTGTCTGATTATTTTCAGCATAAAGATATTATAATAATAGATTGTGCTCCTACTGAGTCTATTTTCACGCAAGCTGCGTACTTCGCCAGCGCACTCGTCCTTGTCCCGGTAAAACCAGAGTATTTCGCCACTGTTGGTTTTCCACTTCTTCAGTCATCTCTCCAGCAATTTCGTGATCGAAACCGAGGGCAGCAGATTGATGTTTGTGGTGTAGTGATCAACAATCCCTTTTATCATGGAGGCAACGATGGCGGTCCTGAAAAATGGAGAGCATTGCAAGACATAAAGGCGGAAGCAAGAGATAACAAATGGAAAATATACAAAAACCAAATACCTCACTCTCGTGGCTTTCCAAAAATGATGAGAGGCGATTATAGTCATTTGGGGAACGCTACTATGTTCTATCATTTTGCTAAGGAATTCTTCGATTCTATAGGTTTGAAGGGATGAGCCACTCCGAGTTTGAGGATCTATTTCGAATTTTGCTGGACCGGTATGGGCGGGCCGAGTTGCAGCGGCGATTAGAACTTTTGGTGGATTCTTTAGACGTGAAGGGCGCAAGGGGTCTGGCACAGAAAAGAAGAAAATATGGTGGCGGCGCGCGCAGGATTGGTAGGGATGCTCTTGAATATGTCAACGAGATGGAGTTGCCTAGGAGAAGAAAAGAGATTCTCTTGGACTTAGCGGCACGATTCCAACGTAAGGAATTTCTGCCCGCTGCTGGAGATGTGAGGAATTTTTTTGAATCCCAAGGGATGGATTCGGCATCCGTGAAATCAAGGTCTGCTGTGGCCCAGAGGTTATTCTTTTTTCTATCGTCATTAACTGAAGAGCGGCTGCTGGCTATTGCGAGAGAGCCAGCGTACTGCGGGCCGGTAAAATTAGAGCCATTAGCTTCAGCCATAAAGAGAAGTAGCCGCGCTCGCCACGGGAGCGGCGATGGGCCCGGGTCAACCGGTAGTGCTTAAACTTGGTGGGGGCCTTTTAGGTTTTTAATATGATGGAGTGCCGACGGCCTCTTTCCCGCGCGCACTCTCCCACGCCTCGATGTCGGCGACCGCGACGCCGTAGACCTCGGCCAGCTTCGGGCGCAGCCGTCGGAGCCGGCGGTCGCCGCGCTCCAGCGCGCTGATGCTGCTCTGGTCGCTGCCGGCCTTTTCCGCGGCTTCGCCCTGGGTGAGGCCGCGCCACTCGCGGAAGGCGCGCCAGGGATTGACGCCCTCCTCGTCGATCCGTCGGATCACCGCCAGCGGTATGTCGGGGCTCTCTCCATCCATCGGCCAACGTCTCCTCGGGAGTCGATCTCGCTGCGGCTGGCCTGCCCCGGCCGTTCCGGCGTCCGCGAATGCCGTGCCGCCGCCGATGACAAGGGGAGAGGCAGGCGCGGGGGCCGGACCTGCGCCTTCAGGTCTGCCTCGCCTTCACCAACTCCACAAAGCCCCTGATGTCCATGAGCCAGGCGCGTTGCTCCGGCGTGTAGGAAGTGAAGATTGGTTCGGGAATTACGAGTTGAAGATTTTCCGCCTGCATCTCGTTTGTCTGTGTCTTCGATATTCCGGGCTGAAGGGTCAGCAGGTGTTTTGTTTTGATCTTGTGTGCCTCGGCCAGCACCTGGCGCCAGCGATCCTTGCAACTGGTCTTCGCCCCCAACATTGTGAGCAATGCCGGATCGAAGTCAGGGTCATGATATTCTGATTCTCCGGGAAAGAGAAAATCCGGCCCATTGCGCTTCTCGGTTTTAGCCTCACGCGTATAGTGCAGATTATGAGCTGAGAGGATAGCTTCCACATGATGTCCTAGCGCCCATCCGGCTCGGGATTTTCGGCGATTCTGGACTCTCAGGGAGAACGACAGGAATCCCTCGACGTCTGCATTGCCTTCGGCCATGAATCCCTGTTCGAGACGCGCAGAAACCTCGTGGCGTTCGAGATGGCGAAACAGCGCCTCCTCATGATCCATCCATGCTAGGAGCGATTCGTCAGGAGCACCAAGAGGATCGGCTTCTCCAAAGGTTTCTCGCGCGAATGCGGAGAACTCGGCGGTCCCTGGAAATTTCCACCCATACCTGTCGATCAGCTTCCCAAACGCATCGGGCTCGGGCTCTTCAATTTCGATGCCGAGGCTATCCAGAATGCTCCTGGCCGCGAAGCTGAGAGGGATGCTCTCGCTGGTGGAAAGCATACGGGCTGCCGTCCGGGTGCCGATCAGATCGATCCCGAACAACCAGAGAAGCTGTTGCGCGATGGTCGTGTCGGAAGGGCACAGAATTAGATGGAGCGTGTCCTGTTTCGTCTTGGCGACGATCAGCAGGTCGCCGGCGCTGGCCTTGTGGACGACGGGTTCCGAATCGGCTGAATAGTAGAGATGATACTCAGCCGAGCGGTTCGGATTGGTCCGCCGCACATCGCTCCATGTGCTGAAAGAAGTCAGAACCAGCGGTTCATTGTCTTCATCATCGTCCAGCCAGTAGAAGGTTGCCGGGAATGTTGTCTTCTCTGCCGGTTCTCCGAGGAAGCTCCGGAAGGCACTGACGCCCTGGAACTCGTGCTGATTCGAGCGGAGTTTGTTAACTTCGACCTGGGTAAGGCGTTTTGCACCAGCGCCTTGGAAATGGTCCGTCAGCATCCCGAACTTCATGGGATTTCCCCAGCTATATCGTTCTCGAACTCCTCTCCCCTGATCCAGGCTGCGGTGCGCGCCAGAAGCGTTTCCGGATCAAGACGGTGCTTGCCCTTCACTGCGCATTCCCAGATCACCAGAGACCGCCAGCCCACGTCCTGCAGGCGCTTGCGGATTTCTGCATCACGCCGACGATTGTCCTCGATCTTCCCCTGCCAGAAATCCGGCCGGGAGGCGGGCCATTTGAAAAGATGGCAGTCGTGGCCGTGCCAGAAGCATCCGTTAACGAAGATCACCGCCTTCCTTCCCGGAAAGACGAGATCGGGCTTGCCCGGCAGCTTCCGGTCATGCAGGCGATAGCGGAATCCCCGCGCATGAAGGCCTTTGCGGATAAGCAGTTCCGGACGGGTGTTCTTGCCGCGGATGCCGCTCATCATGCGGCGCCGCGTTGCCTTGTCGACTACGTCAACCAACGAGCGGTAACGGCATCTGCTGGATCGTGTAGGGTACCAGGCTCTCGTCCATGAGCCAGGGTGCCATATGGCGGGCTACGGCCTCGACGCACGGTACGGCCACCGCATTGCCGAACTGCTTGTAGGCTTGGGTATCGGATACCGGTATTGCGAACTCGCAGGCCCCCGGCTTCTCGAAGCCCATCAGGCGGGCGCACTCGCGCGGCGTTAGCCGTCTGGGGTTGCGGCCTTCCTGACGGACGAGGATTTCCGAGCCGTCCTTGTAGTACCGGGCCGACAGGGTGCGTGACACGTCTTGCGGCCCCACGAGACCGAACCCGAAGCCGTTTCCGGCTGCCCGATGCTTCGCGGCATAGGCCTGAAGGTAGCGCCACAGGTGATCGGTGAGGCTGTATTTCGGGCTGACCCTTGCCTTGTCGCCGTATGTGAAGGGCTTCTCGGGCGGCTCCGTCCCGTCCTCTGGATGCAGGATCGTGCCCAGCCGCGGTCCCGAAAGGGGATCGGGCGTGTGAAAGTCGTCGAAGGTGAACCTGTTGCTGTCCCGAAAGCCGACGATGAAAATCCGCTCCCGGTGTTGCGGCACCCAGGAACGCGCATCCACCACCTTGCAGCCGATCTGGTAGCCGAGTTCCTTCGTCAGGGTCTGGCGAATCACCTCGAACGTCCGGCCCCTGTCGTGATTCACGAGGTTTTTCACGTTCTCCAGGAGGAAGGACCTGGGCCGGTGCGCCTCGATGATCCTCGCCACGTCGAAGAAAAGCGTTCCCTGGGCGTCGCAGCGGAACCCGTGCGGGCGTCTGAGTGCGTTCTTCTTCGAAACGCCGGCGATGGAGAACGGCTGACAGGGAAAGCCGGCCAGCAGCAGGTCATGCTCCGGAATGTCATCGACTGCGACCTTGGTGATGTCGCCGGCGATTTCGTGGTCGCAGCCGTAATTGGCGCGGTAGGTCAACTGCGCGTACCGGTCCCATTCGCTGGTGAACACGCACTTGCCGCCGAGCGGCTCGAAGCCCCGGCGCAAGCCCCCGATCCCCGCGAACAGGTCGATGAACCTGAAGGCCGGATTTTCCGGCGTGCCGGGTCGGACCGTGCGCACCAGATTTTCGAGAAAATGGATTGCCGCCTTGCGGGCCGGCTTTTCCCCCTTGTCCCACCGATAGACGGTCCGGACCGAGAAGCCGACCTCCCTTGCCACATCTTCAATCGACAGACCTGCCCGTTCACGCAGTCGGGCAAACTCGCTTTCAGTGGAGGCTGGCTGCATGCATCGGCCCTCAGGGAATTTTTTTGCCAAAATGGCGGAAAGCGTCCGATCCGTCAAGCGGAGCGTGAACAAGAGTAGAACATTTCAGTCGAATTGCAATAAGGTCTCGTTATGCAATCTCAGGTAGTTTTTCGCCCTCTTGAAGGCGAGGAATTATTACCCATATCGAACGGTGGAGCATTCATCCGGGAAGGGGGGCAAATCTGAGAATGATGACATTTGATGACATTCTGCAGGCGCGGCAGGCTGCATCGCCGGGCAAAGTCGTTTTGTATCAGGGCCGTAGAGGTCCCCCCGGTGCGGAAATCGCGTCCCAAACGATGACATTCCGGCCGCATCCGCGGCCAATCCCGGCCACCCTTAAAGCGAAAAGGCCGTTTCCGCCGCCACGCCACCGCACCGCCGCTCTCGCCATCCGCGCCGGCGCCGTTACCATCGGGGCCTGACCGGCCGCAGAGCCGCCACCCAGGGAAGGACCGCCGCATGCAGCTCATCGACCTCAGCCGCGAGCTCTACCACCGCGCCCCGATGCACCCGAACCATCCGCCGTTCGTGATGTCGGTCTGGAATGACCACACGACGCCCAAGGTGTTCAACGGCGTCGAGTACTACTCCAAGGCCTTCGCCATCCAGATGTCGGACCACAGCGGCACCCATGTCGATGCGCCGGTGCACTTCTATTCGCTACCCGAGGCCAAGGGCGCGACCATCGACCAGATGCCGCTGGAGCGCTTCTACACCGAGGCGATCTGCCTCGACCTGTCGCACGTCCCGCTCAAGCACTCGGTGACGGTCGCGGAGCTGGAGGCGGCGCTGGAGGCGTCGGGGCAGGAGATCAGGCAGGGCGACACCGTGCTGGTCTACATGGCGACGCACGACCGTCTCTACGGCAAGCCGGAATACGGCTTCGACTTCCCCGGTCTGTCGCTTGAGGGCATCCGCTGGCTGGCGGAGAAGGGGATCGGCATGTTCGGTGTCGAGGCGGTCAGCCCGGCCGTGGTCGGCGAGACCAACTCGAAGGCGCACCGGCTTTGCTGGGAGCTCGGCATCACCCACATGGAATGCCTGTGCAACCTCGACAAGCTGGTCGGCAAGGGTCGCTTCCGCTTCATCGGCTTTCCGCTGAAGATCAGGGGCGGCTCCGGCAGCCCGATCCGCGCCGTCGCGGTGCTCGACGAATAGACCCGCCGCGGGCCCCGGCAGCACGAGGCCCGCAGGAACCAACGACGAACGCGAGGAACGCATGACCAGCCGACCGGGCCGCACCCGCTACTTCTTCCGCCGCCTGCCGCGCGCCGCGGCCGTGCTCGCCGTCGGCTTCGTGCTGGCACTGCCTGGCGCCGCACTGGCGCAGGACCGCGACGGCGACCGGCACGAGCGCGTCGTCGGCACCGGCCAGCAGACCGGCAAGATGTTCCGCGCCGGTCGGGCGGTGGCGGTCGACGCGCAGGTGTCGGACGACCTGTTCGCCGCTGGCCGCGCGGTCGACGTGGTCGGCGCGCGCGCCGTCGACATGTTCCTCGCCGGCAGCCGCGTCTCGGTGCGCGACAGCGCCGCCCAGGACATCTTCGCCGCCGGCGCCTTCGTCGAGGTCGGCGGCGAGGCCGGGGGCGACGTGATGGCGGCCGGCGGGCGCGTCGAGCTGTCGGCCGCGGTCGGCGGCGACGCCATGCTGGCCGGCGCCCGCGTGCGGCTGCGCGACGGCGCCGATATCGCTGGCGATGCGCTGGTCGCGGCGCGGCGGCTGGAGGTCGGCGGCCATGTCGGCGGGATGCTGCGCGCCGTCGCCAACCATGTCGTGCTGCGCGGCG